>DATLYE010000079.1:0-41458 GCA_035575135.1 Bryobacteraceae bacterium
GAAAAACCGCGGCACTCCTCAAGAGGAATCGGCACCGGGCGTGCGCCGAGGAAACGGATCATGGACTCGTAAATCGGGAAGCCGGGGTTCGGGTAAATGACCTCGTCCCCGGGCTCCAACAGCGCGAGCATGGGAAAAAAGATGATCGGCTTGCCCCCGGGCACGATCGAGACGTGCTCGGGGCCGACACTCACGCCGCGCGTGCGGCAGACATAGGCCGCGACGGCCTCCCGGAGCTCCGGATATCCTTGCGTGGGCCCGTAATGGGTCCAGCCCTCATCGAGGGCGCGCTTGGCCGCTTCGACAATGTGCCGCGGCGTGGGAAAGTCCGGTTCGCCGATTTCCAGGTGAATGACCCGGCGGCCCTGCCGCTCCAGTTCACGGGCACGCACCAGAACTTCGAAGGCGGTCTCTACGCCGATACGGCTCATTCGTTCCGCGAGTCTCATGTGCGTTTGACGAAAATCGGAATGCCGTTGCGAAATTCCTGGAAGGCGACGCGGTCGCCGATCGCGACGCGCTCGCCTTCGATGCGTGCCGTGATCCGTCCGCCGCCATCCAGCGAGACAATGGCGATCTGATACGGCGCTTCGTTGAGGTAGGCTTCCGGCGCAGCGTGCACCACGGTCTCGGTGTAAACCACACCGGACCCCAGAACCTCCGGCTGCGTCATGGCGCCCCCAGGATCGTGACTACTCCCGTGGCGCCCGAGCCGCCCAGGTTCTGCGCCAGCCCGATCGAATGCCGCCGCAGCTGCAGCTCCCCTGCCTCACCGCGGATTTGCAAAGCGACGTCACAGATCTGGCCCACTCCGGTAGCGCCGACCGGGTGACCCTTGGATTTGAGGCCGCCGCTGGCGTTCACAGGTTTTTCTCCCGCCAGGCAGGTGCGTCCCTCGGCCGTGTACGGACCACCCTCGCCTTTCTTCACGAAGCCGAGATCCTCGATTGCAATAATTTCCGCGATCGTAAAGCAATCGTGCACCTCGGCGAACTCAATGTCGGCAGCGGAGACTCCCGCCATACGGTAGGCTTTCTCAGCGGCCTTGCGCACGGCCGGAAACGTCGTGATGTCTTCCTTCTGTTCGAGTGCCAGGTGATCGGAGGTCTGCGCGCAACCGAGCACGCGTACGGGACGGCCCGTAAACTCGGCGGCCCGCTCGAGCGGCGCCAGCAGCACGGCCGCCGCCCCGTCGCTGATCAGCGAGCAGTCATAGACCGTCAGGGGCTCTGCCACCGGCTTGCCCGCAAGCGCCTGCTCCAGAGTAATGGTCTTTCGCATGTGCGCATAGGGATTCTTGGCGCCATTCGAGTGGTTCTTGACGGCCACCGCCGCCAAATGCTCGCGCCGCGTTCCGTACTGATACATATGGCGGCGGGCGATCATGGCGAACAAAGCCGGAAACGTGGCGCCGGCCTTGATCTCGCCGCCGAGGTCGCCGGCCGAAGCCAGAATCTCCGTCACGCGGGGAGTGGGCTGGTTGGTCATCTTCTCGACTCCGGCCACCAGCACCACGTCGTAGATGCCCGCGGCCACCGCCGACCAGGCATGGAAAAAGGCCGAGCCGCTCGAAGCGCAAGCCGCCTCAAAGCGGGTAGCCGGCACATCCAGGATGCCCATGGAGGCGGCGACATACGGGGCCAGGTGGTTTTGCCCCACAAAGGCCGGCCCTGCAAAATTCCCTAAATAGAATGCCTCCACCTGGCCGGGACGGGCATGGGCATCCTCCAGACATCTCTGGCAGGCCTCCACGGCCAGACTCCGGAGGTCGCGGTCGGGGAAAGCACCGAAGGGGGTTTTACCGATGCCCACCACCGCGACAGCTCTCATATACTCAAGGATAGCGCCTCGCCGGATCCGGCTGTGGAAGCAACGCTGGCAAGGAGCTGCCATGCCTTGCACGTTTCCGCGATTTTCGCGTCAAAGTTGATAGGCGTATGGCGACGGCGGCGGGCGCATGGCGCGCCATGAACGGAACCCTGGAGCAAGGCGTTCAAGAGGCCGCGGAGCGCAAGAATCGCTTCATCGCGGCTCATCTGCGCCGCATCTTTCTGCTCATTTACCGCATCGTCGGCAATGTCGAGGACGCCCAGGATCTCACTCAGGAGGCGTTCATCAAGGCGCTCCAGCGCGAAGAGCAACTGCGAGATCCCGAAAAAGCCGCTCACTGGCTCTCGCGGATCGCCACCAATACCGCTATAGATTTTCTGCGCCGGCACGGGCGCATGAATTTCACGGAGCTCGAAGAACTCCCCGAGCCGCTCTCCGCCGCCGTTCCGGAAAATCCCGAGCAGCTCCTGCTGCGGCGGGAGCGCAGAGCCTGGCTTGACGAAGGACTGCGAATGCTTACGGAGCGCGAGCGCCTGGCGCTGCTGCTGCGCGACGTCGAAGACCTGCCGCCGGGGGAGGTGGCGCGCCGCCTGGGCTGCTCAAAGGCCACGGTGCGTTCCCATATCGCCAACGCGCGCGTCAAGTTCCGTCGCTATTGGGAGAAATGCAAACCATGACCCATCCGGACGCAGCCGAGCTGGCTCTTTACGCGGGAGGCGAACTGGAATGGCTCCGCCGGTTGCGCGTGGCGGGCCATGTGCGGCGCTGTGCGGCCTGCCGGTGCGAAGTGGAGCGGTTTCGGGAGGCCCGCACGGCGCTTCGAGCCATGGCCTGGGATGAGCCGGCGGGGCTGAACTGGGAGCGTTTGGCCGCGGAAATGCGGGCCAACATCCACGTCGGTCTGGCGGCGGGCGAATGCGTGGGGCCTGAGCCGGTTCCCGGCCGCTCGCGATGGCGGATGGCCGCGACTGCCGTCCCTGTGGCGGCGTTGCTGCTTGCGACGTGGCTGTTGCAGCGCCCGAGGCTGGAACCGGGTCCGCCTCCCGATGTCGTCGTGCTCGAGGCGGCATCCGACGGCATCGCACTGCGCCAGGGAGAGGCGGTGCTGAAGCTGCAACACCCCTCGAGCGGCGACGTGACGTACACGGTGAACACCCAGGGCGTGCTGCGGGCCCGCTTCGTGGATGCGGAGACCGGCTACGTGACGGTGAATCTGGTGTATGCGCATTAGGCTGGCAATGATCGCCGCATGGGCCTGCGCCGCTCAGGCGCAGAGCGAACTGCCCCAGGCGCGGCTCAAAATTGACTTTCCTACGGACTCGCCCGTGGCGGTTGTTGCGGCCGATTGGGGCGAGTCCCGCGCCGCTGCCCGAGGCAACACCCTGATGCTCGATCTGAAGACGTCGCTGGTGCTGCGCAACACCGCCTCCCAACGAATCCGCGGTGTGGTGCTTCGTGTCGTCGCGCAGGAGGTTTCCCCGGGCGGCAAAGCCTCGGTGGCAGTGCCGAGTCTGAATGTCGCCCCGGGCGAAACGTTTCCCGTGCGAGTGGACTTGAGACTGTTGCGCCCGCCTGCACCTCCGGGCGGGCCGCTGGTGGAAGTGAGTCTGGACGGCGTGCTGTTCGAGGATCTGAGTTTTTACGGTCCCGACCGGCTCGAGTCGCGGCGCGCCATGCTGGCTTGGGAACTCGAGGCACAGCGAGACCGGGCCCACTTCAAGAAAGTCCTGCAGACGGAGGGCGAGGAGGGATTACGGCGGGCAATGCTGGACACTCTGGCGCGACAAGCCGCACGGCCCCGCCTGGACGTGCAAGTGGTCCGCCGTGCGCCTCCGACCGCTTTCGGAGGACACCAGATCCAGTTCGCTTTCCTGCGGTTCCCGGGAGCGCCGGTCGAGCCTCTGTTCGGAACGGCGGAGGTGGCGGGCAATGAGGCACACACGCCGCGTGTCGAGGTCCGCAACGTTTCCACGCGGGAGATTCGCCACGTGGAGATCGGCTGGATCGTGCGTGACCGCGACGGGCGCGAATTCTTTGCCGGTTCCCTGCCCGCTTCGGGCCTCAAGCTTGCTCCAGGAGCAAGGGCAACAACTCAGGAAGCGGTTTCGCTGCGGTTTGCCAGCAGCCCGGGAGGACCGCTTTCGATCTCCGCCATGACGGGCTTTGTCAGTCAGGTTGAGTTCGCCGACGGCTCGCTCTGGATCCCTCCGCGAAGCGTGCTGTCTGACCCGCGGCTGGCCCGTGTGGTGGCGCCCTCGGCCGAGGAGCAGCGGCTGGCCGAGATCTACCGGACCAAAGGCCTGGCGGCTGTGATCGCGGAACTGAAGAAATTCTGACCCGCGCGCCGCCGCCGGCCTGGGTTACAATCCTGTGTCTATGGCCGCGACCTCGCGCATTGATCCCAAGCAGGTGATCGGGCGCCCGCCGGAGCGCCTGACGCTCGAAGAGCGGCACGCGCTGCAGGGCAAGTTTGTTGCCTTGGAGATTTATACCCCTCAGACCCTGCCGCTGCGGAAGATCGAGGCGATCGGCGATTCGGCGGCCGAATGCATCCGGCAGTTGAAGGAGCGAGGCCTGGATCCGCTGCGATTCGAGTTCGTACGGTTGGGGCCGCCGTATTGAAGCAGGCCGCGTGGTACACTGAGGACGGATCGGGGCGTGGCTCAGCCTGGTTAGAGCGCCTGGTTCGGGACCAGGAGGCCGGTGGTTCAAATCCACTCGCCCCGACCATTTTCACCCGACGGCACCCCGTTTCCCCTTCCCGTGAGCGCCGACGCGACCTAGGGATTGTGTTGTGCGGCGGACGTTCCGCTCTGGCCGCACCGGCCGGGCACGACGCGGCAACCCCGATGCGGTAACCTCGGAGAAGAAGCCATGCCCAAGGAAGACGGTCAGTTCGAAGTCGTGCTGGGCAACCGGGAATTGCTCAGCATTCTGTTCA
The DNA here is from genome assembly GCA_035575135.1 of Bryobacteraceae bacterium. Classification (GTDB taxonomy): domain Bacteria; phylum Acidobacteriota; class Terriglobia; order Bryobacterales; family Bryobacteraceae; genus JANWXD01. Next base: position 4,772 of record DATLYE010000079.1, read on the forward strand.
TCGTCGTGGTTCTCCTCGGCGTGTTTTTCACGATGGGATACGTCCTCGGGCGCAATGCGGCATCGCCGCCCGAGGCTGTAGCCCGGCAGTCCGAATCCGTGCGCGCGGCCGCCTCAACTCCGGGCTCAGCGCCGTCCCCGGCGGGACCTGCAGCGACGTCCCCGGAAGCCGTCACGCCGAACCCGGCTGCGTCCGCCGAGCCCCCGCCCCAAGCCGGCGAGCGAGTGAGCTCTCCCGCAGAGACCACGGCGGCGCCGACCGAGCCCGCACCGGGCCAGAGCTTCTGGCAGGTGGCGGCCGTGAAGCGCTCCGAGGCTGAAATCGTCGCGGACGTCCTCAAGAAAAAGGGCTTTCGCGTCCTCATCGCGCCCCACCCCACGGAGGATCTTTTCCGAGTTCTTGTGGGACCGCTCTCCGGGCCCGACGAGACGTCTCGCACGCGCAACGAACTGGAAGCAGCCGGCTTCAAGCCGCTGCTGCGGAAATACTGAAGCCGTGGCCGAACTGTTCATCCAGATTCAGCCGTCTCCGCCACGGCTTCCCGCCTGGGTTCGCAAGCCCGCCGCGCATCACGAAAACGTCCAACGACTCAAGCGAGAGCTGCGACGCCTGCGGCTTCATACCGTCTGCGAATCGGCCCGCTGTCCAAACCTGCACGAGTGTTTCCACCGCGGCACCGCCACCTTTATGATTCTTGGGAACCTCTGCACGCGAGGCTGCGGCTTTTGTGCGGTGCCGAAGGCCAAATTACCGCCGCCTCCCGACCCGGACGAGCCCGAACATGTGGCCGAAATGGCGGCGGCGCTCGCCCTGCGGCACGTCGTCCTCACCAGTGTCAATCGCGACGACCTTCCCGACGGCGGAGCTTCACACTTTGCCCGCACCATCGCCGCGTTGCGACGCCGCCTGCCTCAGGCACGCATCGAGGTGCTGACTCCGGACTTCCGCGGAGATCTGGAGGCGGTCGCGGCCGTGCTGGACGCCGGCCCGGACATCTTCAATCACAACGTGGAAACGGTGCCGCGGCTCTACCGCCGCGTAAGGCCCCAGGCGCACTACGAACAGTCCCTCGAGGTTCTTCGCTTTGCCAAGCAGCACCGGCCCGCTGCCCTTACCAAATCCGGGCTCATGCTCGGCCTTGGCGAGCAGGCCGCCGAGGTGGAACAGGTGTTGCGGGACCTGCGGGCGGTGTATGTGGATATCGTCACCATCGGGCAGTACTTGCAGCCCACCCGGCGCAGTCTGCCCGTGAGCCGGTATGTGGAGCCCGAAGAGTTTGAGGCCTGGCGTCGCCACGGGCTGTCGCTTGGTTTCCAGATGGTGTTCAGCGGCCCGCTCGTTCGGAGTTCCTATATGGCCGACCGGATCAGCGAAGAGGCGCGCTCGCCACGTTGAATCTCTTCCTCTCCGTCCTGTCCGGCGCAGCTCTCGTCGCGGTCTTTCCGCGTTTCGATCTTGCGTGGCTGGCGCCTGTGTGTCTGGCGCCGCTTCTGGTCGCCGTAGGACGGGCGCGTCACTGGCGGGAGCGCGCACTGTGTGGCTACGCTGCGGGATTCGCCTACTGGTTCGGCGCGTGCTACTGGATCCAGTACGTGCTGGCGACCTACGGCGGCCTGGGAACGGCGGGAAGCTGGGGTGTTTTCCTGCTATTTTGCGCCGTCAAGGCTTTGCACATGGCGGCGTTTGCCGTCGCTGCGGGCGCCGTGCTCGGCTGGTGGTGGGCTCTGCCCGCGGTCGCCGCCCTCTGGGTGGCGATCGAGCGATTGCACGCTCCGCTCGGGTTTCCATGGCAGGCGCTGGGCAACGCCGGCATTGACATGGGCATCCCGATGCGGCTGGCGCCGCTCACGGGCGTCTACGGTCTGTCCTACGTCTTTGCGTTGATGAATGCAGCCCTGGCGCTGGCTCTGCTGCGGCGTCCGCGGCGACATCTGGCCTGGGTGCTCGCACTGCCCTTACTTTACCTGTTGCCGCCGTTGCCAGCCCCGCGCGCCGGCAACGAGACGGCCGTGCTCATTCAGCCCAATCTTCCGCAGGAAGCCGACTGGACCCGCACCCAGCTCGAGGAAACCGAGCGCCGGATCTCGTATCTGTCGTTGCAGGCCTCGCTCACGACCGACGAACCGCCGCCCCGGCTGCTGGTGTGGCCCGAGGTACCCGCGCCGTTTTACTACTATGCGGACTCGCATTTCCGCGAGCTGGTCACTGGACTGGCGCGCCTGGCGCGAAGCTGGACCGTGATCGGAACGGTGGCCCACACGCCGCGCGGCGAGCCCCTCAACTCCGCCGTCGTGCTCGCGCCGAGCGGTGAGCCCGCAGGCCGCTACGATAAGATCCACCTCGTCCCCTTCGGCGAATTCGTCCCCAAGTACTTCGGTTTCATCAACAAGATCACCCCGGAGGCCGGCAATTTCCAGCCGGGCTCCTCGCTGAAAGTGTTCCGTACCGACGCAGGCGTCGTGGGGCTGTTCATTTGCTACGAGGCCGCGTTCCCGCATTTCGTCCGCCGGTTCGCTGCCGAAGGCGCTGAAGTGCTCGTGAATATCTCCAACGACGGCTACTTTGGCAACACCGCCGCGCGAGAACAGCACCTGAAGATCGCGCGCATGCGCGCGGCCGAGAATCGCCGCTGGCTTCTGCGGGCGACCAACGACGGGATCACCACCGCGATCGACCCGACCGGCCGGCTCACCGACCGGCTGCCGCCCTTCCAGGAGGCTGCCCTCCGCACACATTTCTCCTGGGTGCAGGATCGGACGCTCTACACGCGTTACGGGGACTGGTTCGCCTGGCTGTGCGCGGCCGGCGGCCTGCTGACCTTGTTGCCCGCCGTGACGGAAAGTCTGCGCGCGCTGCGGCTTCGCCCCTTGCCGCCGCGGATCAACCGTGGCGGATGAGCAGCACGTCGCCGTCTTTGACGATATAGTCTTTGCCCTCAACCCGGAGCAGTCCGCGCTCGCGCGCTCCCGCAAATCCCCCGCTTTCGACCAAGTCCTTCCAGTTGACGACCTCGGCGCGGATAAACTTCTTCTCGAAATCGGTATGGATGGCGCCTGCGGCTTTGAGGGCCGGCGTGTCCAGCGGGATCGCCCAGGCGCGAACCTCGGTTTCACTTCCGGTGAGCACCGACATCAGGCCGAGCAACGAATAGGTGGCGGCGATCAGCCGCTCGAGCCCGGACTCTTTCAATCCGAAGCTTTCCAGGTACTGGCGGGCCTCTTCCGGGCCCAGTTCGGCCAGCTCGGCCTCGAGCTTTCCGGCGATGGCCGTCACCGCCGTGCGCGGGTGGGCTGCAAGCGGCCCCTTGCGAAACTCCTCCTCGATCTGGTGGAGCCGCGGCGCGTCTTCCTCGCCCACGTTGAGTACGTAAAGCAGGGGCTTCTGCGTGAGAAACTGGAACCCGCGGAGTCGCTTTTCCTCTTCCGGGCTGAGCTCGAGGGCCCGCAGCGGCCGTCCGGACTCGAGCGCCGCCCGGACCTGCTCGAGCAGCCGGAACTCGTGGTCGAGCTCGGCGCTCTTCATCTTCTTGCGGTCCTTCTCCAGCCGCTCGAGGCGCTTTTCGGCCACCAGCAAATCGCTCAGAATCAGCTCAGTTTCCACATCCGCCGCATCGCGCACGGGGTCGATGGAGCCTTTTTCGTGGGGTACGGTCTCGCTCTGAAACAGGCGCAGCACATGAGCGAGTGCGTCGGCCAGGCGCAAGCTCGCCAGATATCCGGGGTCCTGCAAGACCTCCCTTGAAATCGAGGGAAAGTCCACGTACTCCACCGTGGCGTAAGTGACTTTTTGCGGCTGGAAGAGCCTCGCCAGGGCATCCACCCGCGGATCCGGGACCCGGGCCACGCCGACACGCGCTTCCATCGTGCCGAGCCGGGCCTGCTTGTGCGGTCCGGTGAGAATGGTGAACAGGGACGTCTTGCCCACCATGGGCAAGCCGATGATGGCGGTTCGCATGGGGTGTCAGTCTCAGGATAGCGCCGGCGCAGGAGGCGCTCTCGGGGCAAGCGTTCGGATCAGAGTGGGACTTCCACTTCGCGGAGGATTTCCTCGAGCACGCGCTCGGCAAATTCGGTCGGCCGCTGCGCCAAAGCTACGCGGGTGTTGACCACCACGCGGTGGGCGAACACCGGGACGGCGAGCCGCTTGACGTCATCCGGCAGGGCGTAATCCCGCCCTTCGAGCAGAGCGAGAGCCTGTGTTGCGCGATAAAGCGCCTGGGCGCCACGAGGGCTCACGCCCAGCGTGAAGGCCTCGCGCGCACGCGTCTTTGCGACGAGCGCCATCATGTAATCCACGAGCGCATCGTCCACCGTCACCTGCTGGGCACGCTCCTGCCACTCCAGAACCTCTTCAGCGGTGAGCACGGGCCGCAGCTTTTCCAGCGGCGAAGGGCCGCTGCGGAGGATCTCGCGTTCGCTGGCGGCATCCGGGTAGCCCACACGAATCCGCATCAAGAACCGGTCCAGCTGTGATTCCGGCAGCGGGTAAGTGCCATGATGCTCGACCGGGTTTTGCGTGGCGATGACCATGAAGGGTTCCGGCAGCCGGTAGGAGCGCCCGTCCATGGTGACCTGGCGCTCGTTCATCGCTTCGAGCAGCGCCGACTGGGTCTTGGGCGTCGTCCGGTTGATTTCGTCCGCCAGGAGGAAGTGCGTGAACACCGGGCCCTTCTTGAATTCGAAAGCCTGGGTGAGGGCGTTGTAGATCACCACGCCGAGCACGTCACTCGGAAGCATGTCGCTGGTAAACTGGAGCCGGTGGAAACTGCACTGCACGGAGCGCGCCAGGGCCTGCGCGAGCGTGGTTTTCCCGACGCCGGGTACGTCTTCGATGAGCAGGTGGCCGCGGGCCAGCAGGCAGACCAGAGACAGGCGAACCACCTCCGGCTTGCCGCGAAGGACTTGGCCGAGGCTGGCTTCCAGTTCCGCGAGCTTGGAGAGTGACAGGGGCGGGCTTTGGGCCGCCTCCCGCGTTGCCATCACTGTTATAATAGCCGAGTGGCGTCGGGCCGCGCCCCGCCCTCATACCCCCGCTCCCGCGCGGCCCGCGCCACCCCCCGCGAGGGCGCGTAGCTCAGTTGGTTAGAGCGCCTGCTTCACACGCAGGAGGTCGTAGGTTCGAGTCCTGCCGCGCCCACCACCGCGCGTCGTGGGTCAGGCATCCCTCATTCCACGATGAAATCGAGCGTCGGGCCCCTTTTGGTCAGGCTCAACGTCTCCTCCAAGGAGGATCTTGGGCCATTCGGGTGCCAGTACCGACCAGCGCCGGCGTAGAGCTTGAGGGAAGGCAGTTCGCGTTCAAGAGACGTCGAGGCCGCCCGCCAGGTCATTTTAGATGCTGCGGTGTGGGGATGATGCAGGACGACAGTCGGCTTCCTGGCGCGGGCGAGGACCCGGAACTTGGCGCTCACGCTCTCCAGCCCCTCGCGTTGCTGGAGCGTGGGTTTCGGAACCGGTCCTGCTTCGGGTACTGTCCGCTTGTTGGCCGACTTGACCTGCTAACTGAAGCAACGCATCAGCGCAGAAAGCTGTTAAAGGCGAAGCGGATCTTCGCCGGTGCGCTCCAGGTGCTCGATCTCCCGCACGTAAGCCGCAACGTCCGTCTTGCGGCGCATGCCCTCTAGTGACATATAACGCACCTTGCCGAACACAGGCCGCTCGGCAAACGGACGATCGTGCAGGCCGAAACACCAGAGGATGTTTGTATAAGTGTTCGGGTCGCGCCCATCGAGCGCATAGCGGTCGTGCAGATAAATCATCGTCGCCAGAGCCTGCTCCGGCGTCGCCGACCACTCGATGATTTTCTTGCCCCAATACATGCGGTAGTAACCATGAATCACGCCGCGCAGCCGCAGTTCTTTCTGCGTCGCGTTCCAGAGTGCATCGTGCGTTTGGGCATGCTCGAACGCCTCACGGTCGTAGACCGGCCGGCGCCGGTCCGCCGCATGCCGCCGCAGCGTGTCGCGGGCCCACTGGGGCAGTGCCGTCAGGCTCCGGTAATCTTCCGTGTGCCGTACGAAGTTAAAGGCGAGCTCCCTCCGCACGATGAGCTCTTCCAGGAAAGCCTCCGCGGAAAAGCCGTGTGCCCGTGCATAGCTGGTCGCCGCAAGCGCGACTTCGAGCGAGGAGATGTGCCCGAAGTGCAGATAGGGGCTCAGCCGCGAGGTGGCATGCGCGGACGGCTCATTACGCAGTTCCGCATAGCGGCGCAGATTGCGCCGGAGAAACCGCTCCAGCCGCTCGAGCGCCTCCGGGCGCCCGCCTCGAAACGCCGTAGATGCCCTCACGCCGTGATCAATTTCACACGCAGCGACCAGCTCGGGAATCTCCGGCCCCCGCACCGTAGTGTGGAACGGCGGCGGAGAGTACTTCCAGCGCCGCTTGACGCGGATCTCTTCGACCGGCCGCAGGCATTCGGGCAACGCCCTTCGGATTTTCGGACGCAGAGTCGCAGCCGCATATTCCCGTTTGGGGTGCCGGCTCATCGGCACCACGCAACTGGAATCCACGACGTAGTAGGCCACCTCCAGCTTCGGCGGCACGGAGGCGTTATACTGCCGGGCGACGAAGGTCGGATAGTCGTCGGCCACCACCGCAGCTGCATCCGCCGCCAGCCGATAGAAGACGTCGTCCGGGTCGGAGCGGCGCCGCCGGAGATAGAAAACGTAACCGATGCCCAGCTCTCCCAAGCGGCGGGCCGTGGCAGGGACCCCCTCCAGAAGGAACGTGTGAAAGCGATCGCTGGCGAACGGATACGAACAGGTCAGTCCTTCGTAAAACAGCAGGGGTTTATCCAGCCGGTTGGCCAGCTCGGCCGCGAAGGCGAGCGCGTGGTTGGCCTCCGCGCGGCGGTTCATCTGCGCCCAGTACAGCACATAACGGCCGCTGCGCCGCTCGCCGGCATTGTTGAGTTTGCGGACACGATCCTGCACAGCTTGAGCGGGTTGCGTCCCGGTTTTCGGAAACCCACATCGTAGCAATTACCGGCTGCTTGGCGGGCCGCCGGCGCCGGAGCAGCTGGGACACGCTCGCCCGCTGAGAAACATGAATGGTCCAAGGACAGAAGGCGGACGCGGGGATACCGCGGCCTCAGTCTTCCGAAGAGACCAGCTGGATCAGCGCCTGAATATAGCCGAAGGCGAAGGCGAATGCCTGGCGGCTGCGCTCGTCGCCTTCGATACGCGGGACATGGTCGGGCATGATCATCCCGTCGTAGCCCACCTCTTTGTAGACCCGCATGGCCCGGATCATGTCCACGTCTCCGTCGTCAGGGAAGGTTTCGCGGAAGTTGAGAAACTTGCCCTGGATATTGCGGAAATGGACGTTGAAGATTTTCCCGCGGGCCCCGAAATAGCGGATGACGTCGTAGATCTCCTCGCGGGGATTTTCCAGCATCTCCGCCACCGTGCCCTGGCAGAAGTTCAGGCCGTGATAAGGGCTGGGGCGGATCTCGATGAAACGTTTCAGCCCCTCGACACTTCCGAGCACCCGTTCGACCCCGCGGAAGCCCTTGCCGCGGGGCATGCCCGGATCATGCGGGTGGCAGGCCAGGCGCACCTTGTACTCCTCGGCCACGGGAACCACGCGCTCGAGAAAATACGTGATCCGCTCCCACATCATGTCTTCGGTGACGCGTCCCGCTTCCGTCAGCGGCGGCTCCTGGCGGGCTTTCTCATAAACGAAAGTGCTGTACAGCGCGCCGCCGCGGCCCCGTGTGGGCTCGGTGCGCACCACCCCGAGAATCGTGAGGTTGTACTTGACCGCCGGGATCCCCGCCCGCGCGCAGTTGCGGATCATCTCGCAGATCTGGTCAATCTCGCGGTCCCGCTCCGGACTCTTGCCGAGCATGATGTGGGGCATCTCGGCCCGCGTGATGTAGTGGGAACTCAGGGGCAGGGGCACCATGTCGAGGTGGATGCCGAACCGCTCGATCCGTTCCCGCAGCCGCAGCAAGCCTTCCACCGACCAGTTCTCGTCCAGCCTCGGGGAGGGCAGCTCGCTGCAGATGTGATTCACGCCGAAGGCCGCCAGTACGCGCAGCACATCGTCGGAGGAGCCATGCTGGGTGCCGGCCTTCATGCGAGCCTTGCGGGGCTGTGGCTGCGGCAGCGCTTGCCCGGGCGCTGCGGCGGCACCCGCAGCAGTCCTGAGAAACTCCCTCCGGTCCATGGCTCAGGTCTGCGGCAGCCCGGCCGTCTCCACCAGAAACGCGGTGGTCTTGATGCCGGAGATTTCGAACGTCTTGCGGCACCGCGGGTTGCGACAGGCCACTTTGTCGTCCAGCAGGACCATGTAACTTTGCGCCTTACGGAACCGGAGCTTGGTTTCTTCGTCGGCGCCGGCCGGCGGCTTGTCTTTCTTCTTCCGCACCAGCCAGCGGAGCGAATAGGTTTCCGCCGTACGGCAGAAAGGGCAAACCAGCTGCGCCGGTTTCACGGCCTGGGATTCGTTAAAGAACTTTCGTTCGTTCATCGTCTTCTCAACTACGGAGTGCCGCCCGGGCGCCGGATGCCTCCGAGCGCGCAAAACTGGCATCCAGGCGCCGGACAAACTCATCCACGTCCGTGCGGCTGACATTGAGCGGCGGCGTGATGCGCAGCACGTTGCCGTACAGGCCGCCCTTACCGATCAGGATGCGGTTGTGCCGCGCCGCCTCCATCACCTCCATTGTCTCCTCTGCCGCGGGCTCTTTGGTCTGCCGGTCGCGAACCAGCTCCAGCGCTTGCATCAGCCCCATGCCACGCACGTCCCCGATCAGCGGGTGTTTTTCCTTGAGCTCCTCCAGGCGCGATCGCAGATAGGCTCCGGTCTCTGCGGCATGATCGAGCAGGCGGTTTTCTTCGATGAACTCCAGCACGGCGCGCGCCGCCGTGGCCGCCACGGGGTTGCCCCCGAACGTAGAGATCGTCAGGCCTCGTACGGAATCGGCCACTTCCGGCCGCGCCACGGTCACGCCGATCGGAAGGCCGTTGCCGAGTCCTTTCGCGCTGGTGATGATGTCCGGCTCCACACCCCAATGCTCGATGCCGAACCATTTGCCGCCGGTGCGACCCCATCCCGTCTGGACCTCGTCGCTGATGAACACGCCGCCGTAGCGCCGCACGATCTCGGCCACGATGGCGAAGTACTCCCGCGGCGGAGTGATGAATCCGCCGACGCCCTGAACGGGTTCGGCGATGAAACCGGCGATGCGGCCCGAGGTCGCCGTGCGAATCACTTCCTCCACGTCCCGCGCGCACCGCACTTCGCAGTCCGGGTACGACAGACCGAAAGGGCAGCGGTAGCAGTAGGCATTGGGGGCATGGACCACCCCGGGCTGGAGTGGGCCGCCCAGCTTCCAGCCGGACTGCCCGGTCAAGGCCATCGCCAGCGAGGAACGACCGTGGTAGGAGTGGCGAAGCGCGATGATCTCGCTCGAGCCCGTATAGCAACGCGCCGCCAGGACGGCGGTCTCATTGGCTTCCGTGCCGCTGTTCGTAAAAAACGATTTGGTGAGCCTTCCCCCGGGGGTAAGCGAAGCGATCTTGCGGGCCAGCGCCGCCTGAGGCTCGGTTACGAACACGGTCGAGACATGCTCCAGCCGGTCGAGCTGCTGGTGGACCTTCCCGTTCACGTACTGGTTGCAATGCCCTACGCTGATTGTGACGATGCCGCCGAAAAAGTCCAGATACTGATTGCCGTCGGCATCCCAAACATACTGGTCTTTGGCATGCGTGATCACCAGCGGCTCACGAAAATAGTGGAAAACCGCCGGGAATAGAAACTCCCGCTGGGCGAGCAGGATTTCGTCCTTGGTCATCGTCACCGCCGCTCGGTGTCATTATCCGGCTTTCCGCCGGCCCGCGCAAATCCACTTGGCGGTACACACGGCAGCCGCCCGCTGCGCGAAAATGGACTGGAAGGTGTTGGAGTTCACCTCAAGCCGCCCCGCCCTGGCGAGATAACTCCTACCTGCCGGAAGCCCGGCAAAAGGGGCAAAGCACTGGCACCGGAGGAAGCCCATGGCGGAGCACGTCCCGCTCAACGAAGCCCACAAGCGGCGGCTGCTCAGCAACGCAAGGCACGCCGACCAACTGCTTTCCGAAATCGAAGCAATCCTCGATGCGGCCGAATCACGAAGCATCTTCCCAAAGTTCCGGCTCGATGTCAGCCCTGCGCAGGCCCGCCTCATCCGCAACCACGTCACCCGCATCCGGGAGCACCTTGGCCGAGCCCTGCGCGCCGTGGGCGTTCACCACGAAGGGCCCTCGCTTGGAGCCTTGCACTCCATCCGGGTCACGCTCGCTTTCATCCGCGTTGCGGCCCAGGAGATGGCGCCACGCTATTTGCGCGGTTACGGCCAATTGCCTGAATGGGCCTCGTCGCATCTTCAGGGCCTCACCTCCGAGCTGGAAGGGCTGCTGGACAACCTGGACCGGTCCCTGGCGGAGGATGCGGGCGCTGACCTGCGCTCCCGACTCGACCGCCTGGCCGAAACAGCCGAAGTCGAATGGTTGCGGTTGCTTGAGGAAATCATCAGCCGGCACGGTCTGGCGGAACTCCGGCCGCGCCTGGCCAATCTCGTGGAGCGCCTGGAATCGCACCACTACGAGATCGCCCTTTTCGGACGCGTGAATACCGGAAAATCATCCCTGCTCAACCGCCTGCTGGGAACGACGGTGCTTCCCGTAGGCGTGACTCCCGTCACCGCCGTACCGACGCGGCTTGTCTGGGGAGCCGTGCCGCGCCTCACAGTGAGCTTTGCGGACCGGCGGGTAGAGCAGTACGCCCTCGAAGAGCTGCCGGAGTTCGTCACCGAGGAGCGGAATCCCTCCAACCGCAAAGCTGTTGCCCGGATCATCGCCGAACTGCCGGCCGAGCGGTTGCAAAACGGCCTGGTCTTCGTGGACACCCCAGGCCTGGGCTCTCTGGCGGCGGCGGGAGCGGCGGAAACGCTCGCCTATCTACCACACTGCGATCTCGGTGTACTGCTCGTGAGTGCCGTGTCGCCGCTCAATGAAGAGGACTTGACCACGTTGCGCGCTCTCTACGAAGCGGGAATCCCGGCCATGGTGCTGCTCAGCAAAGCCGACCTGCTTTCTCCGGACGAGCTCCGTTGCGCCGTGTCTTATACCGCCGGCCAGATACGCTCGGCGCTGCCGATCGAGCCGCGCGTTCACGCCGTCAGCGCTCTGGGAAGTCACGCCGCGCTGCTCGACAAGTGGGCCGAGCAGGAGATCGCCCCGCTGTACGCAAGACACAGGGACCTACTGGCCGACTCGCTGCGGCGCAAGGCGCAGCTGCTGGGCGGGGCAACGGCGGCCGCACTCGAGGTCCGCTTGCACAGCGCCGTCTCCGCTCCGGAAAGAGACCGCCTGATCGCCGCCGAGGCGCACCTGCGTCAGACCGCTGGTCAGCTCGAGGAAGCTCGGTCAGCAGCTTTACGCGCGGCCGATCAGGTTCGCCGGCTCGCAGCGCCGGCCTTGGACGCGGCCGCAGAAGCATGGGCCGCGGATTTGTCGTCAGGCGAGCGCCGCCAGGGCAACCCTCTGACTGCCGAGGCGGTTTCGCGACTTGCAGCGGCGAGCGCAGCAGAGATCTATCAAGCCGTAACGACCCTGGCAAGAGATCTGGCGGCAAGCCTGAATGCAGCCGCACAGGCGTTGAGGCGCGACGACGCCCCGGCCGAATCCGAACTGCTGGCTGCTCTTGGCCCCATGCCGCCGTTCGATCTTCGAGCGGATCCGCTCCCCGTCAAACGGCCCTTGCTCCGCTGGCCCCGCCGCCTCGCCGTGTTGCGCCTCCGCCGCAAACTCTCGAGAGCGGTCGGCCCGCATCTGGAACAGGCATTCACGGCTTACAGCCGGCTGATCGGCAACTGGGTGAGCGAGTCGTTCGCAGAGCTGCGGCGGCGCTTCGATGCCCACGCGGAGCCCTACCGCGCCCAGCTCGCCGTGCTCGTCGAACGTCAGACGGTGAGTCCTGAACAACGCGAGGCCCTCCGTGCAGACCTGGAGCGGCTGCGGCGAGGCGCTCTGGCCGGCGGGTCACCCTGGAGAGCGGCCGGAGAAGGATAGCGCTGCGGAATGCCGGTTCGGCGCATTGGTCCGGCCGCCTGCTGGTTCGCCCTGCCGCCGCCCGCTGGCGCAATCCAGATGGGGACGCACAGCAGTCATGACGGTTCCTCGAAAACCGCCGCGCCGTGCGCTACGGGCGCCGTCTGCGCTTTCCGGAACCGTGCGGGCAGAAACCACGCGTTGGCGATGGCGGTGGGAATCACCGCGCTGGCGATCACGACGGCCACCAGACAAGAGTACTGCGCGCGGTCAATGATTCCGCGATTGAGGCCGAAGAGGGCCGAGATCGTGCCGAACGTCGAAAGAGCCGTCGCAATCCGCAGCCACCGTCCGGCCACCGCCGCCGCCACGGCAAGAATCAACCAAAGAGACGCAGTAAACCACATCCGTTCCATCACGGACTCCTGTTGGATCTGTAGTTCGGGTCTGTCCAGGCGGGCGGGCCGACGGCCACAACCCCCGGGGGAACCCGTGTAGGAGTCATTGGCCGTCGGAGGACGGCGCTAAGCGAACTCCACCGCTCGCTAACAGTATACTAAAGCGTCCGCGTGCTTCTTCGACGCCTTTCCCGCGCGGAGCGCCGCCGTCGTGTAAACTATCCAAGAAAGGCTTCGCTCAGGAGGTGTGCTGTGAAATATTCCGTGCTGTTGGCCGCTTCGGCCGCTCTCGCATTTGCTCAGGGTCCTGATCTCAAAACGCTCTCAGGAGGCGCGCAGGCTCTCCAGAACACGGTCAAGAATTATGTGCTACAGTCGGCCGCGAAGATGCCCGAGGAGCACTTCGCCTTCGCGCCCGTGCCTGAAGTGCGCTCGTTTGCTGCCCTTCTGGGGCACATCGCCGACGCCCAGTACGCGTTTTGCTCTGCCGTATTAGGCGAGAAGAACCCGGCTCCGGGGATCGAAAAGACCAAAACCACCAAGGCCGACCTCGAGGCCGCCCTCAAAGACGCCTTCGCCTACTGCGATCGCGCCTACGCCATCTCGGACGCGCAGGCGGCGGAAACAGTGAAGTTTTTCGGGGCCGAACGTACGAAACTCAACGTGCTGTCCTTCAACACCGCTCACACCTGGGAACACTACGGCAATCTTGTGACTTACATGCGCCTGAAAGGCATCGTTCCCCCTTCCAGTGAACGGAGGCGCTGAGTCATCGCGCCGCTTTTTTACGATCCTCCGATGCGCCGGCTCATGCTGCTTGTCGCCACCTTCTCGGCCGCCGCCGACTTGAAGCCGCCCGTGGCCAAGGTCATTCCTCACCGGCTCGAGAAGCACGGACACGTGCGCGTGGACAATTATTACTGGCTGCGGGACCGGGACAACCCCGAGGTGATCAAGTATCTCGAAGCGGAAAACGCATACACCGCGGCCATGATGGCCCACACGGCGGGCCTTCAGGAAAAGCTCTTCCACGAATTCAAGGCCCGTATCAAGCAAACCGATATCTCGGTGCCGTTTCTCCGCGACGGCTACTATTACTACACCCGCACCGAGGAAGGCCGCAACTATCCGATCTACTGCCGCAAGAAAGGCTCCCTCGACTCCCCCGAAGAAGTGCTCCTCGATGTCAACGCCGTCGCCGAAGGCCACAAATTCTGCTCCGCACCGCCGCCGGCCGTGAGCCCCGGCCAGGATCTGATGGCCTACGCGGTGGATACCGTGGGGCGCCGCTTCTACACGATCCGTTTCAAAAATCTTGCTACTGGCGAAATCCTCCCGGATGTCATCCCGAACGTAACCGGAAATATCGCCTGGGCGAACGACAACCGCACCGTCTTTTACGCCAAGCAGGACCCGGTCACACTCCGGTCACACCGGATTTACCGGCACGTGCTCGGTAAGAACCCTGCGGAGGACCAGCTTGTCTTTGAGGAGCAAGACGAAACATTTAACTGTTTCGTGTTCAAGACCAAGTCAAAGCGGTACCTCATGATTGTTTCCCGACAAACTCTCAGCACCGAGTACCGCTTTTTGGAAGCGGACAAGCCGGATGGCGAATTTCGTGTCTTCCTGCCCCGCCGGCGCGACCACGAGTATCGCCTGGAACACTACGGCGACCACTTCTACATCATTACCAACCACCAGGCCAAGAATTTCCGGCTGATGCGGACGCCGGTGTCCCGCACGGGGATGGAAAACTGGGAAGAGATCCTTCCGCACCGCCGGGACGTGCTGCTCGAGGACATCGAGATTTTCAAGGACGCCCTCGTCGTCTCTGAGCGTCGCAACGGGCTCATCCAGCTTCGGGTCCGGCCCTGGTCCGGCACGGAGGAACATTATGTGGACTTCGGGGAGCCGGCTTATGTTGCGGTGCCCGTCAACAACTACGAGTTCGACACCCCGTGGCTACGCTTCAACTACTCCTCGCTCACCACGCCGCCGTCCGTATACGACTACAACTTGCTCACTCGCGAAAAGAAGCTCCTCAAGCGCGAGGAAGTGCTCGGAGGCTTTAACTCGGGCGATTACCAGTCCGAACGGATTTACGCCCGGGCCCCGGACGGCGTACAGGTCCCCATCTCGCTGGTCTATCGCAAGGACCGTTTCCGCAAGGACGGGAAAAACCCGCTCCTCCTTTTCGGCTACGGCTCTTACGGCGCCAGCATGGACGCACGCTTCGACGCCTTCCGCATCAGCCTGCTGGACCGTGGCTTCGTCTATGCGCTGGCCCACGTCCGCGGCGGCGAGGAGATGGGCCGGCAATGGTACGAGGACGGCAAGCTGCTGAAGAAGAAGAACACCTTCACCGACTTCATCGCTTGCGCCGAGCATCTGTTGCGCCAAAAATACGCCGATCCCAAGCGGATCTTCGCCTGGGGAGGCAGCGCCGGAGGGCTGTTGATCGGCGCGGTGATCACGATGCGTCCGGATCTGTTTACGGGTGTCATCGCGGATGTGCCCTTCGTGGATGTGCTCACCACCATGCTCGATGACAGCATCCCCCTGACAACCAATGAGTACGACGAGTGGGGCAATCCGAACGACAAACAATACTACGATTACATCCTCTCCTACTCTCCGTACGATCAGACCAAGCCGGCGCACTATCCTCACATACTGGTTACAACCGGACTGCACGACTCCCAGGTGCAGTACTGGGAGCCCGCGAAGTGGGTGGCCAAACTGCGGGCGGTTAAAAAGGATCGGAACCGGCTCTTACTGAAGACGGAGATGCAGGCAGGACACGGCGGGCTTTCGGCGCGCGACGATCGTTACCGCGAAATCGCGTTCCGTTACGCTTTCCTGTTGGACTTGGCGGGCGTCAGCCAGTAACGGCAGGCGCTGCGAGCATCACATCCAGCTCCGGTGCGCGGAGGCGCAGTGTGAGCTCCGGCCACAGCGGCTGGCCGGAAGCCGCGCTCAGCGCGGAAGTGGCCGCGATCAGAATCAGCGGAACCGCTTCGAGGAAATCTTGGCCCGCGTGGAGCTTACGGAGCCTCGCGTGGAGATCCTTCACGAGGTTTTCCGCAAGCAGCACGGGATCCAGCCGATCGGGAGTTTCGCGGGCCAACCTGCAACCCAGATTGACCAGAGCGTTGACGATCCAGGCTTCAGCCGCCACAAACCGCATCACGGCTCGCGGGCGCGCCGCCTGCGCTTCCACAAACTTCCCCGCCCGCGCGGGAACATAGCGGGCGGCGGCTTCCACACTGCCGGCCGCGCGCAGCCAGCGGCTCCTTTGCTCAAGGTCATTCGGAAGACGTTTGGCCGCCGTACGGAAAAACTGCGCCATGCGTTGCTCGTTGAGTACGTCGTAGACGAATTCCTGTTTCGGCTTGCCCGGAAACGGCTCACTGGCGGCGTACACCAAAAGGGGTACGGCCGTCGCCGCCATCTCATAATGGCGGCCTTGGGAAAAATGCAGGTACGGCAGCCACGTGCGCAGTGTCTTCTGGACCGCCACCGAGATGCCGGAGTACGTCGTGAAAAACGCAGGATCCTTCTCTGAGGGCGCACGCCGCCAGCATGCGGCTGCACAGGCGGGTAACGAGATGCTCAGGGAGACCGAGATCTCATCCTTGCGCGGCGCCAAGCAATCGCCCAGGCGTCGGGCGACTTCTTCGGCACCCAATCCGTAGGCGGCAAGCACCGGTGGCAAGACGCCGGCGAGCAGCCGCCCGGGCACGGTGCGCTCGTCGCTAAACGACATACGCCCGGTTGCGACGGGGTGCTCCTCCGATGGCTGCGCCAGGGCGAGCAGAACCATGGCTTGGTCAAAGTTGCGCGATGCTGGCGCCACGTCTTCCCGTCGCATCACCGCAATCGTCCCATCCGGCTCCACCTGCGCCACTCCTCCGAGAACGGCTTCCCGCCGGCGGCTCCATTCGCGGCGCCGCAAAAACGGCAGGCACACGATCAGGCGAACCGGCTCTGCAAGCGCTTCTCGCAGCGCCTTCTCATCGCCATGACCGTTCTGCGACACCCTCCGCAGCAGAATCTGCTCCACAGCAAGCGGAGCCTGCTCATAAATGAGATCCCGAAGGCGAAGAACGCCCAGAACTCCCTCGCAGACGGCCTCCCACGATTCGGATCCTGCAAACTCGGCCAGACGCTCCCGGACCCACTCGTCCAGGCTGCAAAATGCGTCTCTGGAGGCAAGAGCCAGCTGCAGACTCCGGGCGCCGACCCGCGCGCGGGCGTATTCTCGGAGCGCAGCAATCAGCTTCGGAAACGGGATTTCCGCTGCGAAATCTTCACTCCGGGCCCACACTTCCAAGGCGCGCAGCCGGTCCAGAGAACGCCACCACGTGAAGAACGCCTCCATCTCGTCGCGGGCAAACCCGGGAAGCATCCTCGAAAGCCGAGCCGGCTGCGAGGCCGCCAGCGAAGCGCCGTGCTCGAGCCACTCGAGCTCAGAGACGCCCGCCAGCGCCGCGGCCAGCGCATCCATGCCCTCCGGCGGAGCCGCCAGCTTGACTTTACAACTCACGGAAACGGGGACCGCAGAGTCGCGTGAACCCGGTGCGCTCACCGGGCTGTCGGTCTGGAGCACAACCAGCGCCTCACAGGCCCCAGGCGCAGGCATGCCCGACATACCACTTACCCGCCGTATGCCGGACTCATGCAGCCAATGAACATCGAACCAGAATCGAACGCGCGTTTCGATCCGGGGTGCCTCGTGCAGCGACACGGCCGCTGGAGGCGTGACCGAGTCCATCAGCGAAGTCAGATTCTCCATGGCTCGAAGGCGAAGACAGGAATGAAGAATTGGGGATAAACCGGCTGTTGCACCTTGATTCTAGCGCCGGCCGCCAAACGACTTGAGGATCGCGCCGGGGCCTCCGACCCGTAACTCTTTGTTTCCGTTAGAGTTAAGAAGATCCGCTTTTCTCGCGCTCCCGTGTGATCACCGCAACGGCGTTGTTCTCTTTTACAATCGAATTAAGTTCATGAAAGCCCGTGTTTACGTATCGCTGAAACCGACTGTGTTGGACCCGCAGGGGCAAACCATCCGTTCCGCACTGAACGGCTTGGGATACGCAGAGATCCTGGATGTGCGTCAGGGAAAGTTTTTTGACATCGAAATAGACGGTGCTGCCGCAGGGGACGCGCAGCGTCAGCTCGAACAGATTGCCCGCGATGTGCTGGCCAATCCGGTGATCGAGGATTACCGCGTCGAAATTCTGGAGTAAGGAATCAATCCTCCATGTGTGGCATCGTCGGCTACGTCGGGCCGAAAAAGGCCGTCCCGATCCTGCTGGAAGCCCTCCGGCGTCTCGAATACCGGGGCTACGACTCCGCCGGGCTGGCGGTCGTTACCGACGATGGCCGGCTGGCGGTGCGCCGGGCCTCAGGCAAGCTCCGCCAGCTAGAAGAGGCCATTCGCCTTAACCCGGTGGATGGCCACTACGGCATCGGGCACACGCGCTGGGCCACGCACGGCCGTCCGACTGAGGAGAATGCCCATCCGCACCGGGACTGCCGCGGCGACGTCGTGGTCGTGCACAACGGCATCATCGAGAACTACCTGACTCTCAAGAGTGCCCTCCAGCAGGAGGGTCACGTTTTCACCACCGAGACGGACACGGAAGCCATCGCCCACCTCGTGGAGAAATACTTCGACGGAAACCTCGAAGATGCCGTCCGGGCCGCCGTTGCCGAACTCGGCGGGGTCTTTGCCGCGGCGGTCATCTCACGCTACGATCCGGGCAAGATCGTGGCCGTGCGCCGCGGACCCCCTGTCGTCGTAGGATTGGGAGACGGCGAGTATTTCCTTGCCTCCGATGTACCAGCGATCCTCGCCTATACCCGCGACGTATTCTTCCTGAACGACGGGGACGTCGCGGTCCTGACCCCGGAAGGCGTACGCCTGAGCGATTTTGACGGACGGCCCATCAAACGCCAGGTGACACACGTGCTCTGGGACCCTATCATGGCCGAAAAAGGCGGCTACAAGCACTTCATGCTCAAGGAGATCTTCGAGCAGCCGCGCGCCCTTCGGGATACGATCTCCGGCCGCGTCGTCCGTGAGACCGGCTCGGTGCCTTTGGACGAACTGGGAATCCCGCCCAGAGAAATTTCCGGCTTTGAGCAGGTCAAGATCGTCGCCTGCGGAACGAGCTGGCACGCGGCCCTGGCAGGCAGATTCATGATCGAGAAGCTCGCGCGCCTGCCGTGCGAAGTGGACTATAGCAGCGAGTTTCGCTACCGTGATCCCATTCTGAGCCGGCGCACCCTGGTCATCGTCGTTTCCCAGTCCGGCGAGACCGCCGACACGCTCGCCGCTCTGCGCGAGGCGCGGGCCAAGGGCGCCACCGTTATCGCCATCTGCAACGTTCCGGGCGCGATGGCCAGTCGCGAAGCCGATGCCACCCTCTATACGCATGCGGGACCCGAGATCGCCGTCGCCTCCACCAAAGCGTTTACGGCGCAACTAGCCGCTCTTTTCCTTCTGGCGATGCACCTCGGCCAAGTCCGCGGCGTGCTCGCGGAAGAAGTCTCAA
This sequence comes from Bryobacteraceae bacterium, assembly GCA_035575135.1. Lineage (GTDB taxonomy): Bacteria > Acidobacteriota > Terriglobia > Bryobacterales > Bryobacteraceae > JANWXD01. The sequence continues at coordinate 23,767 of DATLYE010000079.1, forward strand.
CCTGTCTGGCCCAGGAACTGCACACTGTGCCCGTCAAAATGGAAAAAGTACTGGCGCGGGAGCTCGCCTATGAAGACTTGGCGCGAAGGCTGTTCCGCCGCGAACATGCACTGTACCTGGGACGGGGAATTCACTATCCCGTGGCGCTCGAAGGAGCCCTCAAACTCAAGGAAATCTCGTACATTCACGCCGAGGGCTATCCGGCCGGCGAGATGAAACACGGCCCGAACGCGCTCATTGATGAAAATCTCCCCGTCGTCATCGTCGCCGGGCGCGAACCCGACAGTGAGTCGAGCCGCATCCTCTACGAGAAAACCCTGGGCAATATTCAGGAAGTCAAGGCGCGGCAGGGATATGTCATCGCGGTGGTCGTCGAAGGAGATACGGAAGCCGCCCGGCTTGCCGACGAAGTCATCGAGGTGCCACCCTCGCACGAGCTGTTGCTGCCGTTGCTCGAGATCGTGCCGCTGCAACTGGTCGCCTACCACGTGGCCGTCCGCCGGGGCTGCGACGTGGACCAGCCCCGCAACCTGGCGAAAAGCGTCACCGTCGAGTAACCCAACCCACACAGCCCGCGCCGCTGAGTTGCCGGCCAAGCGAGGCGCCGCGCCGTCTGGGGAATTCGAACCACTTGACCGCCGGCGAACTCTCGGTCTCCGGCCGGCGCTTCCGCGGCTGCTTGCCGGTTGACACGGCCCGCCCTCTCCGGGCACAGTGGTGTTTCGCGTGGAGACTTTCCAACCGGAAACCGTGGACCAGTTGCGGCAAGCTTTGGCCGATGCGGCGGGCAGCCGCAAGCGGATCACGCTGGGCGGCGCCTTTAGCAAGCGTCGCATGGGCGGACCCTTGCTGCCTGCCGACGTGACGATCTCCACCCTCTCGCTCAACCGCATTCTCCACTATGAGCCTCGCGACCTGACGCTCAGCGTGGAGGCGGGCATCCGTTATTGCGAACTCAGCCAGATCCTTGACCGGCAGGGACAGATGCTACCTCTCGATCCGCCCTTTTCGGATTCCGCCACAATCGGAGGCGTGCTCGCCGCCAACACCAGCGGGCCGCGCCGCCGCCTTTACGGGACCGCGCGCGATCTGGTGATCGGCGCGAAATTCGTCACCCTCGAGGGACGCCTGGTGCAATCCGGTGGCATGGTCGTCAAGAACGTGGCAGGCCTGGACACGGCGAAACTCCTCATCGGGTCTTTCGGCACGCTGGCCGCCATCGCAGTGGTGAACTTCAAGGTCTTGCCGAAGCCTCCCGCGACGCGAACGTTTCTGTCCGGCTTCCGCTCCTGCGGCGATGCTCTGGCGGCCCGCGACCGCCTTCTTCGGAGTCCGTTGCAACCTGCTGCGGTGGACCTGTTCAATCCGGCGGCGGCCCGTTTGCTCGGGCAGGAAGGCTGGCTGATGGCGGTGCAGGCCGCAGGAAATGCGGCGGTGCTCGATCGTTTCGCGCGCGAAGTGCCCGCGGATGGAGTTCTCGAAGCCGGCGAGGAAATTCGCTTTTGGCGCATGGTCCAGGATTTCTCCCCACGCTTCCTGGAAAGCTGCGCAGAAGCGACCATCGTGCGCGTCTCCTGCACGCTGGCGCAGGTTGGAGAAGTGGCCTCCTCGACGGACGAGCCGCTGGTCGCACGGGCAGCGAGCGGCGTCTGTTACGCCCACTTTTCCCGTCCCGATGAAGCTGTGTCCTGGATCCGGCCGGGCTGGAAAGCCGTAATCGAATTTGCTCCGGAGGAGCGGAAACCGGAACTCGAGCTGTGGCCGTCACCCGGCGAAGACCTTGCCGTGATGCGCCGGATCAAACACTATTTCGATCCTCATGGCCTGCTGAACCGCGGGAGGCTTTATGGCCGCCTCTGAACTTACGATCCAGGACGCTCCGCGGCAGTTCGATCTGGACAAGTGCGTGCACTGCGGATTGTGCCTGAACGCATGCCCCACCTACCGCGAGTTGCGCCTGGAAATGGACTCCCCGCGGGGCAGGATTTACCAAATGGTGCAGGTGGCCGAAGGACGCATGCCCATAACGCCCTCCTATGTGGAGCACATCGAGCTGTGCCTGGCGTGTCGCGGTTGCGAGACCGCCTGCCCCTCCGGCGTCCCCTACGGCCGTCTGGTAGAAGCCGCGCGAGCGCAAATCGAGGCCGCCAGTCGCAGGCCGCCGGCCGTGCGGCTGCTGCGCCGCTTCGTTTTCCGGCACCTTTTGCCTTCGCCGGGGTGGCTGACCGCGTTCGGCACGCTGCTGCTTTTCTACCAGCGCAGTGGTCTTCAGGCTTTAGTCCGTGACTCCGGCCTGCTGCGTCTGTTCGGTCGCCTCGGCCGGATCGAAGCGCTCACTCCGGAGGCCCAGTGGCCCTTCTTTTTCCGCCACCTGGGGCGGACCTTTCCCGCCGAAGGCGCCCGGCGCCAGCGCGTTGCGTTCCTGGGAGGCTGCGTCGCGGGGATCTGTTTTTCCCGGCTGAATGAAGCGACCGTCCGCGTCTTGCAGAAGAACGGGTGTGAAGTCACGCTTCCGGCAGGGCAGACCTGCTGCGGCGCGCTGCACGTGCACGCCGGACGCCGCGATGAGGCGCGCGAGCTCGCCCGCCGCAACATTGACGCATTTCTGGACGGACGCTACGACGCCATCCTCACGAACGCCGCCGGCTGCGGCTCGACTCTGAAGGAGTACCACGACCTGCTCGAGGGTGATCCGCTTTATCGCGACCGCGCCCGCCGCTTCTCCAGCCTGGTTCGGGACGTCAATGAGTTCCTCGCTTCCTTGGAACTCAACCCCGCGATGGGCTCGCTGCCGCTAGCGGTGACCTACCAAGACTCCTGCCACCTCGCTCACGGCCAGCGCATCCGCTCGGCGCCGCGACGGTTGCTCGGTGCCATCCCCCGGCTCGAACTCCGCGAGATGCCCCTCTCGGATCTGTGCTGCGGCAGTGCCGGCATCTACAACATACTTCGCCCGGAGATGGCCATGGCCATTCTGCGGAAAAAGATGGAAGCGGCCAACGGAACCGGCGCTCAGGTGATCGCCACCGCCAATCCCGGCTGCATGCTTCAACTTCGCGCCGGTGTGGCTCTCTTCGGCCGAGGCCAGCGCGTAGCGCACGTGATCGAGCTTCTCGATGAGGCCTACCGGCGCGGCCCGGCCCGAGGGACCGCCTGACTAACGACCCCGCGCAATCCGGGCCAGCGTGAGCTGCGCCTGCTGCTGAATCTTCTCCGCCATTCCCGGCGCACCGCGCGCATAGCGAGTCACGTCCTCGGCGTCTTCCGACGTCCCTACCAGGTACAAGGCCCGCAGCGCCTCCCAGACATGCTGCTCATCCGGTGAAACCTCTACGAGGGCCTCCCCGCGGCGCACGAGCGAGCCTTCCGGTCGGAGCAGCTGTCGCACCTCACCGGGCAACTCCGCTCGCACCTCCCGGCCGTTCACACGCGCCACCAGCGTGCCTGGGTTCACGTAGTTGCCCGGCTTGAGCCGGTACTGCACGCGACCCGCTTCGGGAGCATGGACCAACGAGGAGCGAAGCATCCGCTTCAATTCCCCGCGGCCCGCCGGGTCGCGAAAGGCCGCCAGCGCCAGCGCCGCATTGCGCCGGACCATCGGAGAAGCATCCGCCAGCATCCCGGCGAGCGTCTCGCGGAACGCCTCGTGCCGCGGATCCTGCCCCATAATCCAGGCGGCCGTCTGCCGCAGTTCGGGTACCGGACTGGAGGCCAGCGCCATAACTTGCGGATACCACCGGCGCACGGACTCGTCTCCGCGGCTGAGGCGCTCGCCGATCTGCACGAGCGCGTGCTGCGCCCGCCTCGGCCGGCTCGCGTCCTGCAGATAGGCTTCGATCTGTTCGTCGCTCAAACGCCGGCCGAACCACGTGCTGTACCAGAACAAGAACGGCAAGACGACCAGCAGCAACGCGAACAGCGTGGCCCAGAGCGTGGCGTTGCGCCGCAGATAGCTCGTCAAGCGGGACACCGACCCTTTATTTTCGCTGAAATCGGATCCCGTGCGGCGAGTCCTCTTCTAGACCCGATAGAAAGTTTTGATTGGACCGGCCGCAGGACCTGACCCTAACCTGGAGGGTTAGTCCGATCCATGTCCGAACCGGAACGCTACCCGTCGCAGGTCCGCCTGCTGCACCGGATCAGCAGCATTGTGAGTTCGGAGCGCAGCCTGGATGAGATACTGGGGGAGCTCATCGGACTGGCTGCCCAGGTGACGGCATGTGACGCCTGCCTCGTCTACTTGATCGAACCGGGCACCGGAGAAATCGTGCTGCGCGCCTCGCAGTTGCCCCACGCCGCCGAACTGGGCACGCTCCGCATGAAGGCGGGCGAGGGCGTCACTGGCTGGGTAGCTGCTCATAACGCCGTCGTGGCGCTCTCCGAGCGTGCATCCTCGGATCCCCGTTTCAAGCGGTTCCCGGCTTTGGTCGAGGACACCTACGAGGCGTTTCTCTCGGTGCCGCTCGTCTCCGGCGGCCAGGTCATCGGGGTCATCAACGTGCACCACAAGGAACCCCACCAGCACACCCCCGAAGAGATCGCGTTGCTCACCTTCATCGGTGAACAACTCGGCGGGGCCATCGCCAAATCCCGGCTGGCGGAAGAGAACGCCCGCCTGCTCGAACAACTGGAGACACGCAAGCTCGTCGAGCGCGCCAAAGGGATCCTCCAGATGCGGTACAACCTGACGGAAGAAGAAGCTTACATGCGCCTGCGAAATGAGAGCCGCCGCCTGCGCCGTCCGATGCGGGAGCTGGCCGAGGCGGTGATCCTGGCGGAAGATCTGGCTCGCAGAAGCAGCACCGATCTGCAAGAGTGATTGCGGTTGCGTCTCAGGACTGACCGGCCCGACTACGGCGCGCCAGGCTGACGACTTCGGCGCCCAGGCGCTGGCCTACCAGCCGCTCTTCGTCCACCAAACGGTCCGCCCCAAGGTCTCGGAGCGACGGCGCGTGGATGTGATAGCGTGCGCGGCTCACCACCGGCACGTCTGGGGCCATCCGCCGCACCTGACTGATGATCAGGCCCGCCGTCTGAGGATCAGGAACTGTCACCACCACGGCGGCCGCGTCCTGTACGCCGGCATGCCCGAGGATCTCCGCCCGTGTCGCATCCCCGAACTGGATCGGAATCACCGTGCGGTGCGCCTCGCAGGTGCGCGGATTGAGCTCGAGGACGACGAAAGGGATTCCCACGGCCTCCAGTTCCGCCACGGTCTCCTGACCCGCGGGGCCGTAGCCGACGACGATCACTTTACCCGGCGGCGCCGTCGCTGTGTCTGCCGCCGGCCGGGCGGCTTGGCGGCGCCCTGCAAGTCCGGCAACCGTCTCGGCCAGTCGCGGCGCCAGGGCCACCACCGAGGGCGTCAGCAGCAACGTCACGACGGAGGCAGCGAGCAGAAGCTGAAAGGTCTCTTCCTGAAGCAACCCCGCCCGGCGCCCAAACTCCGCCACCACGAACGAGAACTCTCCGATCTGAGCCAGGGCGACGCCGGCCATGACGGCAGGGCGCATCGCCACCCGGAAGGCGGCCACCGACACCGAGGCGATCAGTGCTTTTCCCACAATGATCGCCACCGCCACTCCGGCGACCGTCGCCAGGCCGGCCTGCTCCGGAGAACGCACGAGTGTGCCCACGGAGGCGAAAAACAAGGTCACAAACGCGGCGCGCAGGGGTACGATATCCGCCCGGATCTGCTGCGCAAACGGGGATTCCGCCAGAAGCATGCCGGCCAAGAAGGCCCCCAGCACCGGGGACAGGCCCAGCGCTTGCGACACCCACACACCGCCCAGGCAATAAACGGCCGCCAGCACCGCGGGCAGATCCCGGTTGCCGTATGCCGAGGCCATCCGGAACAGGCGCGGGAAGCCCCACCGTGTGAGGGCAAACAGTCCCGCGGCCAGCAGTGCGCCTTTGGCCGTGTTGGTTGCCAGCTTCTCCGCCGCGCTCCAACCTTGATCACGGCCCGCCAGCACGGAGAGCCCCACCATGATCGGGATCACAGCGATGTCTTGAAACAGCATGATGCCCACGACTGCGCGACCGTGTACGCTGTCCAGCTCCGCGCGCTCCGTCAGTACGCGGAGGACCACGGCGGTGCTGCTCATGGACACGGCCGCTCCGACGATGAGCGCTTCGCCTCTGTCCAGTCCGGCTTTACCCGCCAGTATCATCGCCGCCGCCGCTGTGCCCAGGATCTGCGCGCACCCGCCGAATACGGCCACACGCCCGAACTGCCGCAGCCGCCGCCACGAGAATTCCAGGCCGATGGTGAAAAGCAGCAGCGCCACACCCAGCTCCGCCAGGGCGTGCACCCCTTCCAGACCCCGCAGCCAGTCCAGGCCCGCAGGCCCGAGGAGCATGCCGGCGAGCAGATACCCCACAACCGCGTTCTGCCGGAGCCGTTCCGCCACACTCCCCGACAGAAGAGCCGCCGCCAGGAGTACGATGATGTTTAGGAGGTAATCGGACGCGGTCACGCCGCCCGCCCTTCCTTTGGCGCCGCGGCAGCGCTCGACAATCGGCAGCAACGCCCAAAGAGGAACAAACCGTCCGACACCAACGTATCCACATTGTAATGGGTTCACGCGCGTCCTTCGCGGAAGCTGTGTTCATCGCGCTGCGGTCGCTGCGCTCAAGCAAGCTCCGCAGCTTTCTGACACTGCTCGGCATCATCCTGGCCACCGCCACCCTCATTGCGGTCATGGCTGTCATCCAGGGAATGGATCTTTACATCGCTGAGCGCGTATCCGACATGGGCGCCGACGGGTTCCGCATCCGGCGGCTGGCGATGATCGGCCAGTTCGACCCCAAGAAGTACCTGGAGATGCGCCGCCGCAACCCCGAGCTGAAAGTGGAGGAGTACGAATTTCTCAAGAGCCGGGCGCGCCTGATTCGCGAAATCGGCATGGAGATCGGCCGCTCGGGCTCCGTCCGCTACGGCAGTGAGTACGCTGACGGCATCTCCCTGCGAGGCGCTACCGCCAACATGGCGGTGATCTCCAACATTCAGCCCGCGGTCGGGCGCTTCATCACCGAGGTGGAGGAGCGCAAAGGCGTAAACGTGGCCTTCATCGGCAACGACGTACGCGAGCGCTTTTTCGCAGGCCAGGACCCGGTTGGAAAGGAAATTCTCCTCGACGGGCGCCCCTTCAAGGTCGTGGGAGCCGCCAAGGCCTTCGGCACCGTCTTCGGGCAGTCCCGCGACAATTTTGTCATCATTCCGATTCAGACCTACTTCCAGATGTACGGCTCGCGCTCCGGCCTCGGATTCAACGCCTTAGCCATTGACCAGGCACACTTTCACCAGGCCCAGGAGGAGGTGCGGATGCTCCTGCGCGCCTACCGGCGCCTCGGGCCGAAGCAGGAAGACAATTTCTCGATGTTCGGCTCGGATTCCCTCGTCGAGGCCTGGAATCAGCTCACGGGGGTAATTGCGGCTACCGCCGTGGCGGTCGTGTCGGTGTTTATGGTTGTGGGCGGCGTCGTGATTATGAACATCATGCTGGCGGTGGTCACCGAGCGCACGCACGAGATCGGAATCCGGAAGTCCGTAGGAGCCACCCGGCGGGACATCCTCAACCAGTTTCTGGTCGAGTCTTCGACCTTGGCGGCCGCGGGCGGGCTGATCGGCGTGCTCACGGCCTGGATCATCGCCATCCTGGTGCGGACCTACACCCCCGTGCCCATGGCGCTGCCTCCCACCGCAGTGATCCTCGGGACGGGCCTGTCGGCGGCCGTCGGCCTGTTCTTCGGCATCTACCCCGCGCAGCGCGCCGCGCGCCTGGATCCCATCGAAGCCCTGAGGTTTGAGCAATGACCCTTGCGGAAATCGGCTCTGCCGCGCGCATGGCGCTCGCCACGATCCGCGAGCACAAGCTGCGGAGCCTTCTCACAGTCCTCGGCGTCATCATCGGGACCGGGACCGTGATCGCCGTAGGGTCCATTATTACGGGGGTGGATGCCGCCGTCACCAACATCGCCCGCAGTTTCGGACCCAACACCGCCTTCGTCTTCAAGTTCAACATTGGTTTCCGCGGTAACATCACCCGCGAGGAGCTGGCTCGCAAGCCCCTGACGTGGGAAAACGCGCAAGCCATCCGCGAACGCTGCCCCTCGGTGGCCCACGTGGCCCCGTGGTTGTTCAGCCCCAACGTCTTCGAACGCCGCGGCGGCATCGACCGCGCCCGCTACAAAGGCGATGACATGTACATGATCGACTTCGCGGGCACGGAGGAGAGCTACGCCGCCGGGGGCACCGAGCGCATGAAGTTCGGCCGCTTCTTCACCGAGGCCGAAAATCGCCGCCGCGCCCCCGTCATCGTCATCGGAGAAGACGTGCAGAAGGCCTGGTTCCCCAACGTGGATCCGGTGGGCAAGTGGATCGAGGTCAACGGGCGCATGTTCGAGATCGTGGGCGTCATGGCACGGCCGTCCTTTTCCTTCCCCGGCCAGGAGGACAAGCGCTTCCTGGTGCCTTACTTCACCATGCGCAAGCTGTTTCCCCACGCCCGCGAGCACATGCTGGTCATCGTGGCTCATGACGGCAAGCTCACGCAAGCTCTCGACGAGGTCCGGATGGTGCTGCGGCAGGAGCGCCGTCTCCACTACAATCAGCCCGATGATTTCTGGATCTCCACAGGCCAGCAGATGCTCGAGGATTTCCACCGCATCACGGCCATGGTGGCCCTCGTGATGGTCGTGTTGAGTTCGATCGGCCTCCTGGTCGGCGGCATCGGGGTCATGAACATCATGCTGGTCTCGGTCACGGAGCGTACCCGCGAAATCGGCATCCGCAAAGCTGTGGGCGCCCGGAGGAGCGATATCGTGGCGCAGTTCCTCACTGAGGCGGTCGTGCTGACGGCGCTGGGCGGACTGCTGGGGATGGCCTTCGGCTGGCTGATTTCGGTGGCGTCGCGCTTCGTCTTCCCCACCCTGCCGACCGCCGTGCCTCTGTGGACCGTGATCCTGGGCAGTGCGGTTTCTGTAGCCGTAGGCCTGTTTTTCGGCGTCTGGCCCGCCACCAAGGCCGCGCGCCTCGATCCGGTCGTGGCGCTCCGCTACGAATAGCGGCGCGGGCGCTCGCCGTCACGCCTTGACGACCGCAGGATACACTTTTCGGATTGCGGCCACGATATCGTCCGTATCCTTGCGGGTGAACTTGGGGTCGAGCGCCACCCCGGCGAAGCGGTTCAGCACGTCAATCGTGCGCGGACACGATGCGGCGCCGTACTGAATTGCCCGGCCGCGTTCCGTCGTGAAGGAAGGCCAGGCGGGATGCACCGTGATCTTTTTCTCGATGTGCGGCTGGATGGGCAGAATCACCGATCCGCTCGGAGGCGAAGCGGGTACGTTCTCCGCCTTCATGGCCGCCACGAAGCGGTCCCGTTGCTCCTTGTTGGCAAAGCCGAGGAAAACAAACGCCCCAAGGTCGCCGTCCGGATCCGGCCGGTGGCGGAAGCGCAACCCCGGCAGGTCTTGCAGTCCGTCGTAAATGCGCCGCGCGTTGGCTCGCACCGCGTTGACGATGGTGTCCAGCTTGCGGAGTTGGGCCAGCAAGACGCCTCCCGTGAACTCGTTCATCCGGAAATTGGTCCCGATGAACCAGCCCAATTTTTCCTGGCCTACGAATTCCCGGTGCGGGGGTCGCAACCCGCCCAGATCGTGGAATCGGGAAGCCCGTTCGAACAATACCGGATCATTGGTCACGACCGCCCCACCCTCGCCGGCCGTGATGGTCTTGTTCAACTGGAGGCTGTAAATGCCGATGTCTCCCATGGACCCCACCGGCCGCCCCTTATAGCTGGCTCCGACGCTCTGGGCGCAGTCTTCGAGCACGCGCAGCCGGTGCTTGCGCGCAATGGCCAAAATGCGATCCATGTCGCAGGGATTCCCCTGGAGGTGGACGGCCATGATCACCTTGGTCCGGGGCGTGATGTGGCGTTCGATATCGTCCGGATCCAGGTTGAAGGACTCGTCAATTTCGGCGGTGACCGGCAGCGCCCCGGCCAGCACTACAGTGTTGAAACAGGAGTGCCAGGTCCACGCCGGCAGAATCACTTCGTCGCCGGGGCCGACCTCCAGGGCGGCCAGCGCGCACTGGAGCGCGGCGGTGCCGGAAGTGACCGCCAGCGCGTACCGCGTCTGCATCCGTGCGGCGAATTCCTTCTCGAAGGTGAGCACCTTCTTCGGCGGTTCGTTGCCCGGGCCGTACCAGCGGAACGGCCGGCCGGTCCGAAGAACCTCGCGGAGCTCCTGCTCCTCTTTTTCGTCGTAGTACTGGGTACCGAAATAGTTGGCGCGCAGCGGCGCCGGACGCACCGGCGCTCCGCCGTCAATCGCCAGCCGGGATGAGGAAAGCGCGACGCCGGCCGAAGCCGCCGCCCCCGCCACAAATTTTCTCCGGTTCATACCCCCTCCTTACCACAAAATCCGTCAGCCTGGTATGGCACCTTTTTTTAAATCCGTCAGCCTGGTGTGGCACCTTTTTCCGTGGCGCCTTTCAGTACCCCTCTTCCTCCAGCCGGACTTTGCCCGCGAAGTGCCGGTACACGAAAACGAAATACCCGGTCACCAGCATCATACCCGGTATCCACCACGCCAAGCCGACCTTGAGACCGTACGTGCTCGTTGCGGCGTTGTAGATCGTCAGGCCGAGAGCAGGATCCGTGTTCGACGGCAGCACGTACGGGTAGACCCCGAAGGCTGCGCTCGCCAGCATCCCGGCGATGAACGCACAGGAGCCCAGGAATGCCCGTTTGTCAGGACCTGCCAGACGCGCACCGATCAGGCCCGCCACCGCCACAGCCGGAAACACGAAGCCCCACGGATGTTCCGTCAGGTTCCGCCAGACCTGAGGCTGGACGCGGAGCGTGGCCGCCGTTACCACCACCGTCAGCACCGCCACGCCCGGCCAGGCCACCACCGCGACATGAAGGGCCCGCGCCCGAACCTCGCCCTCGGTCTTCAGCGCCACCCACCGGGCGCCATGCAGGGCAAGCGTCAGAAACGCCAGAAGCCCTACGAGCGCCGTGTACCAGTCCAGAATCCCCACCTCGCCTTGCACGCTGAAATGCGTCCAAAGCGGAAGGAAGTAGTAGCCCGCCGCGTCCAGAGGCACCCCGCGGATCACGTTCCCCAGCGCCACTCCGAAAAACACGGCCAGCAGCCCGCTTGCCAGGGTGAAGGTTGCGTCCCAAAACGGCTTCCAGACGGGGCTGTCAATGTGGCTCCGAAACTCGATCGCGATGCCTCGCAGGATCAGCAACCACAGCACGATCATCAGCGGCAGGTAGAAACCCGAGAAGCTGGAGGCGTACAGTTTCGGAAACGCGAAGTAGAGCGTCCCTCCCGCTGCCAGTAACCATACCTCGTTGCCGTCCCAGACCGGACCGATCGACCGGATCACCATGCGCCGTTCACTCTCGCCCCGCGCCACGCCCAGGTGGACGATACCCGCGCCGAGATCGAACCCGTCCAGCACCACGTAGACCGTGATCATCACTGCGACCAGGCAGAACCACAGCGTTTCCATGGCGCCCTCCTACGAAGCAGCTCCCGCTCCTACCGACGCCGGAGCGTGCGTCTCTAAAGGTTCGGGACCGTGCGCGATCTCGCGGCACACCAGAAAGAGAAACAGAATACTCAGCAGGGCATACAGCCCCATGAAACCGATCAGCGTAAACAGAGCATTGCCGGCCGAAACGTGCAGCGAAGCGCCTTCGCTCGTCCGCATCAGACCGTAGATGACCCAGGGCTGGCGGCCCAACTCCGCTGTAAACCATCCGGTCGTGTTGGCGATGTACGGAAAAGGCAGCATCAGCATGAGCACCCACAACCACCGCCGGGAATCATAGAGTGTGCCGCGCCGCAGCTTCCAAACCGCAACCGCGCTCACGGCGATGAAAATCGTCCCGAGACCAACCATGATGTGGTAGCTGTAGTACAAGAGCGGAATATTGTCCGGCCAGTCACGCTCGGGAAATGCGTCCAGACCCTTGACTTCCGCCTGCCAGCGCTGGTAGGTCAGAAAGCTGAGCATCCGGGGCACGAGTAGCGGGTTGTCCAGTTTCCGCTTCTGTACGTCCGGCTGGCCGATCAAGGCGATCGGCGCTCCTTTCTGCGTTTCAAACAGCCCTTCCATGGCCGCCAGCGTAACGGGCTGATAGCGTGCCACATTCGCCCCCTGGCGGTCGCCCGTAGGGAAGAGCATCAGCACGGAACTTATGAAGGCCGCGATCACTCCAAGGCGCACGAAGATCCGCCCGTAATCCGGATAGCGTCCTCCCAGAAGGTAGAAGGCGCCGATCGAAGCCATAAAGAATCCGGCAGTCACCACAGAACCGATCATGGTGTGGAGATACTGCCAGGGTAGCCATGGGTTAGTAAGCAAGGCCCAGAAGCTCTCCAGCTGGATCTCGCCCCCGGGGCCCAGCTTGTAGCCCACAGGATGCTGCATCCACGCATTGGTGGCCACGATGAAAAAGCCCGAGATCCACGAGCCCAGAAACACCAGAAAAGCCGCCCACCAGTGCCCCCGCGGGCCCAGTCGCTTCTCCCCGAACAGCAACATTCCCAAAAATGCCGATTCCAGAAAGAACGCGAAAACTCCCTCCATGGCCAGGGTCTGCCCGATGACGCCGCCCGCGGCCCTGGAAAAGGGAGCCCAGTTGGTTCCGAACTGGAATTCCATCGGGATGCCTGTAACCACACCCATGGCAAAGTTGATGCCGAAAATCCGCGCCCAGAAGCGCACGGAACGGTTGTAGCGCTCATCGCCCGTGCGGAGCGCCATGGTCTTGAGGATGACCAGCAGCAGCGCCAGTCCCATGGTCAGCTGCGGAAACAGGTAGTGATACGTGACCGTGAATGCGAAATGAAAACGGTGAATCGCCAGTGCCGAATCCATAGCTCCAGACCCGAGTATACGAAATCGCAGGCCCTTGACACATTCGTAACGCGGGAAGTACAATGCCGCCCATATCAGAGGGGGTGCTGCATGAAACGATTCGCCGCCGTCCTGACATTTGCTGGGATCCTGGGAGGGCTTTTGCCGCTCTCCGGGCAGGTAGCCACAGGTTCCTTGCAAGGGACCGTGCTGGATCCGGCGGGCGCCGCGGTGCCTGCGGCCACCGTCACGGCGCGCCATGAGCCGACCAGCCAGGAGTTCACCACCTCGACCACGGAAGCCGGGCTGTTTGTGTTCCCCAGCCTTCCCGTCGGACCGTACTCCATCACGGTGGAGAAGGTCGGTTTCAAAAAAGCCGTGCAAAGCGGCATCGAGATCCGCGTCGCGCAGCGTCAGGTAGCCGATTTCCGGCTCGAGCTCGGCCAGGTCGTCGAAACCGTCGAGGTGCGCGAAGCAGTCATCCTGCTGGAAACGCAAACGCCGGAGCGCGGCCAGAACTTCTCCAACAAATTCATGCAGACTCTGCCGCTGTTCACCGGCGGCATCCGCAATCCGGAGGTGTTTGTCACCTATATGCCGGGCGTCAACACCGGTTTCGGAGAGACGTCCATCTCCGGCTCGGGCGGCCGCGCCAAGGAGGTGCTGCTGGACGGAGCCAGCCAGACCATTCCGGAATCCGGCGGCGTGGTCTTCAACTTCCCGGCCTCAGAACAGTTCGGCGAATTCAAGCTCATTACCTCCAATTACAACGCCGAATACGGCCGCTTCGGCGGCGGCGTGGAAGTCTTTATCACCCGCTCGGGCACCAATGAGTTGCATGGCGGAGCCTTCTGGAACCTCCGGCGCGACATCTTCAACGCCGCCGGCTACAGTGTGAACCGCGTGCCCGGACGGCCCAGAGGCTTCCGCCCGAAAGAGCGGTTCAACGAGGTGGGAGGCGTCATCGGCGGCCCGGTCTTTCTGCCGCGCCTTTACGACGGACGCAACAAGACCTTCTGGTTTTTCACGATCGCCAAGGATCTACGCCCGGCCTCGATCAGCCAGTCGGTTGCCACGCTTCCCACAACCCGCATGAAGCAGGGAGACTTCAGCGAAGTCTCGCAGCTGATCTACGACCCTGCCACCACCGCCGGCAACACCCGTACGCCTTTTCCCAACAACTTAATCCCCCGCAGCCGCTGGAGCCGCGTATCGCAAAACGTGGTCCCGCTCATCCCCGACACAAACGTGGCAACCCTTACCGGAAACTTCCAGTTCACCAACCAGCAGGTGATCGAGGACACGCATTGGAGCATCAAGTTCGATCACGCGGTGACCTCCAATAACCGGTTCGCATACTACATGAGCCGGCAGAATCAGAATGTGGGGAACACGTTTACGTTCCCCGGGCCGCTTGGCACCGGCCTCGGTGCAAACACCCAGCGTCCGGAAAACTACCGCTTGAACCATGACTTGGTCATTAACCCCACGACACTCCTGCACAGCACCTTCGGATTCACGCGCCAGCAGCAAGGTTGGGACAATCCGGCTCAGAAAGGCTGGGGCACCAAGATCGGCCTGCCGCTCTCCGGCCTGTCGGACGCCTTTCCCGTGGTGCAATTCACGGGAGCCGACGGCTTGAGCGCCTGGGGCGTCCAGGACGGCAAGGTCTCCAACGGCACCCAATTGAACTGGACCTTCCATTTCAACCAGTCGCTGTCGCTGATTCGGGGCAAGCACGAGTACAAACTCGGGTGGGATTTCCGGCGCCTGCGAACGTTCTCCGACCCCCTTGACCTGGCCGGAACCAACGGCCGTTATGTTTTCGCCCGGGCGCAAACCGCTCTGCCCACAGCGCTGGCCACCACGGGCCACGCTTTCGCCAGCCTCCTGCTGGGTGCAGTGGATCAGGCGGCAATGACTCCCCTGCCCGTGATCCCCGGCGAAATCCGCTATGCTTACCAGGCGGTCTATTTTCAGGACAACTGGAAACTGACCCCCAAACTCACCTTGACGCTCGGTCTCCGGTATGAAGTTCCCGAAGGATGGCACGAGAAAGACGGTAATTACTCCCACGTTGACCTGAACCGCGCCAATCCCGGCGCGGGAGGCCTTCCGGGTGCCTTGGTCTTCGCCGGAAAGGGCGCAGGCCGCACGGGTCAGAAGCGGTTCTATCCCCCGGACTTCTCCAACTTCGGACCCCGTCTGGGCTTCGCTTATCGGCTCTTCGATAAAACGGTTCTGCGCGGCGGTTACGGAGTCTACTACCAAACCCTCGGCAACGGGGGCTGCGGCTGCCGGGTGGGATTCGGAGCCTACTACGGTGTTACCTGGACCTCCGACGGGCTGAATCCCGTACTGAACTGGGACGGGGGCATCCCGCTTCCTCCCGGGTTTCAGCCGCCGCCGTTCCTCGACCCGAGCTACGGGAACTTCCAGGAGGTGGACCACATGGGTCCCACCTTCGGACAGGCGCCCCGGATTCATAATTGGAGCTTCAACATTCAGCAAGAAATCAAGAGCTTCCTGATTGACATAGCCTACGTCGGAAACCGTGCGCGCAAGCTCAACTCCACCGTGGAACTGAACCAGCTCCCCGTGTCTCGGCTCTCTTTGGGATCCCTGCTGCAGAGACGCATCACCGATCCGGAGGTGGTGGCTGCGGGATTCCGGAAACCCTTCCCGAACTTCCCGGATAACTTCACGCTGGCGCAGGCCTTGCGCCCCTATCCGCAGTACTTCGGAGTGTTGTCACGAAACGCCGGCGTGGGACGCAGCTGGTACGACTCTCTGCAAGCCAAAGTCGAGCGCCGCTTCGGCGCCTGGCAGATGATGGCGGCCTACACGTGGTCGAAGTCGCTGGGCCTGGCACACTTCCGCCAGATCTTCACGCAGGCGCAGGTGTGGGCCCAGGACAATTACAACATCAACGATATGAAGTCTTACCTGCACTTCGACCAGCCGCACGTACTGAACATCCTGAACAGCTTCGACCTCCCCATCGGCCGGGGCAAGCGGTTCCTGAACACCAACCGCCGCTGGCTGGACGCCCTGGTCGGTCATTGGACGATCGCGGCTGCGCAGCGCTATTACAGCGGCAATCTGATCCAGGTCGGGGCTCCCAATACGCTGGGGGCGGGCGTCCTGTTCACGCGCTACAAGAAGGCCAATATCACCGGGAATCCCATTCGGACCAACGTCAGCCGCACCGCGCTCGACCCGGACAACCCCGCGGTCCGATGGTTCAACAGCGGCGCCCAGTCTCCCTTCGCCATTCCCGGCCAGTTCCAGCTGGGCAATGCGGCGATCTTTTACAATGACTTCCGCAATCCACCGATTTTCATCGAGAACGTTTCGATCCAGAAGCGGTTTAAGTTCGCGTACGCCGGGGAGCGCTCCATTGATCTGGTCTACCGCGCCGATGCTTTCAACCTCTTCAACCGGACGAACTTCGGCGGCATCGTAGGTACGGTCGGTAACCCGAACTTCGGCAGGCCGACCGCGCCGCAGCAGGCACCGCGGATCATCACCATGGGCCTGCGCCTGGATTTTTGAAGACGCCTGGATGAATCCGCCGCTCTCACGCCGGCAGTTTGTGGCCCTGTCGGCCGCCGGTCCGCTTGCGGGGCAGAGCATTGAGCCGGGAATCATCCGCCGGCACGACGAGCGGGTTCGCTCGCTGCTCGAACAGCAGATTACGGATCCGGCCAGCCCGTGGCGCGGCGCGTCGCTCGACCGCTTCGGCCTCTGCTTCCCCGGCTCGGCGGCCGCAATGCTCGAAGCGTTCACGGCCGCCTTCCTCCACCCCGGTTCGCGCTATTATCGCGACTCTGTGTTGGTCGAGCGGATGCGGCTTGCCGCCGCTTACCTCGAGCGGGCCCAAAATCCGCAGGGCAACATTGACCTCGTTATCACCAACTTCAACTCCCCTCCGGACACGGGGTTTGTGGTGCACGGCGTGGCCACGGCTGCGGTCCTTGCCAGGCGCGCGGGTAAAACCGAGCTCGAGGCTTTGACCGAGCGTTTTTTGCGCCGTGCCGCGGCGGCAATGGCGGCCGGAGGAGTACACACCCCCAATCACCGTTGGGTGATCTGCTCGGCTCTGGCTCAGGTCCACCAGTTGTACCCCGACCCTGCCTGGCTCCGCCGCATCGAGCAGTGGCTCGCGGAGGGCGTAGATATTGACGGCGACGGCCAGTACACCGAACGCAGCACGGTCATCTACAACGCCATCAGCGACCGCGCGTTCGTGGTCATGGCGGTCAAGCTCCGGCGGCCGGAACTGCTCGATCCCGTAAGGCGCAATCTGGAATCCATGCTCTATCTCCTGCATCCCGGCGGCGAGGTCGTCACGGAAATCTCGCGACGGCAGGATGCAGGGGAACGCGGCAACATGGGCCGCTACTGGTTTCCGCTCCGGTATCTGGCGGTACACGATGCCGACGGGCGTTTCGCCGCGCTCGTGCGAACTCTGGAACCGGAATATGCCAGCCTCCCGGTGCTGATGGAGTACCCGGAGTTGAACCGCGAGCTGCCCGCGCCGGCACCGCTTCCCGAAGATTTTGAGAAGCATTTTCCGGAACTGGGCATCCTTCGCGTGCGCCGCGGCTTGACGAGCGCCACCATCCTCTCCGGATCCAGCCGCTTCTTCACGCTTCGGCGCGGACTCGCGGTCATGGCCGGACTCCGGATGGCGGGCGCGTTTTTCGGCAAGGGCCAGTTCATCCCGGAGCGACTCGAGCGGCGCGCCGGCGGATGGCTACTTGCGCAAACACTCGAGGCCGGCTACTACCAGCCGTTCGACCC
>DATLYE010000080.1:0-10021 GCA_035575135.1 Bryobacteraceae bacterium
AAAGGAATGGCCTTGCGCACCGGCTTCGCGCGCGCCTCCGGCCAAATCCTGGCCATGATGGACGCCGACTACTCCCACCGCGCCGAGGAGCTGCCGCTGCTGCTCGGGGCGCTGGGCGACGGCGTGGGTCTGGTGATCGGATCGCGCGTCGTAGGGGGCAGCGAGGAGTACACCCACATCCGCGCGCTCGGAAACGTCTTTCTGAGCGCCGCCCTGGGCATCTGCACCGGCCGCTACCTCTCCGATGCCCTGAACGGCTTCAAGGTCTTCCGCAGAGAGATTTTCAGCGACTTCCGTTACACCTCCACATCCTTCGAGATCGAGATCGAAATCATCGCCAACACCTTGAGGAAAGGCTATCGGATCGTCGAGGTCAGCAGCCACGAGCGCGCCCGCGCCGGCGGAGAGATCAAATCCAGAGTCGTCCGCCACGGCACCCGCTTCCTGCTGCGCATCCTCTGGGAAGGACTCCGGGGCGTCAAGCCGCGCGTCAACTCAAGCCAAACTCCGCGGTAGCAACGCACGACCCGGCGCCCCGAACCAGGCCGCCGGTCAACCAGACTCGGACACCCGCCGCGCTCCCCCTACCGACCCTTGCGAGGGCCGGGC
This sequence comes from Bryobacteraceae bacterium, assembly GCA_035575135.1. Lineage (GTDB taxonomy): Bacteria > Acidobacteriota > Terriglobia > Bryobacterales > Bryobacteraceae > JANWXD01. Next base: position 610 of record DATLYE010000080.1, read on the forward strand.
TTTCCCAGCAGCCGGTCTATCTCGTCAAACAGCGCCGTCCCTTCGAAAATCTGCTTGGTTGCAGGACCGTAGCCGAAATCGGCACGAATCATCCCCTCGCCGTCAATCAAAAACACGTGCGGCACGTGGAAGGAGGGCTTCGCCGGTGTGGCCTTCAAGTAGGAAGCCGCCACTTGCCCGCAGTCGAACAAAATCGGGATCGTCGAGCCGGTCTCGGCCGCATAGCGCGCCACGGTGGCCTGCGTGTCCGGCGGATTGACGATCGCCAGAACCGCCACGCGGTCCCCGTAGCGCTGTTTCACGTTTTCGAGCACCTTGGCGAAATCGCGGCAGTGCGGGCAGTTGGTCTGCATGATCTCGAGCACCACCACCTTGCCGCGAAAGTCCTGGAGGTCGTACTGGCGGAAATTGGAATCGGGCAGCGAAAAGCCCGGCGCGCGCCGCCCGGAAAGTTCGCCTGCACTCGCGAGCGAAGCCGCACAGGCCAGAGTCATCCATCCCGCTGCCATCCGTAGCCGCATATAAGCCAACCTAACACGGCCGCGGCGTAGAATGGGCATGAAACCCTGCGGGGCGAAACCGGCGTGACGGATCCACTCCAACAGCGCGTCATCGAGCGCGGCGACCGCCTGCTGCTGCGCGTACTCTCCGACTCGCTCCAGGAAGCGGCCCGCCGCGCCGGCCCGCGACTCGCTTGCCGGATCGGTTGCACCGAGTGCTGCATCGGCCCCTTTCCCATCACGCTGCTCGACGCCTGGCGGCTCCGCCGCGCCCTGCGGGAGCTGGCGTCCCGTGACCCGAATCGCGCCGCCCGCATCCGCCTGCGGGCCTCGGACAGCCTTGCCCGCCTCGCCCCATCCTTCCCCGGGGATCCGCGCTCCGGACTTCTCAGCCCGGATCCGCGGGCGGAAGAGGAATTCGCATCCCGGCACGAGGGCGAGCCCTGCCCGCTGCTCGACCCGCGAACCGGCGCCTGCGAACTCTACGAGGCTCGCCCGGTGAGCTGCCGCACCTTCGGGCCGCCCGTGCGCCTGGGCCAGGAAGACCTCCCGCCCTGCCGCCTGTGCTTCCAAGGCACTCCCGCCGCCGAGGTCGAGGCATGCCGCGTCGCCATGGACCCCGACGGCATCGAGGACGCTGTCCTTGCCGAACTGGAAACAGCCTGTGGCGCTCGCGGCGAAACCATCGTCGCCTTCGCCCTGGCGCTCGAGCACTTCGTGACGGATACCGTCGCAGAGGACAGACCGGCCGCATGTCCGGCCCGCTGACGCGACCACACTCACCGCCCGCCATCGAGCGAACCGCCGTTCTCGCTCCCGGCCTGCCCGAGGTCTGCCGGCTCGGCCTGGCCACGCGCGGCGGTTCCCGGCTCCGGGTCGCAGACGTCGAGCACGCACTCTCCTGCGGCGTGAATTATCTGAACTGGTGCGGGCATCCCGACGGGCTCAGCCAGGCGGTCGCGCGCCTGGGAGCGGCGCGGAAGCGTTTCGTCATCGCCGTGCAGTTTCAGGCCCGCGACCGCCAGGAGGCCGCGCGCGAGTTCGACCGCATCCTCAGTGAACTCGCCACGGATTACCTCGACATCGCCACACTTTACTATGTCGAGTCAGAACAGGAATGGCGCGAACTGACCGCCCCTGGAGGTGTCCGCGACTATCTGGAGGAGCAGAAACGCGCCGGCCGCCTCCGCTTGATCGGCCTGACCACGCACCAGCGCCGCCTCGCGGCCTCCTGGGCGCGCACCGGCAAGCTCGACATGCTCATGATCCGCTACAACGCCGCCCACCGCGGTGCGGAAACCGATCTGTTCCCGGTGGCGCGCCAGGCCGGCCTTCCGGTGGTGACCTTCACCGCCCTGCGCTGGAAAGCCCTCCTGCGGCCGACCCCGGATGACCCGCCCGGTTTTCAGCCGCCTCCGGCCCCCGAATGGTACCGCTTCTGCCTGGCCAATCCCGACATCGCCGTCGTGCTTGCGGCGCCCTCCACCCGGCGAGAACTCGATGAGGTCCTGTCGCTGCTCGATGACTGGCGCCCGCCCGCCGACTCTGACGCCCTCCGCGCTCACGGCGACCGCGTCCGGCGCCATGCCGGCGCTTTCCCCTGACCCTGCCCGCGCTCTCTCCTGCCCCTGTATCTCCGCCTACTGGAACAGCAGCGGTGCGAATTCCGCCAGATACCGCCGCCACACCATCCAGGTGTGAGCTCCCGGCGTCTCCACCGCCGTGTGCCGCACCTCGCGCGACTTCAGCCACTCGCGAAACTTCCGGTTCAGCTCGATCAGGCGGTCCTCGGTGCCGCAGCCGATCCACAGCAGCCGGAGCTGGGCGTTGGCCTTGGCATCCAGCGCGGGAAACGTCTTCTCGAAGTCCTCTCCCAGTCCGCCCGTGCTGAAGGCGCCGATCCAGGCGAAGCGGTCAAGCGCGTTCAGGCCGATATACAGCGACTCGGCGCCGCCCATCGAAAGCCCTGCGATCGCCCGCCAGGTGCGGTCCGTCAGCACCCGGTACTGGCGCTCCACCTGCGGGATCATCTCGCCGAACAGCGCGTCGCGGAACCGGTCGTAGTTGCGCCGGCGCAGCTCCGGATCGCGCAGCGGGGGTCCGCTCCGCGAGACGATCTCCGGCGCACCATAGCCGAGCGGCATCACCACCACCATGGGCCGCGCCTTGCCTTGCGCGATCAGATTGTCCAGGATCACGTGCGCCCGGCCCACCTCCGTCCAGGCCCGCGCATCGTCACTGTAGCCGTGCAGCAGATAGAGCACCGGATATCTTGTCTTACCCGCTGGATCATAACCCGGAGGCGTGTAGACATAGTAATCCCGGTAATCGCCCACAATCTGCGAGCGGTAAAAGTGGCGGTGCACGGTGCCGCGCGGCACATCGCTCAGCTCCCAGGCCAGAGACGCCGGACCCGGCACGTGCACCATGCTCTGGGTGTTCAGCAGGTTCGGCTTCATCAGAGGATTCATCGGGTCAATCAGACCCACGCCGTCGGCTACGAACAGGTAGCCGTACAAATCCGGCTCGAGCGGACCCACGGTGACGCTCCAGACTCCGTTTTCATCCTTCTGCATCGCCTCCCGCGGAGCCCCTTCCCGCGCCAGCAGGACCTCTTTCGCGTTGGGCGCGCGGAAACGAAATGTCACGCGCCGGTCCGGATGCACCTCCGGGGAGACGACCGCCTGCGGAGCCTGCGCCCAGGCCGCCTCGAGCGCCGCCAGCAACACGATGCCACACACCATCCGCTGTGATCTCATGGCGAATTATCATAGCGCAGAGCCGTGACGCGCGGGGCTCCGAACCCCACCGGCCCGCCAGGGCACGCCTTACCGCAAGCTTCCTGTGAGTCCTAGTACGCAAGTTCTATAACTTAAATTAGACCGTCTAATAACAGTTTCACTTGTCCTCCGGGAAACCTCAAGATAAAATGCGGCTAACAAGCTAAGAAGCAAAGGGAGGTTATCAATGCGCGCTCCTCGGATGCTGATAACGTTGGCTCTCATGTGGGCTTGCAGCCTTGCACTGGTTGTCCTGTTGCTCCCTGGTTCCTTTCCGCAGCCGGCGACCGGAGTCTGGGCGCCTGCAGGTAACATGTCCGTGGCCCGCACCGGCGCGTGCGCCGTGCTGCTGAAGGATGGCCGCGTGCTGGTCACGGGCGGGTCGGACTCCTCCGGAAACCTGCTGGCCACGGCGGAGTTCCTCAGCCCGGCGACCGGCGCCTTCTCGGCCGCGCCGCCGATGTTTCAGGCCCGTACCCGGCACGCCTGCGCCCTTCTCCCGGACGGCCGCGTCCTGGTGGCGGGCGGCGCCATCAGCGGCGGCGCTATCAACGCCACCGAAATCTTCGACCCCGTGTCCAACTCCTGGGCCTTCGGCCCGGCCATGGCCGAATCGCGCGCCGGACATACCGCCACCGTGCTGAAGGACGGCCGGGTGCTGCTGGCCGGCGGCGAGCGCTCCTCTCAGGCCCTGAACACGGTCGAAGTCTACGATCCGGCGACCAACTCCTTCGCCGCGGTGGGCTTCCTGAGCACCGCTCGCAAGGACCACGGCGCCGCGCTGCTGCCCGACGGCAAGGTATGGATCGGAGGCGGCCACAACGGCTCTGCCGAGCTGGCCTCGGTCGAAATCTATGATCCGGTCTCCGGCGCCTCGACGTCCGGTCCCCCCTTGAGCGCGCCCCGCAGCCGGTTCATCGCCCTCGCCCTGCCTTTGAACGGCCACATCCTCATCGCGGGCGGCTCCTCGGGCGGTGCAGCCCTGGGCGCGGCTGAGTTGTACCGCCCCTGGACCGCCTCCTACGTCACGACGGGCGCGCTCGGTGTGGCGCGCGCCGGCGCAGCGGCCGCCCCGGCGGGCATCGAGGGTTACGCCGTGGCCGCCGGCGGCAGCGCTCTGGCCTCTGCCGAAGTTTACGCCTTCGCCACCGTCAAGACCGACAAGGCGGACTACGCGCCCGGGGAAACCGTAACCATCACCGGCGCCGGATGGGTCCCTGGCGAAACCGTGACTCTCCAGCTTCACGAAGTGCCCACCACCCACAGCGACCGCGTCCTCACAGCGGTGGCCGACGCGAGCGGACGGATTTTTAACAACTCCTTCTCTCCGGAAAGCCATGATCTGGGCGTGACCTTTTACCTGACGGCGATCGGATCCCTGTCACAGGCCCAGGCGGTGTTCACCGATGACCAAACCAAGATCAACCAGGTAAACCTCAAGACGGGACAGAACCCCAGTCCCGTCACGGCGGGATTCTCAGCAACTTATGTGTATGACGTAGTGTTCAACCGCACGGGTTCCGCCGGCTCCAACTCCTGCACCGTACAGATGAGTGTCACGACGACCGGCAGCGAAACCGGCCTGCCTTCAGGCGCTTCGGCCTCGTTCTCGCCTTCGCAGCTGACCCAATCGGGCGCTGGTACGCTGCAAACGACCCTGACCATCACCACGACCTCAGCCGTCGCCCCCGGAACCTACACCTTCACGGTGCGCGCCACCGGAACGGGCGGCGCAGGCAACGACTGTGGAACCGGTGATTTCCGGCAACAGCCGGGGCAGACCCTCGTAGTGGCTCCTCCCGCCAACACGGCGCCGGCCGTGGCTTTCATCGCGCCGCCCACATCTGCCAATGAAGGGGAAACCAAGACCTTCAGCTTCCAGATCACCGATCCGGATTCGGGGCAGACCTTCAGCTTTGAGAGCGGGTTCCCGGACTGCGGCACAGCCGGAACTCTCGTCGCTGGTTCGGCGACAATCAACAACAGCACGAAGACCGGTAGTTTCCAATGCAGCTTTCCCGACGGCCCGGCAAACCCGCTCGTTCGCGTTCAGGTCCGGGACTCGGCCTCGGCTTCGAGCAACATCGCGACCGTAAGCGTCACCGTCAACAACGTGGCGCCTGCGGTAACCCTCACCGGGCCCGGCAGCGCCGACGAAGGCTCCACACAAACCTACACCTTCACGGTCACCGACCCCGGACAGGACCCCTTCACGCTGGCGGCCGGCTACCCCAGGTGCGGCGCCAACGGCTCGCTGGTCGGCTCGGTCACCACCAACAGCACTGGAGGCAGCTTCCAGTGTAAGTTCCCCGACGGCCCCGCCTCGAGCGACGTTGAAGTGCAGGTCTCTGATTCCGACGGCGCTTCAAGCAACATCGCCAAAATCAGCGTCACCGTCAACAACGTAGCGCCTACGGTAGCCCTCACCGGGCCCAGCAGCGCCCACGAAGGCTCCACACAAACCTACACCTTCACCGTCACCGACCCCGGACAGGACACCTTCACGCTGGCGGCCGGCTACCCCAGGTGCGGCGCCAACGGCTCGCTGGTCACCGGTTCAGTCACCACCAACGGCACTGGCGGCAGCTTCCAGTGCAACTTCCCCGACGGCCCCGCCTTGAGCGACGTCGAAGTCCAGGTCTCCGACTCCGACGGCGCTTCGAGCAACATCGCCAAGATCAGCGTCACAGTTAGGAATGTTCCCCCCGCCATTGCATCGCTCGACCTTCTCTATTCCGCTTCGTCAATCAACGAAAACGGGACCGTAACACTCTACGGAACATTCTCCGATCCCGGAACCCTGGATTCGCACACCGTCGTGATCGACTGGGGAGATGGCTCGCCTCCAACCCAGATCGACGTACCCGCAGGGTCCCCGAAAGCTTTTACCGCCACACACCAGTACCTCGACGACAATCCCACCGGCACGCCCTCTGACACATACACGATTACCGTTACGGTCACCGACAAAGACGGCGGAACCGGTGCAGGGACTACCTCGATCACTGTCAATAACGTTCCGCCCGTCCTGGACAACTTCACCGCCTCCGCGATGGTCGTCGCGATCAACACGCCCGTAACATTCACGGCTGGCTACACTGACGAGGGAACTCTGGACACCCACACCTGCGCCTTCAACTTCGACGACGGCACAGGCCCCCAGAATGTGACGGGGGCAACAGCGAACGGCTCGGGTTCCTGCACGGCCACCAGATCCTTCCCGTCCGCCGGCGTGTACACGGTGACGGCTAAGGTGCAAGATGACGACACGGGCGAAAGCGCGACGAAAGAGGTCCTGATCGCCGTCTACGACCCTAGCGCCGGCTTCGTCACCGGCGGTGGATGGATCAACTCTCCGGCCGGCGCCTACTTCCAGGATCCGGATCTGACCGGACGAGCCAATTTCGGCTTCGTCTCCAAGTACAAAAAGGGCGCCACCACCCCGGAGGGCCAGACCGAGTTCCAGTTCAAGACCGGCAACCTCAACTTCCACAGCTCGAGCTATGAATGGCTGGTGGTCGCAGGAGCCAAGGCTCAGTTCAAGGGCTCCGGCACGATCAACGGAACCGGCGACTACGGATTTCTGCTGACCGCCTACGACGCCGACGTCAACAAGAACGACAGCATCTTGACCGACAAGTTCCGGATCAAGATCTGGGATAAGTCCACCGGGGATACGATCTATGACAACAACTACGTTGCTTCCGATGACATAGACATCGCCGACCCGCAGGATATCGCCGGCGGGAGCATCGTGATTCACAGTAAGTAAGCAAAACGGAACGCGGCGGCGGGTTGCGAAGCCGCGCCTGTCAGCGACACCGCCGCCGCTACACCCGCACCCACCGGAACCCCGCCCGCTCCAGCGCCTGGCGGTCCAGAAAATTCCGCCCGTCCACCACCAGCGGGTTCCGCATCTGCCGCGCCAGCTTCTCCCACGGCAGCGCCCGGTAGTCGGCCCACTCCGTTACCAGCACGATCGCGTCCGTCTCCGCCGCCGCTTCTTCGGCCGTGTCGCAGTAGACCACGCCCGCATTCGGATACTCCAGCCGCGCCCGCGGCAGCGCCACCGGATCGTGCGCCCGCACCGTGGCCCCACGCTCGATCAGCCGCCGCGCAATATCCAGCGCCGGCGCATCCCGCAGATCGTCCGTGTTCGGCTTGAACGCCAGCCCCAGCAGCGCCACGCTCCGCCCCTTGAGAATCTTCAATTCCGCGAGCAGCTTCTCGACCACCCGCTCCCGCTGCCGGTAATTCACCTCCCGCGCCGCCGCCACGATCGGCATCGCCAGGTTGTACTCCCGCGCCGTCGCAATCAGCGCCGCCGTGTCCTTGCCGAAGCAGGAGCCCCCCCAGCCGATGCCCGCCTGCAGAAACCGCGTCCCGATCCGCGCGTCCAGCCCGATGCCTTTGGCCACCTGCGCAATGTCCGCCCCCACTTTCTCGGCCAGCTGGCCGATCTCGTTAATGAAGCTGATCTTCAGCGCCAGAAACGCGTTGGCGGCGTACTTGATCAGCTCCGCCGAAGCCAGATCCGTCGCAATCAGCGGCACTGCCCCCAGGCCCTCCGGGCGCGGCAGGAACGCCGGCGGCGCAAAGGTCTGCTCCAGAATCGGCCGGTAGAGCGAATACAGCACTTCGAGCGCCCGCGTTTCGTCCGCCCCCACCACCACGCGGTCCGGGTACAGCGTGTCGTAGAGCGCCGTCCCCTCCCGCAGAAACTCCGGGTTGGAGGCCACGGCGAAACAGTTCGGCGGTTTGCGTCCCCGCCGCGCCGCATACGCCTCCCGCACCAGCGCCCCGACCCAGTTGCCGCTGCCGATCGGCACCGTGGACTTGTTCACCACCACCGTGAACTCGCCCTCCAGGTGCTCGCCCACCGCCTCGGCGGCCTCGCGCACGTACGACAGATCCGGCCCCCCGTCCGGCAGCGGCGGCGTCCCCACCGCGATGATCACCACTGCCGCGCCGGGTACCGCCTCCCCGCAGTCGGTCGTGAACCGCAGCCGCGGCCGCGCCAGCTCCAGCAGCTCCCGAAGCCACGGCTCGTAGACGGGCGGCTCGCCCCGCCGCAACTGCTCGATCTTTCCCGCGTCCGTGTCCACACAGGTCACCTCGTGACCCAGATACGCCAGACACACACCGGTCGTCAGTCCCACGTAACCGGTACCGAGAATCGCCGTTTTCATTGGAGCTTATCCTAGCAGCCTTCGCTGGCAGCCGTCCGGAGTTTCATCCCGAAACAAGCGGCCCCTCCGAGCGCGCCAGCAGCGAAAGAAACGCGTCCCGCTGCTGGTTGAGCCGCACCAGCGCCGAATCGAGCGCCGCCCAGTACACCGCCGCCCCCAGCGCCGCCGCAAACCCCAGCACGCCGTAAAAAGCGCCCTCGCTGTCGAAGGCGTAGCGCGCACCGTAGGCCAGCAGCACCGGCACCGCGCCCAGGGGATACAGCAGCAACAACATCAGGCGCACCCGCATCGGGGAGGCCGCCCCCGTGGATTTTTCCGGATCCACCGGCCTCGGATAGTACGCCGAGGCCAGATTGCCTGCCGCCATGAAATACACCGCCAGCACCAGCGTCACCAGAAACGCTTCCGCCACTTTGGAAGCCGTCAGAGGCAGGCGCGCCACAGCCCAGACCACCGTGATCGCAGCCATCTCCAGCACGACGAAGACCGCCGTGGCGAGATTTTTCGCGATCAGCACCCTGGCCAGCGGCACCGGAGCCAGAAAGTAGGTCTGCGCGGCCGCACGGTCGAAGCCGAAAATGTTCCAAAAGGCCACGTCCCCGAGCAGCAGCAATGCGTAGGCGCCCACCATCACCAGGTAGCCCGCCCCCACCTGCGACGCTGCGCCCCACTGCCCCCCGCGCAGAATCACCGGCAGGAAAATGATCACGCCGAACGTAAAGCCCATAATGAATACCAGCCGGAACCGCGGCGAGCGCGCCAGCGTCCGCAGTTCCTTCTCGACCAGTACCCCCAGCGGATCCGGCAACAGCGCCCCCGGCAGGCGCCACAGATGCGACGCCAGGCTCAGGGCTTCGCGGCGCCCCGCCCGCGCCGCTCCCTCCGGCGGCGCCTCGGCCCGCAGGCTCCGCTAGAACTGCCGCCGCCCGAAACGCCACGCCCC
>DATLYE010000081.1:0-41424 GCA_035575135.1 Bryobacteraceae bacterium
CGGGCGTCAGGAAGTTGCGTTTGCAAGGACGCGCAACGCTTCGGCCGAGGCCGGAACCGGAGAAGCGCGCGCGGCTCGTTCGAATCCCGCCAGCACGTCGGGGCTCGCCGTGGCCAACGCCACATGCCAGTCGTCGAGGGCGAGAGCCAGGCCGTGTTGGCGCGCCCACTCGCTCGCCGGGCTCGATTGACGCAGCGGATGCGACACCAGCACAGCCTCCGCCTCGTGGCGGTTCAGGAAGCGCACGGTCTGGCCGCCCGGGATCCCGCGCGTATCCATCAGTACATAGCTGTCGGGCGCGAGCTCGGCCACGGCCAGAAGCGGAACGTCCCCGCCGTCCGCCGCCCAGAGCCGCTTCCAGTCGTTTACGGCCTCCTCCAGGCGCACCACCAACTCCGGCTCGGCCAGCGAGCCGCTGTCGTAATCCCCGAGAAAGTGATAGGCGATCCGCGCGACGTCCGCCCCTTCCGGTAACACCGCAAAGTAACTGTCCATGGGGCGCATGCTGCGGATTCCGTATTGTGCCGGGCGATCGAAATAGGGGCTGAACCGGTCAATGCTGAGCCGGCAGAGGTCCGAAGGCGGTTGCAGGTGCCGCAGGTACGGGATCAGTCTGAGGGTGTGCTCGTAGTCGTCGCGGCAGTCGCCCGGGAAGCCGTATAGCAGGTTCCAGTTCATCTCCAGCCGCGCCGAACGCGCGTAGCGCAGCAAAGCCAGATTCTGCCGCGCCGTGACACCTTTGTCCATCAAGCGCAGCACCGGCGTGGAGAGCGCCTCGATCCCGGGCTGCACCAGAGCCACGCCGGCGCGCTTCAGAGCCACAACCTGCTCCAGCGTCAGATTGGCTTTCTGTTCGTAGAACAAGTGAAGTTTGGGAACTTCCTTGCCCAGTCTCGGCACGAGCGTTTGAAAGTAGCGATGGGGCATGATGTTATCCACCATGCACACCCGCCGAAGCCCGTGCCGCTCCGTGATTTCGCGCAATTCGGCGATCACCTTGTCCGCAGACTTTTGCCGGAACACCATTCCCTGGCCGTTGATCCCGCAGAACGTGCAGTGGTGTTTCTCGCCCCACCAGCATCCGCGACTGGCTTCATACGGCAGCCAGACGATGTCGTCAGAGGCGCACAGTGTCTCCGGCAGAAAGATGCCGCGCTGCGCGAAGTACTCCGAAAAATCCGGGGTGGGCAGTCCGTCGAGCTCCCGGCAAACCTTTCCGGCAATGATCGGGCCTTGCGGCCGTCGTCCCTCAAGGACCTCGCCAAGAAACGCGGGAAACGTTTCTTCGCTCTCGCCGCTGAAGACGTAATCCACCCTCACCGGGAGGCTGAGAATCCCGCGCGCCATCTCGCCTTCGCAATTGGCCCCGCCAAGTAGCGTGATCCTTTCCGGCGCCAGCGCCTTCAAACGGTTCAGGACGGCTACGCTCGCCGCCGTCTGCTCGAAGGTCGTCGAACAGCCGACGACGGGGATTTCCGCCTCGGCAAGCACGGCCGCCACTTCCGGCAGCCACTCCAGAATCCGCTGCTCGGCCTTCTCGATATCGGCGCGACTGATCTCCGCCTCCCCGGAGACGCCGGCGACGGCGCCCTCCACCAGCATGTTGTCGTGACCGAGCGCCGGAGCTCCGTAGGCGGCCCGCGCGAAGCACCGCTCCCCGAGCAGCGCCGAGGTGGGAGCGTAACAGATCGCCTGGTAAATGATCTCGCCGATCACCTCCGCCAGAGCCAGGTTGGCGTAGAAGACCCGCACGGAAAATCCCCGGCGCGCCGCACAGGCCTGAAGCAGATGGGCGGCGAGCGACGGGCGGTCCAGTCCGGCGAAGGGAGGAATCACGATCAGTGCGTCCGCCGTGCCCAGGCAACGGCGCATGGAGGCGCGACTCACATTCGCTCCGGCGTCAAAAATCGCCCTCGTCAGAACTTCACGCGAATCACGATTTCGATGGCGATCTTCGGCTTGGCAGCCTTCGGGAGTTTGGAGAGCTGCATCTCTGCAAACTGCGACTTTACCGATCTCGCCATCGCCGGAGTAAGTTCCACGCCCTGCTTTTTGAGAACCTGCACAGGATTCTTCAAAAACGCAGCTTGTAACTCCGGGTTGCGGTTCAGCTCAGCTTCCAGCTTTTTCAACGATTCAGGACTCGGTGGCATCAGCCCTCCTCTGAGTAATCCCGTCCAGTCTAAGGGCCGGCGTGCGCAATGTCAACAAATTTCTGCGTATTTCTGCGAAATTTTGCGCCGCAGTGCCGGAATCTGGTCCCAGTACGCTCATAACAATTTCGCCAAACGCGGTGTTGAACCGCCGATTACGCCGGTGCAAGAGCGCGAGCAGTGATGCAAGAAATGCCGAGGAACAATAAGAATCCGAACGGAGCCCGCGCGCGATTCTGCTCCCGCTACGGCTTCTGTCCCGAAGGTCCAGGGGATTTTGCGCCGTCCTGCTGAGCGGTGAGCTTGCGGATAATCTCCTGCTCGCGGTCTCCGTCCTGCTTGCGTTTCAGGCGATAGTAGACCCGGGCCAGCGTCACACGCGCTTCGACAAAGGAGGGGGAATCCGCCACCAGTTCCTCGAGCATCCGCCGGGCCTCCTCCAGGCGGCCCATGTCGGCGTAGACCGCCGCCAGCTGATAACGCGCCGCCGGCGACTTCGGTCGCACCCGTCGTGCGTGCTCGAGCAGCGGCAATGCTTCCTCCAGCCTGCTCTCCTGGCGCAGCAGGGCTCCGAGGTTCAGATTCGAGTCGAATTCGTTGGGATTGTTTTCGAGCTCGTGGCGAAACTCCCGGGCGGCGGCCTCCGGGTCGCCGGTCTCGAGCAGCGCCATGCCATACAGCGCATGCACGGAAGGAAGATTCGGGTTGAGCTCGACCGCCCGCGCAAAGTGCTTGCGGGCGCCCGGGTAATCTCCTCCCATGCGGAGAACGCTCCCGAGCAGCAGTTCTGCTTCGGCGGAGGCTCCCCGCCGCAGGATCCGGTCAATCAGCCGCCGGCCCTCCTCGAGCCGTTGATCGAGTACATACGCCATCCCGAGCAGGTAGTCGAAGGCCGTCTCCGCGGACAAGTCGGCCTCGAGCGGCGCCAGCAGGGCAATCACTTTCCGGTTCTCGCCCAGGCGAAAGTAGCAATCCGCCAGCAGCAGCACGGCGCGGGCATTTATCGGACGCGCGGCGGCCAGGGGCTCCAGCACGGACACGGCCTCTTCGAACTGCGCCGATTTGTAATAGGCCAGCGCCAGATTCAGGCGGATGGCCGGGTTCTCGGGCGCCAGATACAAAGCCTCGCGGTAGCGCGCGATCGCTTCTTCGTAACGTCCCCGGCCGGCCAGCGCCGCGCCCAGATTGGAGAGCGCCAGGAAATTCGCGGGGCGTTGCGCCAGATACCGTTCGTACTGCGCGATGGCTTCGTCCACCCGCCCGGCTTGATGCAGCTCGATCGCGCGCCGCAGAACCGCCTCCGTAGGATCCGTCTGAGCCGGCGCGATGAGCGCGGCGAGCCAGAGCGGTACGACGCGCAGCCGCCACGCCATGGGATGTCTATTGCGGCTCCGCCGGACCCGCGGCGAGTTTCCGCAGCCTCAGGAACTCCCGGCGCTCCCGCTCCGCATCCTGTTTGCGCCCGGCTTTGGCGTAGGCCGAAGACAGTGCGAAGCGGGTTTGCAGGCTGTCCGGAGCAAGCTCGCGGGCCCGTTCCAAAGCCGCAATCCCTTCCTCGAGCGCCCCGGTGTCCACCAGCAGGCGGCCCAGTGCATTCTGCGCCGCAAACGAGTTCGGGTACGCAGCGGCGGCCTGCCTTGCATAGCGCAGACCTTCCTCGAGCCGGCCCTGCTTTTGTAGTTCGAGCGCCAGGGCCACAAGAGCCGGCAAGTGATTGGGAGAAATTTCCAGCTCCCGTGCAAATTCCTTCACCGCCTCTTCGGGATGGGAGCTGAGCAAAAACGAGCCGTAGAGGTAATGGACGTTGGCTGCGTTCGGATAGCGTGCCAGGAGTTCCCGGAAGGCTTGCTCGGCTTCGTGCGGCCGCCGGGCGCCGGCAGCGTAGGCCGCCCGGCCGGCCAGCCGGACGAGCTCCCGGTCCGCAGCGGGCACTTCAGGCGGCAGCAGCGGGCGCCTGAGGGCGGCGATGCCGGCTGCCTCCGCCAAAGCCGCGCTTTCCAGGCCCTGCCGGGCCAAGCCCGCCAAGACAAACAAAGATTCCTCGAAATGTTCGTACTTAGTCAACAGCAGAGCGAGGTGGTACAGGGCCACGCGCTCCAGTTGCGCGTTTGCGGCGAATCCAAGCGCCCGCGCCTGGCGCAGGTGGGCCAGTGCCAGCTCGTAATCGCCGGTCTGGTACAGGCATAGCCCCAGCAGCGCATGCGCAGGCCCGGCCTTGGGTTGGAGCGCCACAAGACGCCGCAACGGCTCCCGCGCTTCGGTATACCGATCGAGCTCGTACAACGTCGCTCCCAGGTACCAGAGACCTTCGGCCCACGAAGGCCGCTGCCGCAGCGCCTGCCGGTAGACCGTTACCGCTACCTCCAGCCGACCCTCTTCGCGGGCCTTGGCAGCGCGTTCCGCCAGGATCTGGAACCCCTCGCGCGCGGACTTCGGGGCGGCCGTCTGGGCGGGCGCACCCGCCGCACACACCGCGAGGACCCAGAGCCACCGCCGCATTGCCGATTCGGTTCCACTATACAGCAGAACCCGGCGGCGGAACCCTGCAGCTCCGCACCAGCCGCGCGCTTAGAAGTAATACTTCACGGCCAGTTGGATGATGCGCCGCCCCAGCTTTTCCGTCGCAACGCCGAAGTTCGGATTGTCGAGCTTGCCGGTCGCCGGGTTGAAGACCAGGTTCAGGTTGCTCCCGGCGTTGCGGAATGTCCACAACGGGTGGTTGAGGAAGTTATAAGCGGAAAACCGCAATTGCAGTTTCCGGCTCTCGCTGAACTGGAAGTTCTTGAACAGCGAGAGATCGCTGTTAAAGAACGCCGGCCCGAACACCTCGGGAGGAATAATGGGGCCGTTGGCGCCCGGCACCGCCGGCAATGCGAAGCAGTTGCCGTTCACGTACTGGTTCTTGCCCAGACCCTTCCGGGGGTCGCACGTTACGATCGGACGCAACGCTACGGCATCCGTCCCGTTGATGGTGCGGTTGGTCACCGCGTACCCGTTGGCCATCTGGAAATTGTTCGGGTTGATGTTGAAGCTGTTGCCCGTGTTGCCCGTCAGATTCACGCCGCTCTGAACCTGCGTGATGCCGGAAAGCTGCCAGCCGTTGACAAGACCTTTGGCAAAGCGATGGGACCGCACCGGGCTTGGCAGCTCGATCGAGTAGGCGACATTGAAGATGTGCCGGCGATCGTTCGGAAGCGGGCCGTAATTGTTCCGCAGATTGAACTCATCACCGCTGTTAATCCCCAGGTTTTTCCCGTAAGTGTAGTTGGCCTGAACAAGGTACTTGCCGATCTGACGCAGCCAGCTCGCCTGGAAAGCGTGGTAGTTCTGGTACAGATTGTGGCGGACCACGCACAAGTTCTGGTAATTACGAAGCGGCCGGAAAGCGTCCAAATTCGGCAGGCCGTTGGGATCCGTGCCGATGTTGAACAAGGCGCCGAAGGGTACGGCATTGACGTTAGTGCCCACCCCGCAGTTGTTCAGCACGTTCTTGCTTTCGTTACCCACGTAGGATAGCTCCACCAGGCTTGAGAACGGCGCCCGTTGCGAAATCGTGAAGCTCCAGCTGTAGGTCAGCGGCACCTTGTCGTCGGTGGGGTCGAGGGCACCGGTCCCGATGGCCCCCACACCCGGGTCCGTCCCCTCGATGGACGAGAAGGTCGTCGAGCCGATGGTTTTCAACTGCACGCCCGCGGGTGCATCCAACCCGGTGGTGAACTGGGCGTTGTGGTAGTAAAACGCGCCCCAGCCCCCGCGGAGCACGGTGCGCCCTGTGCCGAACAGATCGAGCGCCATCCCGAACCGCGGCGCCCAGGAGAGCTTCTTGTTGGGGAAACCGGAGAGCGGAATGCGCGGGTCGCGCTTGTGCCAGAGCAATCCCGTATACCGCTCCGGCGGGACTCCGGGGCTGTTGTCATAACTGGCCGGATCCCAGACCGCGAAGCCGATACCTTCCCGATCGAACCAGTTGCCCAGATGGGAGGCGCGAAGTCCCAGCTCGAGTGTGAGCCGCCGCGTCACCTTCCAGCTGTCCTGGGCAAAGAACTCCACGGTGTGGTATGCCTCGTTGTGCAAGGGGTTCAGGTTCTGCTCCCCGTATTCGGCCACGCGTCCGAGCAGCAAATCCGCATACGGATTGCCGGAAGTGTTGCCCGCCCAGTTGGCCTGCACCAGCCGCCCGTTGGTGTCGCCGTTGGCGGGCTGGTTGTTGATGACATATTCGTAGTAGAAACCGAACTTCATGGTGTGGGTGCTCCACACCTTCGACAGGTTGTTGCTGATCGAAGGCAGGTGCTTGTCCGCGAACAGGCCCTTGCTGCCTCCCACCTCGAAGCCGCCGGGATTGAAAATCTGCGCAAACTCCCCGCCCCAGCTTAATAACGAAGGAATCTGCGCCACTCCGTTTTTGTACAAGCCGCGGAAGGGAATGTTCAGGGCCGTCCGATCCACTTTGCTGGGGTCGTCGAAGACGTTCGGGAACGTGATGTAGGTATAGCCGAACACGAGCTCGTTGGTGAGCGTCGGGTTGAAAACGTGCGTCAGGCTGGCCGAGATCGAGTCGGAGCGGTTCTTGCCCAGAATCTCGGTGGGATAGGGAACCTGGTTGGCGTTGCGCCACCACAAGCCCACCGGAAAGCGCTGGGTCTCGCGCTGGGCGTTGTAGCGCACGAACAGCTTGGTGTAGTCGCTGATGCTGTAATCCACGCGGCTTAGCCATTGCCAGCCGTTCTGGTTGAACACGATCTGCCTGACGTAGTTGAAGCCCCCGGTGGCGTCCGAATCGGCGTTGGGCAGAGGAAAGAGCCGGATCAGGTTCCGCCCGCTCGGATCCTGCGTGGAGGCAGGAATGATGCCGCCGGGAAACTGCGCCAGCGAATCCGCGTTCAGCTGCGAGGGCGGCGCCCCCGAAGCCGTGCGCTGCCCGAGCCGCGCCAGTTCCGCCGGACTGAAGTTCCCATTGCGCATGCCCTCGGTGGGTACGGTGGCGGTGAGCACGCCGGTATCGAGCGTCTGATAGAAGTACTCGAATCCGGTGAAGAAGAACATCTTGTCCCGGTTCTTGTTAAAGTTGCTGCCCGGGAACCGTACCGGTCCGCCGAGATTGCCGCCCGGAAAGAGAAACTTGTTCTCCGGCTTCTTGGTGCCGAACCGGTTATTGAGCCAGTCGTTGGCGTTCAAGGCGTAGTGGCGCGCGTACAAATAGCCCTGCCCGTGGAACTCGCGCCCGCCCGCCTTGGCCACCGTGTTGATTACGGCCGGCCCTTTGGCGTTTTCCGCGCTGTAATTTGAGGTCAGAACCTTCAATTCCTGGATCATGTCGGTGTTGGGATTGACGGGCGTGGCGCAGTTACAGCCGGGATCGGAAACGTGAGCCCCGTCGGCCGTGATGTCGAGCGAGCTTGCCGGCAGTCCGTTGACCTGGTAGGCATTGTTGAGTGCGCTCTGGCTGCCGGCATCGCCGTTTCCATTGATCCCGATCACCTCGCCGGTGAAGTTCTGGCGGTTCTCCACACCGGTGTTGGCAATCGCGAAACCGGGCAGGATCTTGATGAACTCGGCGGCGCTCCGGCCCACGACACTGAACTCCTGAAGCTGGCGCGTGGTGAGCACAGCGGCCTTCTCGCCGGATTCCACGGGTGCGATTCCCTCCACCGTCGCCGTCACCTGCACCTGCTCGGCGGCGGCCGCCACCTGAAGCACGATGTCGTTCAGGGTGCGCCGCTCGGCCCCGGTGAAGGAGATGCCTTTGCGCTCCCACTTCTGGAAACCGGGTGCTTCGATCTGGACGGTGTACGTCCCTGTGGGGATCGAAACGATGGAGAAATAGCCTTCGGCATTTGTCGCCGTCCTCCGGGTGTCTCCGGAGGCCTCGTTGGTCAGCGTGACCTTGGCGTCGGGCACGACCGCTCCGGAGGCATCGCTCACAATGCCCGTCAGACTGCCGAAGATGGACTGTGCCGCCGCCGCTCCGGCGAGGCACAAACCGAACCAGACAAACCACAACAGCCGTGCTTTCATGGCTTCACCTTCCCTTCAAACAAACCCATAGAGCGAGTTCCGCTAGTGGTTTGACTTTAGCCTAAGTGCCCTATTGCTGCAAGGCTACAGGGGTTAATCTGGGGCGACTCATCGCGTTACACGCCGCTTGTGCCGCCTCCTCAATGAGTTGCCGGTCTGTTACAGAGCAGAGGCCCGCCCGTTACACCCGGGCAGCGGCCCCTGGAGCGTGCTATGCTGGACGCACGTGGGTCGGATCATGCGGCTGGCGCCGGAGTGCCGCGGTCGCGAAGAGGAACGAGCCGAGCTCCGTAGGGTACTGGCTTCGGAGGCTTTTGCCCGGGCCCCGAGCCTGGCTCAGTTTCTCTCCTACGTCTGCGAGAAGTACTTCCGCGGCGAAGCCGATCAGCTCAAGGAGTACAACATCGCCACGGAGGCCTTGGGCCGGCCCGTCGAGTTTGACCAAAAGACGAACGCCATCGTGCGCGTGGAGGCCAGCAGGCTCCGCAGACGTCTCCAGCGCTACTACGAGACGGAAGGCGCTTCTCACGAGGTTCAGATCACGATCCCGCCCGGCCAATATGTTCCGGTGTTCGTGCACCGGCATGGGATGCCGCCATCCCCCGCTGAGGCCCGGGAACCGGCCCCGGCTTCCCCGCCCCGGCGCTACCGCCGCATCGGTATCCTGGCCGGCGTCATGCTCGCAGTGATTGTGCTGGCGGGCACGCTGGCCATCCGCCGCTGGCAGGAGCAAAGGCTGCCTGCCGTGGCCGCCCGCACCGCGCTGACGGGTAGTGGCGAAATGAGGATCCTGGTGGGGCGCAGCGGGACCGAATACGTGGACAAACGGGGTAAAGTTTGGCTGCCGGACCAATTCTACACCGGAGGGGAAGTCTTTTCGGCTCCGGGGAATCCGATTTACCGCACCACCGATCCCGAACTGTTCCGCACCCGCCGCGAAGGAAGCGAATTCCGCTACGACATTCCGCTACCACCTGGCACGTACGAACTGCGGCTGTTGTTCGCCGAAACCGTCTTCGGGCCCGGCAACATCGCCGGCGGGGGAGAAACCAGCCGGCTATTCCACGTCTACGTCAACGACCGGCAGGCGCTGCGCTACTTTGACGTCATCAACAACGCCGGGGGCGCCAACACGGCGGACGTCGTCGTGCTCAAGGATGTTTCGCCCGATGCCGACGGACGGTTGCACCTGCGTTTCTCCGGCACCAAGGACAGCGCGATCCTGAGCGGGATCGAGATTCTGCCGGCGCCGCCGGGCCGGATGCGCCCGGTGCGAATCCGCGTCCGCGACCAGGCCTACACGGACCGCACCGGGAAGACGTGGGAGCCGGACTGCTGTTTTTCCGGAGGCCAGACCGTTGTGCGGCCGGTGCGCGTCAATGCGACAAGGGATCCGGAACTTTATCAGGGGGAGCGTTTCGGCAATTTCTCCTACGTGATTCCGGCTGCGCCGGGCCGCTACCGCCTCACGCTGCACTTCGCCGAGACCTGGTTCGGCCCGGGCAAGCCGGGAGGCGGCGGAGCCGGCAGCCGCCTGTTCGACGTCTACGTCAACGGCGTGGCGCTGCTCCGAAACTTCGACATCTTCCGGGAGGCAGGGGGCGCCGACCGGGCGGTTCAGAAGACGTTCCGGGGCATCGTACCCAACGCCCAGGGCAAGATCACGATCAGCTTCGTTCCGATCGTCAACTACGCCTGCGTCAACGCCATCGAACTGGAGGACGAAAGCTGACCGCGCGCGGCGAGCCGTTGCTACAATGGTGCCTTCCATGGCCCTGGAGATCCGGCGGCGTGAAAAAGAGGGTGTCGTCATTTTGGATTTGAGCGGTCCTCTCACCGTGGGTGAGCCGGCTTCGCACCTCCGGGAGGTACTGCACGATTTGCTGGCCCAGGGGCGCAAGAACGTCGTGCTCAATCTCCGGGAAGTGGACTACATTGACAGCACCGGTCTGGGCGCTATGGTCGTCTGCTACACGTCGCTCCGCAAAAGCGGCGGCGCCCTGAAGCTGCTGAACCTGAACCGGCGGAACATCGAGTTACTCGTACTTACCAAGCTTTCCACAGTCTTCGAGATCTTCTCCGACGAACAGGACGCCGTCAACAGCTTCTTTCCCGACCGCGCCATCCAGCGTTTCGACATCCTGGCGTTTCTCGAGCGGCAACAGGAGCAGGGGGATGCCTGAAGGCGCACGGGGAGCCGGACCCGCACTTGCCGTATGCGCCTGGTGGTAATCGGCGGCGTCGCCGCAGGCCTGAGCGCCGCCGCCCGGGCGCGCCGCCTCGACAAGAACCTCGAAATCGTCGTGCTCGAGAAGGGGCACACGATCTCCTATGCGGCCTGCGGGCTTCCCTATCTGGTCGAGGGCCGGGTTCGCGACGCGGGCGAGCTCATCGTGTACACGCCGGAGTATTTCGCCCGTGAGCGCAACATTACGGTACGCACGCGAGCCGAGGCCGTGGCGATTCACCATGCCCGCCGTCAGGTCGTTCTGGCCGGCGGAGAGCGTGTCCCTTACGACAAGCTCGTCATCGCGACGGGTGCCCGGCCGGACCGGCGTCTGATGGCGGCAAAGAGCCCTCCCAATGCGTTCACCCTGCACACGCTCGAGGACGCGCTGCGACTGCGGGAGTTCCTGGCCCGGCCGGGCCTGCGCCGGGCGGTGGTGGTGGGCGCGGGCTATATCGGCCTGGAGGCGGCGGAAGCCCTGCGCTCGCACGGCCTCCGCGTCACCGTGTTCGAAGCTTCGCCGTACGTTCTCGGCAGGGAAGACGCTGAGCTGACGCAGGCGGTCGCCCGGCACCTGGAGCGGTGCGGCATTGAGCTGCGCCTCGAACATCCGGTTAAGCACATTGAAGCGGATCGCGTGGGCGACACTCCGACTGATCTGGTCGTGCTGGCGGCCGGCTTCGTGCCGAACGTCGAGCTGGCCGTCGAAGCCGGCGTGGAGCCGGGGCCGACGGGGGCGCTGCGCGTCAACGAGCGCATGGAGACCAATCTTCCGGGTGTCTACGCCGCCGGAGACTGCGCGGAGACCGTTCACCTGGTCACGAACCGTCCGGTCTGGATCCCGCTCGGCACAACGGCGAACAAGATGGGACGGGTGGCCGGGGCTAACGCGGCGGGGCGCATGGAGCGTTTCCCGGGGATTGCGGGCACCTCGATCGTGCGCGCCGCCGGTCTCGGCATCGCCGTCACCGGACTGTCGGAGGCCGCAGCAAGAAAGGAGGGTTTTGATCCGGCCGCCGTCCGCATCGAAGCGCGCGAACGCGCCCGGTATTTCTGCGGCAAGCGCATTCGCGTGGAGCTGGTGGCCGACCGCGGCACCCGGCGGCTGCTGGGGGGCTCGGTCCTGGGCGAACAAGGGGTGGCTGGTCGCATCAACGTTCTGGCGACGGCGCTGACGGCACGATTGCGGCTCGAGGATTTCCAGCATCTGGATCTTGCCTACGCCCCGCCGTTCGCAACGGTGTGGGATCCGCTGCTGATCGCGGCCCAGCAACTCCTCAAGAAACTGTGACCCACCCGGCGGGCTGCGCTATGCTGGAGGGGAGGGCATGGCGGTAAAGACGAGTGATGTGATTGACTCTGTGGCGGCGATTGCCAAAGGCCTGAGCGTCACGCTGCGGGAGCTGCTTTCGCCCACGCTCACAGAGGACTATCCCGACGCGCCGCCGAAGTTCCAGGAGCGCTATCGCGGCCTGCATGTGCTGCGCCGTGACGAGCAGGGTCTGGAGAAGTGCGTGGCGTGCTTTCTGTGCGCGGCCGCCTGTCCCTCGCACTGTATTTACATCGAGGCGGCCGAGAACACCGCTGAGAACCGCATCAGCGGCGGCGAACGCTACGCCAAGGTCTACAACATTGACTACAACCGCTGCATCTTCTGCGGCTACTGTGTCGAGGCCTGCCCGACCGACGCCATCACCCACGGCCACGGATTCGAACTGGCCAGTTACAACACTGCCGCGTTGATCTACCGCAAGGAGCAGCTGCTGGAGCCGCCGAGAACCGCCACTCCGGCGGCGGACTGAGCCGGGTTTTCAGCCTGCCAATACCCGATACGCGCGGCGGGCCACGATGAGCTCTTCGTTGGTGGCCAGCGACAGCACGGCCACCGGAGCTTCGTCGGCGGATACGACGCGGTCGCCCTGCCCGGATTCATTCCGCCGCTCGTCTAGGCGGATGCCCAAGAACTCCAGGCCCGCGCAACAGAGAGCGCGGAGCCGCGCGGAGTTTTCGCCGATTCCCCCGGTGAAGGCCACGGCGTCGAGGCCGCCCATGGCCGCCGCATACGCTCCGATTGTTTTCTTGACCTGATATGCGAACAGTTGCAGGGCGAGGCCGGCGTCTTGATTTCCCTCCGCTTCAGCCCGTTCGAGATCCCGCACGTCACCGCCCGGTACGCCCGAAAGTCCCGCCAGACCGCCTTCGCGCGCCAGTTGCTCGCGAACCTGCGCCACGGACCAGCCGCAGCGCTCCATCAGAAACAGCACCGCGAACACGTCCAGGTCCCCGTGCCGCGTGGCGTTTTCGAGCCCGGACTGTGGAGAGAACCCCATGGTGACATCCACGGAGCGGCCGTTCTGGATTGCGCAGATCGAGGAGCTGCCGCCGAGGTGGCAGCTCACCACACGCAGCGACTCGCGGGGCTTTCCCAACAACTCGGGCACGCGGCTGCTGACGTACTCGTGGGAGGCTCCATGAAAGCCGTAGCGGCGGATTCCGTACTCTTGGCGCCACCGGGCAGGCACGCCGTAGCGCGCCGCGTACTCCGGCATCGTGGCATGGAATTCGGTTTCGAAGGCAGCGACCAAGGGCACCGAAGGCATCTCCTGCCGGAAGGCGCGGATTGCCGCCAGGTAAATGGAGTTATGCACCGGGGCGGCCGGCAAGAACTCCTCCAAAGCTGCCAGCACGCCGTCATCAATCAGAAAGGTGCCCCGGTACCGGGGGCCGCCTTGAACGGTCTTGAACGCCACGGCATCCACGGGCGTGGAACCGACGCGGATCTGCGCCACGGCGGCACGGTAGTCGCTGACCCGCTCCATGCGACCCCGCGCCAGGACTCGTTCCGAAGGCATCTCCAGGATCTGATACTTGAGCGAGGTCGAGCCCAGGTTGGGCACCAGAATGTTCATCGCACGACGCGGTACTGGGCCTGAATAGCGGCGAGATTGCGCTTGGCCTGCGCTTGGAGCGGGCTTTTGATCTTAATGCATTCCTGATTGAACTTGATGGCGTCCAGGATCTTCTCCAGCTTGTAGTTGGCCACACCCAGGTGGAAATAAGCGACCGCGAGCAGCTGGTCGTTATCCTTGATATAAGGCAACGCTTCCCGGAGCTGCTTGTCGGCCTGGGCGTACTTGTTTTGTGTGGCGTATGTCACACCGGACATCCAGTAGCCGAGACCGGTCACGAGCGTTTTCTTCTTTTCCCAATCCGCGTCCGGCACCCCTTCAGGCTTTGGCTTGGTCTTCATGAGTTCGATCATCTTTTCGGAATAGGCGATCACTTTGTCCGGCGACTTGTTCTGTTTGAGATAAAAGTCGGCCACCAGCAGCAGCATGTCCTCGTTGGACTGGTCAGTTTCGAGGATCTTTTCCGCCACGGCCACGGCTTTCGCCGTCTCGCCGGCCTGTTGCAGGGCCACGACGTAGACGCCGCGCACCTGCGGGACGTACTGGCTTTCGGGGTTGCGCTGCTCCAGCGTCTCGATCAGTTCGATCTTCTTTCGCGGATCCTGTGTCTGCAGGGCGGCGGCGTAGAGGGCGTACTCGCTGTACGTGTCCACTTGTTTGGCGAAATCCACTTCCTGCTTCCATACCTCGGCCTCTTCTTCATCCTGGGGCTTGGGCTTTTGCGCCACCTTGCGCGCTACGTCGGAGACCTGCACGGCCCATTTCTTGATGGCATCCGGATCTTTGGTGGCTTCCGCGGCCCGGAGCGCGGCGTGAGCCGTCTGGGCGTCCTCCGGGTCGAGGGCGAGAAGTTTGGCGGCGGCCTCCATGGCCTTGTCGGGCTGACCGGTTTTGGAATACAGCGGCACCATCTGCGCGTAGACCCAGGCGGCCGCCTCGTGCGTCGGATACTGGGCGGCGAACTTTTCAAGCAGCGCCAGTTTATTGGCCGCATCCTCTTCGAGGCCGATCTGCTGGAGCAACTGCCCCTCGGGGGTCTCGGCGTTGATGGTCAGTTTATGGCGCTGGGCGGCGAGGATCGCGGGCACCACCAACGCCACGAAAAGAGCCCAGAATCGCATGCTCACCTCCTGCTCGGAAGGGATGTTATCACACAATCGCGGCCCGAGGGGCTGAAACCGGCGCGGCGTCCGCCCGGTCTAATGAAGCGGAGGGATCTCCAATGAGAAAGCTGGGATTTTGGGGATTCGGTCTCGGGTTGCTCGCAGGAGCGGTGGGCGGACTGCTGCTGGCGCCGCAGTCCGGGCGCCGCACCCGCCTGGCGTTGCGCCACGACGCCGCCGGTGCTCGCCTGCGCCTGATGAAAGCAGGGCAGGAACTCTCCTACCTGGGCCGCGACCTTTATGAGCGCGGCCGGGAGCTGGCCAGCAGCGCACGCCACTGGGTCCGCGCTGCCGCCTGAGGAGCGGCCGGGAGTAACGACGCCACGAGCGCAACTACAAAAGCGGAGAGAGAGATTGTTTCTCTGGTCCGTTTTGTCTTCTCCGCCGGTAAAGCCTTTCCGCGGCTCCACCGGCCGAAGACGGGGCTTGTCTAGTTCGTTTTGTCCTCTCCGGTAAGCGCATTTCCTCCCGCAGGACCCGTGCCACGGCAAGAAAACCCGGCCGCGGTGCGTTATAATCTCCGCTTCGTCGAGGAACTCCTTCCATGATGCTGCCCGACACATACACGACCGCACTGCTCCTGGCGATCTTCACGATGCTTTGCTGGGGATCCTGGGCCAACACGTTCAAGCTGGCGGGCAACTGGCGGTTCGAACTGTTCTATTTCGATTACGCCTTCGGCGTTCTCCTGGCCTCTGTGATAGCCGCCTTCACGTTCGGCAGCATGGGTTGGGACGGGTTCCTGTTTTTGGATGACCTCATGCGAGCTGGCCGGCGCAATCTGGCCTACGGCTTTTTCGGAGGCGTGGTCTTCAACCTAGCCAACATGCTGCTGGTCGCGGCCATCGCGGTCGCCGGGATGGCAGTAGCCTTTCCCGTGGCCATCGGGCTGGCCCTGGTGATCGGTGTGGTGTGGAACTACGCGCTGAATCCACAGGGCAACCCGAACCTGTTGTTTGCCGGTGCGGGGCTCGTGGTGCTGGCGATCGTCATGGATGCTCTGGCCTACCGCAGCCTGAGCCTGGAGCGAGAAAAAGAGAGGATCCAGGCCGGCCTGACGCGGAGTTTGCAACCTCGCGTCTCGATGAAGGGCATCATTCTGAGTCTGGTCAGCGGGCTGTTGATGGGGTCATTTTATCCGCTGGTGGAGATCGGCAAGCAGGGGGAAACCGGACTGGGTCCTTACGCAATCGCATTCGTGTTCGCCCTTGGGGTGTTCTCGTCCACTTTTATCTTCAACCTTTACTTTATGAATCTGCCGGTTCAAGGTGAGCCGGTGGAACCTCTAGATTACTTCCGAGGCACGCGGCGCCAGCATCTTCTGGGCCTGGCGGGGGGCCTGATCTGGGGCACCGGTACGATTGCCAACTTTGTGGCCGCCAGCGCTCCGCCGGAAGTGCAGGTGGGTCCCGCGGTCAGCTATGCGCTCGGGCAAGGGGGCACGATGATTGCGGCGCTCTGGGGACTGCTGGTGTGGAAGGAATTCTCCGGAGCCGATCTCAAGGTCAAGACGCTGCTCGTCTTCATGTTCGTGCTCTTCCTTTCAGGACTGGCTCTGGTTTCTTCGGCTCCGCTGTACGCACGGACCTGACGAGGCGATCACTTTCCTCCCAGACGGAATGTCAGACCTGCCAGGAAGGTACGCGGGTAGCCCGGGGTGCCGTGAATGCGGAAGCGCGGTTCCTGACCGCGCAGCCGGGACTCGAAGTAGTTCTGGGTTTCGTAGTAGGTGCGGTCGAAAAGGTTGTCTACGACGAGGTTGAGTTCGACGCCGCGGCGCAGAGTGCGGGTGAGGTTCAGGTCAAAGACGGTGTGGCCTTCGGCGCGCGGTCCCGGGTCTTCCGGGTCCAGCCGGTAGTGGTTGATCGCTCGCATGCGCAGCGAGGCGTACCAGCCTCGCCAGCCCGCCAGAGTGAGGCCCGCGTTAGCCACAAAGTGGGGCGCGCGATCCACGTACTGGCGGGGATCGGTGCCACGATAGAAGGCGTTGAAGACCTTGGTGACGCCCGCGTTGAGGCGAAGCGGGCGGAAAACCTCGGCCGAGAGCTTCGCCTCGGCCCC
Organism: Bryobacteraceae bacterium; assembly: GCA_035575135.1. Classification (GTDB taxonomy): domain Bacteria; phylum Acidobacteriota; class Terriglobia; order Bryobacterales; family Bryobacteraceae; genus JANWXD01. The sequence goes on from DATLYE010000081.1 coordinate 16,532, forward strand.
GTAGGCGCGGCTCGGACCGTAAAACTCCAGCGAGCCGTCGTCGGGGATATACACCAATTCGTTGGAGCGGTCAATCCAGAACAGATCCGCGACGGCAGAAAGCCGCGACCACTGGTGTGACAGGCCGAGCTGATAAAAGTCGGTGTTCGCCAGGTGCCTTCCCGAAGGGGACCGCACGACGCCACGGGCATCGAGCGAGGAGATGCCCCGCCCGTAGTTAACGTAGAGCGTCAGGGGCCAGCGGTGTGCGGGTGTGTAAGCGAGGCTCAGCTTGGGTTGCATGCGTCCCGATGCGGCTGTGCCTCCCGCTTCCGGTTCGACACGATCTTCGACGGCGAAGCGGAACCAGTCATAGCGTAACCCTACGCCTGTACGAAGTCTTCCGCCAAGAAAATTAAAGTATTCCTGGAAGTAGCCTGCGCCATTGGTGACCCGGGCGTGGGCCTTGGTGGTGATCCCGACAGGTGTGCGATCGATCCGGGGGTAGAGGCCCACGTTGATCTGGTTGTCGTGGTAGTTGGCGCCTGCCACCAGCAGTGCCGGCATTCCCGCCGCGCGATGGGGCCTTGTGTGCTGGAGGTTTGCCCCTTCCTGCAGGCGCGAGTCGTGCTGTTGGAAGGCGTCGCCGTTTTCCGGATCATTCAAGTAGAACGTAAAGTTTGAGTAGAGATCAAACAGAGAACGAGAGAGAAATCCGTCCGCGCGCCATGAGGTTCCCTGGTCATCCTCCGTGCGCCAGTACAAGCTGGTCGTTGCCGAGCGGACGCGACCGCCGTCGCCCGGATCCAGATAGCCGAAGCGGTCGAGGCGTCCGGCGGCGATCTCGTCAAGAGGCGGCTGGCCGGAGGAATCGAAGTCGTTGCGGGCCGCGTTGACGCGCCAGCCCCAGGCGCTGCCGCGCGCCCGCCGCCGCGTGAAGTTACTGGTGAAGTTGTCGCGCCGGTAGTTGAGGGGTTTGAGAAACGGCCCGTCGGTGTGCGAGCCCTCGTAGGCGACGAAGGCGTCCGCGGAGCGCAGCGCGGGACTGTAGGAGGCAAACCCGCGCAAGGAGCCGAAGGAGCCGCCTTGCCAGCGCAGCGTTCCCACGTGCGGCAGCGCCTCCCGCAGCTTGATGTGCACGACCCCCAAGCCGCTGAAATCCCCATATTCGGCGCTGAACGGGCCGTTGATGATGTTGACTTCCTGGACCAGCTCCGGGCTCAGGCTTTTGAGAGCACCCAGATATCCCTGGCCGTGCCCCTGCGTGGTCTGGTTCTGCTGGATGTTGTCCACGAGGACTTTGAGCCCGCCGTTGACGCCGCCGTGATCCAGGTTGAAGCCGAAGCGGCGCACTTCCACGGATTTGCCGCCGCCTTCGTGCTGGCCTGCGCTGATGCCTGCGGCGAGCAGATCGAAGAGCTGGTCATCGCGGCTGAACAGCGTGCGGTTGTAGACCTCATCGTTGCGGCGGTCGAGGGCGGGTTCGATGGGCGCGGCCCGCACCTCGATGCGCTGCTCGAGAACAGGGAGGCGCGGCTGCTCGCCGGGGGCCTTTTGTGCCGGCTCGGGCGTCTGCGCCGGAAGGACCCCGGCAGCCAGGAGCGTCACGGCGAAGGCGGGTTTGTGAAGCATGGAGATCAGTGTATCACGAAATCAAATTTTGTAATACCACCACTCTGAGCTGTAAAAGTGTACGGAGAGAGGTGCGGCGGCGGATTTCGAAACGGAACCGGGGCGAGTTGGTGTTATACTTGCCGCACTGACGCGGGCTCGACATCCGGCCCGCCCCAGAATAACGTATCTCTGGAGCGATGATCGTGGGAGCTCCCGGCAGCGATACGGGCGCGGGCCCGGCTGACGTCCGCGAGCGACGCTGTGTCGAATGCCTGCAGCGTGTGCGCGCCGGCGACTCCGAAGGCCTGGCGCTGCTGTACGATCTGACCACGCCCGTGCTCTATCCGCTGGTGTTGCGCATTCTGGGCCAGGCGGGGGCGGCTGAAGAGGTATTGCTGGATGTCTACCTGGAAGTATGGAGGAAAGCGGAGAGCTTCGACCGAGAACGCGGCTCGGCGATGAGCTGGCTGGTGATGCTGGCGCGCAGCCGCGCCATTGACCGCCTGCGTTCGAGAGCGGGCGAGCGCAAAAGGGAGCAGCCGCTGCCCGGAAAGGACGTACTTCGGGGGATCGCGGACCCCGAGCAGGAGACTCTGGCGGCGGAGCGCCGGCGGATCATCGTGGAGGCCCTGGCGCGGTTGGCCGACGGGCAGCGGGAGGCCATCGAGCTGGCGTTTTACGAAGGTCTGACTCACGCAGAGATCGCCGAGCGGCTTGGGCAGCCATTGGGCACGGTAAAGACCCGCATCCGGTCAGGTATGATGAGACTGCGCGCGTTGTTGGCCGGGCTGGCCGGAGCCACTCGAGGTGTTTCCGATGACACGTGAAGCTTCCTGCAACGGGTTGGTGGAGCTGGCCGCCCTCTGCGCCGCCGGCGCGCTGCCTCCGGAAGAAGCACGCGATTTCGAGGAGCACGTCCGCCGATGCAAGGCCTGTGAGATGCAGTTGCGCTCATTCCGGGAACTGGCCGCTGTGCTTCCGGAGGGCTTGCCCTGGCAGCGTCCACCGGCTGCGCTTCGCCAAGAGCTGCTGGCGGCCGTGCGCCGGGAGCCTCAGGGCCCCCAAGTCTGGAAATTCTGGAAGAGTTCTTCAGCCGGCGAGCTTCACGTCGTTCGCCGGGATGAGGGTCGCTGGGAGCCGGTCGGGCTGCCCGGCGTCTGGGTCAAGCAGCTCTACGCGGACCCGGAGCGGGACAGCGTGACGATGCTGGTCCGCATGGACCCCGGTTCGCAGTATCCCCCCCATCGCCACGGAGGTCCGGAACAGTGTCTCGTACTGGAGGGAGACCTGCGGGTGGGTGACGTGGTGTTGCACGCCGGGGATTTTCAGTGCGCTCCGTTCCGCAGCATGCACGAGGTGAGCCGCACGGACAACGGCTGTCTGCTACTCATTGTCTGCTCGCAGCACGACGAGTTGCTCGGCTGAGGCAATCCAGTCCGGCCTCTTTGTCCGTATATCCCATCGGAAGTAGTCTTGACGGGCTTGGCCCGTTCAATTCCACTCGGAGGGAGCGTTTGATGAGAAAGCAAATTCTGGCGGCGCTGCTGATCTCCGTCATCGCCGCACCGCAAATGTCCGTCGCGGCCAACCATCGCGAGGCGCCCATTACAGCCCTCGATCACAAGGCCGACATCACGGATGTCTTCGCCTTCGTCAGTTACTCTGCGGGCCAGCCGCCCGGGATGCCGCCGTCGAAGGTAACGCTGATCCTGTGCGTGGACCCGCTGCTCGAGCCTGCCAATGGCCCCAACTGGTTTCCCTTCGATCCCGACATACTCTACGAGATTAAAGTGGACAACAATCACGATGCCAGGGCGGACATCACCTTCCGGTTTCGTTTTTCGACGGAACAGCGTCTGCCGGGTCTCTTTCAGGTTTACGCGGGCAAGGGCATTGGGGTAGTGGCTCCTTTCAACTCGCCGGTGCCGATTGTCCCAGGGACCCTGATTGTGCCTCGCCAAATTGATTCCTTTGACGACCCAGGGCTGGGACAGCGGCAGAGCTACACCGTGACGATGGTGCGCGGCAACCGTGAAGTCCCCCTGGAGAACGAAGCCGACGAACCTTTTTTCGCCGTGCCGGCAAACGTGGGGCCGCGGACAATGAATTACTCGTTGCTCTTCAGCCAGGGAACGTATCACCTAAGCAATGGGATCTCGGTATTCGCAGGAACTGTGGATGATCCCTTCTGGATTGACTTGGGTGCGGCGTTTGACACATTGAACTTGCGCACGCTCGGCAGTGGAATCCCGGCCGTGCTGACCCCGGGCGAAGACCTCGCCGCCCAGAACTTTGCGAGCGATACCGTGTCCGGCTATGCGGTCAACGCCATTGCCATCGAGGTTCCCATCGAGATGCTCACGCGAACGGGGCGCCTGGAGCCGGCGAGCTCTCCGGCCGCCACGATCGGTGTGTGGGCGACCACCTCCCGGCCGCGCGTCACGGTCAGGCGCTCCCCCGAACCGGCGCTGACGGAAGGCCCGTGGCGCCAGGTTCAGCGCATGGGCAACCCGTTGTTCAACGAGCTGATCGTCGGCACGGGCTTCAAGGACCGCTTCAGCATGGAGGAGCCGGCCAATGACGCGCAGTTCGCTTCTTTCGCTCTTGATCCCGTGCTGGCGCGGGTAGTCAACGCGCTCACGGCGGGCGTGGTGGCGATTCCGGATCCGCCGCGACTAGACCTGTTGCCACTTGTCAAATATGTTCCGCCGATCGCGGCACCCAATACACCCGCGGGGCCGATTGCGGACTTGCTACGGCTCAATACAGGAGTTCCGGCCACACCGCCAGCCTCAGCCAGTCGGTTGGGGTTGCTCGGCGGGGATCCGGCCGGGTTCCCCAACGGCCGGCGGCTGTTTGACGACGTGACCGACATTGCCCTGCGCGTAGTGGTCGGAGGCGTGCTGGTCTCTGGATTCGACAAATTCCCAAACAACAGGCTGGGCGACGGAGTCAACGTCAACGACGCGCCCTACCGCACCGCGTTCCCGTACCTTGCAGACGCTCCCAGCGGGCGTAACCGCCGCCATGTGGATCCCGGTGAACCGGGCGGCGGCCCAGTGAATTGAACCTCCGGGAGAGGGAGTGCGACTCATGAAGTACGGCTCTTTCGTTGCCCTCTTGTGCTGGGCGGTCACTGTGGCCGCCCAGAGCCCCGCGGAACGCAGAATCGCCGCAGCTGCGCGAGCTCTCTCTGCCAGCCCCTCGAGGTACGAGCTTCACAACGAGCTGGCCCTGGCCCTGGCCCGGCGCGCCCGCGAGACCGGTGATCCGGGCTTCTACCTCCGGGCAGAGGAAGCCCTGAAGGAGTCACTTCGGATCGCGCCGGGGAATTTCGAAGGACAGAAAGTAAAGGTGTGGGTGCTGCTGGGTAAGCACGAGTTTTCGCAGGCGCTCGAGCTGGCGAGGGAACTCAACCGGCAGATGCCGGACGATGTTCAGGTATACGGCATGCTTGCAGACGCCTACGCCGAACTCGGCCAGTACGAGGAGGCGGAGAAGGCGGTCCAGTGGATGCTCGACCTCCGCCCGGGCAACGTAGCCGCTCTGACCCGTGGAGCCTACCTGCGGGAGTTGTTCGGCGACCTAGAGGGCGCCCTCGATTTCATGCAAGCGGCCCTACAGCGCCTTCCGGGCGGTGAAACCGAAGACCGTGCCTGGATTCTGACTCAGCTGGCCCATTTGTCCCGGCTTGCTGGTCGCCATGAGATTGCGGCGCGACTCGCCGGACGGGCTTTGCAACTGATGCCGGGTTACCATTACGCGCTCGGAGAGCTAGCCCGGATCTGCACTGCGCAAGGGAAGCATGAGGAAGCGGTGATGCTGTTGCGCCAGCGTTACCGGGCGGCGCCTCATCCGGAAAACCTTTACGAACTGGCCATGGCGCTGGAGCGAGCGGGCGAACTGTTAGAGGCGCAAGAAGCGTTTGTACGGTTCGAACAGGAAGCGCGCCGGGAATCCGTCACCGCCGACAATGCGAACCGCGAGCTTGTGTTTTACTACGCCGATCGCGCAGGCGATCCACCCCTGGCGCTGCGCCTCGCCGATGAAGAGATGCAGAGGGGCAGAGACGTCCACACGCGCCACGCTTACGCCTGGGCTTTGTTCCGCAATGGACGCGTGGCCGAGGCGGCACGCGAGATCGAAACCGTACTGGCGGTCGGTGTGCGGGATCCGAGCATCCTGGAGCACGCCGCGGCGATCCGGGGCGCCGGCAGTGGCGGGCTCATGGGCGGCGCCGCGAAAGGAGCCAGGAATTTACCTCAGTGAGAATCATGGCAACAACAAGCGATGCCGGGACCAACAGGGCCGCCCTCAGGCTGCGTTCGAATTCAGCCAACATTCCCACCGCCCACGGCACAGTGGCACCGCCGAGCGCCCCGCAGGCGAATATGAAGCCCGCTGCAGGCACGGCCCGGCCGCCGGCTCTTTCCAGGTAGAGTGCCACCGATGTGGGGAACACTGCTGCCAGGCCCAACCCGGCCAGCCCCACTCCTCCGAGCTGAGCAGGCCACCACGGCGGGGACAGTACAAGGAGGATGCCGGCCAGCGCGACCATGAGGCTGAAGAGCATCCAGCCCCGGGCATCGGCCCGCCGCAACGCAAAAGGGGCCATGAGACGGCCTGCGAGCACGCCCGCCCACAGAACGGCCTGCGCCGCCGCGGTCGCACGAGCGCTCCAACCGCACCTGCTCAGGTAGGAGGGCAGCCAGCCGCTGAGGCTGTCCTCCGTGCCGACGTAGAGGAATTGGAAGAGCGCGGCCAGGAGGGTCAGCCGTCCGAAAGCGCCCGCAGTTGAGCCGCCGGAACCCTCCCCCAGAGGCGGCAGCAGAGCACTGGTGCCCTTCGCCGAGAGCCGGATCGCTACTAAGGCGCACGCTTCCAGGCAGGCAAAACCCTTTGCGAAGCCGCCGATGCCGGCTGTCGGCAGAGTCGCTGCGATGGCCACGGGCGCCGCCACCGCACCGAGGCACCAGCCAAAATTAAGCAGATTCAGAGCCGCCGGAGCGCGAGCTCCTTTCGCGGTTGCCACGAGAAGATTCGTGGCGGGAATGATGAGCCCCAAACCGAGACCGCACACAGTGATTCCGGCAAACGCCTTTGCGGGATGCCGGGAAGCCAGGGCGAGCGCGCCGGCCCCGACCAGCGCATGGCCGCCCGGTCCGATCAGGCGCCAGCCGAAGCGACGCAGGAGCCAACCGGAGCCCAGGGCGCCGAGCAGCGAGCCTGCGAACTGCGCTACAAAGAACCGGCCCGCCTCTTCATCGGTCAATGCCCACCTAGCCGAAAGGTAGGGAAGCAACGGCCCAAGCATCGTCGTTGCGGCGCCCACAAGGACGAAGCTCAACTGCGCGGTGACAAGGGCGCCCGGTGCCACGGTGTCAAGTTTGATCCGAAGGCGCGGGTCCGGTAGATTCGCGAACCACTAGTTCCGGTTCCACTTTGAGGTAGGAACGCTGCGCTCCCGGGCCCGCCGTGATCAGCCTGAGCAGCGTCTCCGCCGCGAGCATTCCCATGCGGTACAAGGGCTGACGAATCGTGGTGAGCGCCGGGATGTGAAAGGCCGCAGCGTAGGCATCGTCAAAGCCCACCACAGAAACATCCTCTGGGACACGAAGACCGGCTTCCCGGAAGGCACGGATGGCGCCGATGGCGGAAATATCATTGAAGGCCACCAAGGCCGTGAACGTCTGACCGGCGGCCAGTAGTTTCCTGGCGGCCACATAGCCGAGTTCCGGCGAGGGCGATTCGCCTTCCAGTTGAGCCACCAAACCCGGCTGCACCGGGACACCGAAGCGACGCGCCGCCGAGCGCATCGCCTCCCAGCGCACTTCCGTATCCGAGCTGAACGCCTGGCCTTTGATGAACGCGATCCGGCGGTGTCCGAGCCCGACCAGGTGCCCGAGGGCCAGCTCACCCGCGCGCCTGTGATTCAAGACGACGTTCGTGACTCCGGGGACACGCCGGTGACCGGACACGGAGACGACGGGGACCGGCAAAGGGTGCTCGCACGGCGTATCCACAGCGATCAGGCCTTCGACGCAACGCTCGATGAGCATCGCCGGATAGCGCTCAATCAGCTTCGGCCGGTGCCGGTGACTGGCTACTAAGTACATGTAACCTTCCCGGAGCAGGAGGTCCTCGATGCCGCTCAAGACAAGCGCTGAGTAACCGTCACTCAGCTCGGGAACAATTACCCCGACCGCATACGTCCGCTGGGCACGCAGTGACCGGGCGACGAAGTTCGGCCGGTACTGAAAATGGCGCGCCGCTGCGAGCACGCGCTCCCTGGTGGCCTTAGAAATGGCACGGGCGGCCGGAACGTTGTTGAGGACCAGGGAGACCGTGGCGGGAGACACGTTGAGGTGTCGCGCCAGCTCCTTCAGGCTCATGGGCCGCGCCCGCTCTTGCCCGCCGCGGGGGGGCGTCTTGCCGCTCACCACCTGCCGAGTTTCGCACAGCGCAGCAGGGCGAATCAAGAATTTTTTGCAAAATTCCTCTTGACAGCCGCCGGGCAGCCGTCTAGAATGGAGCCATTAAATCGTTTTAGGGAGGATCTCCATGAAGAGCATCCACCAGGGGCGGGTTTTGCTGGCAAGCTTAATCCTGTCTGTGGCCGTCTACGGACAGTTCCGTGGAGGCATCCAGGGGACGATTCTCGATCCCACGGGCGCAGCCGTGCCGGGAGCCAAGGTTACGCTCCAGGACGAGGAAACGGGTGCGTCCCAGCAGACGACCAGCGGTCCGGAGGGCTTTTACCGGTTCAGTGCGCTGCGGCCGGCACGTTACACCGTCACGGTCGAAATGGCCGGCTTCCAGAAAGCAGTGCATGAACACGTGGTGGTCCGTGCCGAGCAGCTGGAGGGGCTCAACATTACGTTGTCACCGGGGCAGGTTACCGAATCCATCACCGTATCGGCAGAGGCTGCAGCGCCACTTCAGACAGAAAACGCTAACATTGACGGGGCCTTGTCTCATCGTCAAGTTACTGGTCTGCCTCAGTTTCAGCGTGATCCGTACGAATTGTTACGCCTCGCTCCCGGGATTTTCGGACTGGGAGCTCGCGACGGGGGAGGCAACTCGCTGGCGCTGCCGAACTCCGCCGGACCGGGGGGATCCAACAATTCCATTTTCCAAACCGAGAATCAGGTCCCCATCACGGCCAACGGCCAGCGGCTTACGGCCAACGGTTTCCAGATCGACGGTGTTAACGTCAACAGCCAGGCCTGGGGTGGGGCGGCCATCATCACCCCGAGCCAGGAGGCCGTCAAGGAGATCCGCGTGGTGTCGAGCTCGTACTCGGCGGAAAATGGACGGAACACCGGCGCCCTGATCCAGGTGGTCTCGCAGAACGGCACCAACGAATTCCACGGGAGCTTCGTCGGACGCTTCGCGCGCCCGGAACTGAACGCCTTCCAGCGCTGGGGCGGTCCGCGCGGTGAGCGGCCGCAGCGCGTAGGCAAGAGCTTCAACCAGTGGGCCGGAAGCCTCGGTGGCCCGATTCTAAAGAACAAGCTCTTTTTCTTCTTCGCCTATGAGCGCATCGGGTCCAGCAACAGCACCAACGAACCGCAGTGGGTGGAGACCCAGGAGTTCGTGGAACGCATCCGGGCTCTGCGGCCGAACAGCATCGCGGCTCAGGTTCTGACGCTGCCCGGGATGAGCCCGCGCATCAACCGTGTGATCCCGCGCGATTGTGCCTCCTTCGGCCTGCCGGATCCGACACGCTGCGCAACGCTCCCCGGCGGCCTGGACATCGGCTCTCCCACGGGCAGAATCGGACAGCGAATCGCCGACCCTGCCGGCGGAGGACTCGACGGGATCCCGGACATCCGCTTTGTGGAAAGCCCTTTTTTCCTCGACGTGACTTCGGCGCAATACAACGGCCGACTGGACTACCAGCTCAGCGAAAGAGACCTCGTAGCTTTCAGCTCATTCTTTGTTCCCTCCGATACGACGTTCAACCAGTCTTGGGCCAACCGTGCCCGCCCCGTTCAGGACTGGCTCTCATCGCGCCTGAACGAGTCGGCGGCCTTGCTGTGGACTCGCACCTTTTCGGCCACTATGATCAACGAGGCGCGCTTCAATGTGGCACGATGGTCCTTCGACGAAGTCAAGTCCAATCCCAAAATTCCTTGGGGGATCCCTCAATCCACCGTTGCCGACTCGCGCTTCAACATCCAATGGGGCGTGCCCGGTCCGGGCATCTTCGCCCAGACGAGCTATAACTTCCGGGACACCTTGACGAAGGTGGTCAACAGTCACGCGCTGAAGTTTGGCGTAGATATCTCGCGGGAGCTGAACAACGACACCGTGGCCTGGGCGGCTCGTCCCAGCTTCAACTTCGACAATCTCTGGAATTTCGCCAACGACGCTCCTAACAGCGAAAGCGGAAACTTTGATCCGCGCAACGGCCATCCGACCGACCTGAAAAAGTACATCCGCACGACCACTTACGCGCTGTTCGTCCAAGACGACTGGAAGGTGCGACCCAGCCTCACGCTCAACCTGGGGCTCCGCTGGGAGTACTTCACGCCGCTGCGGGAGAAGTTCGGCAACGCGGCGAATATCGTTCTGGGCTCTGGCGGCGGAGCCCTTACGGGAGCCCGGATGCGCATCGGGGGCAACTTCTGGGAACCTGACCGCAACAATTTCGGCCCTCAGTTCGGCTTTGCGTGGAGCCCGAAGTCACTCGGCAGCCTGGAGCTGAATCACAAGACCGTGCTGCGAGGGGGCTTCGGCGTGGGCTTCAACCGAGTCCCACAATCGCTCACGCTCAACGGCCGCCTGAATCCGCCCTTTTTCGCTTCGTTCTTCTTGACGGGCGACCAGGTTGTGTACAGCCTCAGCACGGAAGGTATCAATTCCTTCACCGGTTGGCCGGCGAACCCGGCCGCGAGGCTGGTGTTCGACCCCACGACGAACCTTCCGGTGGGAGGGGCCAACCTCGCCAAGCCGAACATCTTCGGCCTGCCCCTCAATCTGAAAACGCCTTACGCGTACCGGTACTCGCTGGAAATCCAGCAGGAACTGCCTGGGAATTGGGTCGTTTCTGCCGGCTATCAGGGAAGTGCTGGCCGCAAGTTCCCCCGGGCGATGAACCTGAGTCTGCTGTTCGATCCGAACCCGTTCATCAACCGGGTGGACTTCGTACAGACCGATATCAACTCCAACTTCAACGCGCTGCTCCTGCGGGCCACCCATCGTTTTTCGCGAGGTTTCGAGTTCAACGCGCAATACCGCTTCAGCAAGAGCATTGACACGTGTTCGAACGACGACCGCTGCGGCGGTCTGCTGACCTTTCCGCTCGATTTACGCACCGAGCGTGGTCCTTCGGACTTTGACGTCACCCATGCCTTTGTCGCTTCCGGCATCTGGCAGTTGCCCTGGCGGGACCGACTCGGGAGCTGGGAGATCGGAGGCATCTGGACGGCCAATTCGGGCTTTCCGTGGACGCCGGTCGTCACGGGTGACGCCTGTGTGGAGATCACCGGCCGCGGCGGGATTTGCCCCGTCCGACCCATCGCCTACCTGGGCGGCGCGGGTCGTGATACAACTAACCGCGCCTTCCAGACCGGCAGTAACTTTCCCGGCGGGGGCTTGCGATTCTTCGTGCCGCCTCCAGGCGGGCAGACTCTCCTGCCTCCCCCCCCGGGCATCGGACGCAACGTCTTCCGTGGCCCCCGGTATATGAGCGTGGACCTGACCGCGGCCCGCCGAATGCGGCTGCCAAAGATCGCCGTACTGGGCGAAAATGCTTCAGTGGACCTGCGTGCCTTCTTCTACAACATCTTTAACCAGCTCAACCTCCGCCCGTTTGAGTTCAACTCGCCAAGTACGCAGGTGAACAACCCGGACTTCGGCAAGGCACTTTCGGCGCTGGCAGGCAGAGTGATTGAATTCCAGCTGCGGTTCAACTTTTGAGGTCGAGGAGCGGCTCTTCACGGGCAGGTAGCCTAGAATAGACGCTGACCCATGACTGGTCTTGGCGCCGTGACCAGCACTGTGGCGGTGGCGTTCTCGGTCGGAGCGGCCGAACCGTGTGAGCTGCCAGCTCCGGGCGGTATCGTTGCAGAACCCTTACTGCGACAAGCGGTGTGCTACGCCGATGCCGGCCAGCCGGAGAGGGCCCTCCGACTCGTGCGGGAGCACCTCGTGCGGGCGCCCGCCTCGGCGGACGGGTACGCGTTGCTCGGGACATTACTCATCGGCTCGGCCCCGGCTGAGGAGGCTCGCAAGGTGCTGCAGCATGCCTTGGCGCTTGCGCCGCGCCACCCGCGGGCGTCCATTGCCCTAGCGCGGGTCGAATTCCTGGCGGGACGTTACGAGCGCACGGTCCAGCTGCTGCGTCCTCTGCTAGCTCGGGCGCCGCCCGAGCCCGATGCCGTAATCCTGTTCGTCGAGGGCTTGCTCAAGACCGGGAAAGCCCGCGAAGCCGCGGGTCTGCTGAAAACGCTTGTGGCGGAGCCCTCGGCGACGACGGAGATGCATGTCCTTGCGGCCCGGGCTCACCTCAGCGCCAACCAACCGGAGGAAGCCGCCGCAATTTGCGAGAGGGGCCTGGTGAAAGATTCTACTTCCGAGACTCTCGAAGCCGTTTACTTCAGCCTGCCGGCGGACTTCCTCGCGCGGCGGCTGGCCGGCTGGCTCGAGCGCGCCCAGCGCAAGCAGGATCCTTTGGAGCTGGCGGCTCTAGGCCGCGTCCTCTCCGATGGAGACCCGGGACGCAAGACTCGTGCGCTGTCCATCGCCAAGGCGATTCTCGCCCGCGCCGTAACTCTGGCTCCGGAGGAGCCAGTGGCGCACTACACCTACGGCCGCGCGCTGCGGTTCGAGGAACCGGAAGCCGCACTGGCGAGCTGGCGCAAGGCCCTCGCCTTGCGTCCGCCTTTGGAGCTGGCCATCGAAATCCACACGGACGCAGCCAGACTCCACAGTGAGCGGACCGAGTTCGATGCAGCGGAGAAGGCGCTCCGCGCGGCTTTCGAGATGAACCGGGCGGCCAAGATGGTCCGTCCCGCGGCCGCACTGGAATTTGCCCGTTTTCTGATGGCGCAGGGACGCGAGCAGGAAGCCGAAGGCATCATCCATGAGGTGCTGCGATGGCGGCCGCTATATCCAGCGGCGCGGCTGGAGCGCGCGCGTGTGCTGGAACGGAAAAAACAGTGGGAGGAAGCCATCTCGGAGGCCGAATTCGTATTGGCGCAAAGTGGTCACAGCCTTCCTTTAGCCCGGCAGGCGCGGCTGATTCTGGCGAGGGCTTACCGTGCTACAGGACGGCATGAGAAAGCTCGAGAGCAAGTGGCATTGCTGGAGCAGGTGCGTTGAGAGGTTTCGTTCGAGCCTTGATCGTAACGGCCCTTCTGGCCCGGTGGCCGGGGCAGGCAAGCGATTTTGCGGAAGCCGCGGCTGCGGCTCAGCGGGCGCGCGAGGCGGGCACGCTCACCGAGGCCTGCGGACACTATCGAGAAGCGCTGCGTGTGCGGCCCGACTGGACGGACGGATGGTGGGGGTTGGGAACGGCCTATTACGATCTCGGGCGCTACACGGAGGCCATCGAAGCGTTCCAGAAACTCACCCACTATGCTCCACGGGCTGGGGCGGCATGGGCCATGTTGGGGCTTTCCGAATACCAAGTGGGGCGCAAGCCCGAAGCGCGGGAGCACCTGGCCAAAGCTTACAAGATCGGCATTGCAGGCGAGCCTCGCCTGCGTCACGCCGCTCTGTACACGCTCGGGCTGCTATCGCTGGAGGAAGGACGCTTCGCGGAAGCCCAGAAGGCGCTGGAGGAGCTGAGCCGCGACGGCCTGGAGCACGACGATCTCTGTGTGGCTTTAGGCTTTGCGGTGCTTGGAATTCTTCCCCAGAAGGCGCCAGCCGAGATCCTGGATGCGGTCCGCGCTGCGGGCAGGGCTCAGCAGCTCGGGGCGGTCCGCTCGCGCCTGAAAGAAGCTCTGGAAGCCTACCGCGAGCTGGCAGCTCGCTACCCGAAGATACGGAACGTACATTTTGCGTTGGGCCGGTTCTTGCTGGCTCATCATATGGACGATGAAGCCCTCGAAGCCTTTCAAAAGGAGCTGCACAATTCGTCAAACCACTTGCTGGCCCGGCTGGGTATCGCAGCGATCTTGCTCCGAAAAGCTCCCGCCGAAGGTGTGCCTTACGCGGAGGAGGCCGTCAGGATGGCGCCACAGCTGGCGGAATCTCATTATCTGCTCGGGGCGTTGCTGCTGGAAACAGGCCAGACGCTGCGCGCCATCGAGGAGCTCGAGACGGCCCGAAGTCTGGACGGCAGGGATGCCAGAATCCACTTTACGCTGGCGCGGGCTTACGCTCGGGCGGGTCGCAAGGAGGATGCCGAGCGCGCCCGTGCGGCGTTTCAGCGTTATTCCGATGAATCGAGTAGTCAGCCGTAGAACCTTCGGCCGTCTCGCCGCCGGCCTGGCACTCCAGCGGGCGGCCGCCGGGAAGCACCGATTGTCCGCCGCGCAAGAGCGGTTTTTGGAAGACCTGTCGCGGCGGGCTTTCCGATATTTCTGGGAACAAACCGATCCGCGCACAGGGCTGGTCCACGACCGTGCCCGCACGGACGGCCGCCTGGAGACCAGCGGAGAGCGCAACATCGCCAGCATTGCCGCGACGGGCTTCGGGCTCACAGCCTTGTGCATTGCTGCCGAACGCCGGTGGATCCGCCGCGAAGAGGCGGCGGACCGCGTGCAACTTACACTGCGCTTCTTCGCCGAGGAGGCCGAACATCAGCGCGGCTGGTTTTACCACTTCATGGACGCCTCCAGCGGAGTGCGCGCCTGGAAGTGCGAAATTTCCTCGATCGACACCGCGCTCTTGCTCGCAGGGGCGCTCACGGCGCGCCAGTATTTTGCCGCGAACTCCGAGATCACAGAGCTGGCGCGCCGGATCTATGAGCGGACGGACTTTCGGTGGATGCTCAACGACCATCCGCACTTGCTGTCGCACGGCTGGAAACCGGAGACAGGATTCCTCTCGAACCGCTGGGATGACTATTCCGAGCACATGGTGCTCTATCTCATGGCCATCGGATCCCCGACCTCAGCGATTCCACCGGAGGCATGGTATGCCTGGAGGCGAGAGCTTCTGACTTACGCTGGCTTCACGTACATTGACGGCGATCCGCTGTTCGTGCACCAGTATTCGCATGCCTGGGTGGACTTCCGCGGAAGGCGGGAGAACCGGCCGCCCCACATAGACTGGTTCGAGAACTCCGTCGCCGCAACGCATTCCCATCGCGCATTCTGCCTGAGCTTGCGGGACAAGTTCCCGGGTTGTTACTCGGAAAATGTCTGGGGCATCACCGCCTCGGACAGCCGTCACGGCTATGTGGCCTGGCACGGTCCACCGCCGCATCCGGCGATTGACGGTACGGTCGTTCCGTGTGCTGCCGCCGGCTCGCTCATGTTCGCTCCGGAGATCTGCCTTCCAGCCCTCCAAGAGATGAAGCGGCGTTTCGGCAGACGCATCTGGGGCCGCTACGGCTTCGCGGATGCGTTCCACCCGGTTGACGGCTGGGTCAACCCGGACGTGATCGGCATTGACGTGGGCATCACCCTGCTGAGCGCAGAGAACTTGCGCACGGGGAACGTGTGGCGCTGGTTCATGAACAATGTCGAAATCAGCCGTGCGATGGATGCGGCCGGGCTGGAGCGCATCTGAACGATTAGCTTCGGGGAACGCTACGGGACTAGCAGGTCCGCCACGCGAGCGATCAGAGCTTTGTCCGGCAGGCTGCCCTGAGCCATGTGAGCGTTGCCGCCGCCGCGGCCGCCCACCGCACGGAGCGCGGCGCGCAGAGCTTCGCCGGCGTCGAGGCCGGCATCGCCAGACACAGCCAGCAGCACCGACGGCGGCTCCTCGATCAGCGCCAGAAATATCGCCCTGGATTCCGAGGTGACGCCTCGGGCCAGAGCGCGGAGTTCGTCATCGATCGTCCCCGAGGCCAGCCGGCGCACGATGCGCCGCATGCCGGAAGCATCGGGAGCCGTTTCGCGGTACAGTTCCCTGCCCTGCCGCTCGGCCAGTTCGGCGGCCAACTTGCGGCGCGCCCTCTCGGCCGCCTCCAATCTCTCCTTCTGGGCCGCCACGAGGGCCGGCGTCTCGTCGAGCCCGCAGGAAAGCGACCGGGCGATTGCGCCGAGGGCTTCATAATCGGCGCGCGCACGGCGCACGGCCCGCATGCCGCAGAGGAACTCCAGCCGGAGCCGGCCGCCGACGCGCTCGAGCTTGCGGATGAGGATCGGGCCGATCTCGCCCGTAGCCCGGACGTGGGTGCCACCGCAGGCGCTCCGGTCGAGTCCCTCGATCGTCACCACCCGCAGCACGCCGCGGCGTTCCGAAGCACGGCGGAGTTCCAGGGCCTCGTCCGCACTTTCAAAGCCGATCCGGACCGCACGGTTCTCGGCGACCACCTCGTTGGCCCGCCGCTCGGCCTCGCGCACCTGTTCGGGCCCGAGCGCCGCCGCCACGTCAATCGTCGCGCTCTCCGCGCCCAGGTGAAAGCTGACCGTGGGAATTCCGAAGCGCTCGAGCAGCACGGCGGAGAGCACGTGCTGGCCGGTGTGCTGCTGCATGTGATCGAACCGCCGGTCCCAGTCGATCCGGCAGGCGACCTCCCCGCTTTCGACCGGAGCTCCCGTGATGTGGGCGATGTGCTCCCCTTCATCCACGACATCCACCACGGGCGCACCGTCCATCCAGCCCGTGTCATGCGGTTGGCCTCCGGAGGTGGGATAGAACGCCGTCCGGTCCAGGTAGATGCGGCGGCGATCGGAACTCGCCTCTACGACGCGCGCCCGGAATTCACGAAGGTAGCAGTCCGTGTAGTAAAGCCGTTCCGTGCTCACTCGCACAAGGCCGGGCGCCTAGACCCACTCGAGGGCGCCCTTCTTGTAGGCCCAGATGTAGCCGACGATGAGGATGCCGAGGAAAACCGCCACTTCGGCGACGCCGAACCAGCCGAGCTTCTGGTAGCGAACCGCCCACGGGAACAAGAAGATGGTCTCCACATCGAAAATCACGAACAGGATGGCGATGATGTAGAAGCGGACTGTGTAACGCCCGCGCGAGTCGGAGGCGGCTTTGATGCCGCACTCGTAGGCGTCGAGCTTGACCGAGTTGGGCAGCGCGGGCCGCACCAGCTTGGCCACCAGGATGGTCGCCACGGGGAACAGAATGGCGACCACCAGGAAGATAAAGATCGGAACGTAGCCCTCCGGCATCAGTGATGATCATAACACTTGCAAAGCAGCCGAGGCCCCTCTGATCTGCTCCGCCAGCCACGCCGTTTCACAACCCTGAACTTTGCGTAAAATTCCAGACGCGGCCCGCTGCGTTTTTCCAAGGCGCGTCTATTCTGGTTCGAGAGAGCTGTTCCACTTTTCGTGGAGGAGGATCACGGGGATGACAGACAAACGCACAGGAAAGCCACGCCTTCGAGCCTGCTCCTGTTTGCTGGCGGCGCTCCTGGGGCCGGTGTTGCTCGCCGACCGGGGCAGTGACCGCGGCCGGGAAAGAGGTGAAGACGACGAACGGCCGTGTCCCGCGGCGGCGCCGCAGCCCGCCGCCCGGCTAGAGATCGAAGCCGAAACGCGAGCCCTGGTGGAAGGTTTTGAGGCCAAACTGAAGGTCGAGTTCGAACGTGAGGAGAAGCGCGCCGAGCTCGAGGTCGAGGTCGAAAACGTCAATTTTCCGCCCGGCACGCGACTCCATGTCTGCCGCAACGGGAACTTTGTCGGACAGATTGTTCTCGATGAGCGGCACGCCGGCCGGCTGGAAATCCGCGCAGAGCCGGGCACAGAGGCGGGACCGGCCGCGCCCGGGGATCTGTTTGAAGTGCGCCTGGACGCCTGCGGCTCCGCTCAGCCGGCGCTGCTCGCGCTGCGTCTCGGAGACGGCCCGGCGGCGGGAGCGACCGCCAACGTGCGGCTGGAAGGCAGGACGCAGGCGCTTTTTAACGGTTTCGAGGCCGAGCTGGGCGTAAAGTTCGAGCAGCGCCCCGACCGCAGGCGCTTCAGCGCGGAAATTGAGAACCTCAATCTTCCCGAAGGGGCCGTGCTCGCCGTCTGCCGCAACGGACAGGCTCTCGGCTTGGTGGCGCTGGACGCATTTCATTTTGCGGACCTGAATCTGGACTCGCGGCGCGGAGAATTCGTTCCTTCCATGAGCTCCGGCGACGTGATCGAGGTCCGGTCGGGGAGTTGTGCGGGAACACTGATCCTCAGCGCGACTCTTCGCTGAGCCCGGTGCGGCGCAGCCTGGCTTCCAGGTAAGTCCGCAGGGCTACGGCATTGTTGTGCGCCGCATCACGGGCACTGTAGACAAGCGTGAGAGGACCCTTACCGGCCGCCTCAACCAGAGGGCGCCACGCTTCCGGTTTGCGATCGAGTTCCGCGAAATAGCGCCGCTTGAATTCCTCCCACCGGCCGGGATCGTGCGCAAACCACTTGCGCAGCGCGTCACTCGGGGCGGCATCCTTGAGCCAGCCGGCCAGTTGGAGGGAGTCTTTGCGGAAGCCGCGGGGCCACAGCCGGTCCACCAGAAAGCGCGCTCCGTCTCCGGGCTCCGGGGGTTCATAGACACGCTTCAGACGGATCCTGGCAGGTCCCACGGCTAACCATTATCACTCCTGCCGCTTCCGGTGACGGCGGTCACTGACTGCCGCGCGGGGAGCGTGAAACAATCGTAAGCGGAGTTATGGGTGCGGTTTCTCTTCTGCCGGAGGCGTGGCGGCGAGCCTATGAGCGTGACGCCGCAGGGCTGTTTCATCTGGCCGATCCGCTCCCCGAGCGCCGTCTGGCCCGGCTGCTGGCGGCGTTCGTCGTCACCGGACTGATTTTTCTCGTGTTCCCCGGGACACTGATCGGGGTCTGGAATCTGGTGACGATCAGCCGGCACCAGCACCCGGAGGCTGCCTCGACGGTCTGGATTCAGGCGCACGGGCATGCCCAGCTTTTCGGGTGGGTGGGAACTTTCATTGTTGGGATCTCGCTGTACACCTTCCCCAAATTCCGCGGGGCGCGGCTGCGTTCGCCGGCGCTGGGCTGGGCGATGTGGGCGGCCTGGACGGCTGCGGTCGGCCTGCGGTGGTCGTCTGCCGCCGGCTACCTGGACTGGAAGACCCTCTGGCCTGCTTCGGCCTGGACGGAGCTCGCGGTGGCCCTATTGCTCGTGTGGCAAGTTACAGGCCCGGCGCCCCGCCCGCGGAAACGAGAATTGTGGGAGGTGCTGATCTACAGCGGCTACGCCGGGCTGGTGGCGACGTTCCTGTTGCAGGTCTTCCTCGTGCGCGACCTTGCGAAGCCGGCGATCCCGCCGGACCGCGATTACTTTCTGATCTGGCTGGCCCTGTGGGTCTTTTGCTTCCCGACGGTGTGGGGCTATAGCGTCCGGTTTCTTCCGGCCTTTCTCGGACTGCGCCCGACCGAGCCGCGCAGCGGGTACGTGGGTCTTGGTTTGCTCGGCGCGTCCATCCCCTTAGCCGCGACGGGGCACTACCGGGCCGCGGCTGTCCTGGTCCTGGGCGCCGTGGCGGCAGCGTGCTGGTCGTTGCGCATCTTTCACCCCTCAGAACGTCCGGCCAAGGTCAGCGGGGTGGATCCCCGCTATCCCTGGTTCGCCCGCGCCGCCTTCGGCTGGCTGGCGGTTTCCGCGATTTTGGCCCTGTGGTCTCATGCGCCGGGCTTTACCGGCGCCTCGCGCCATGCCTTCACGGTGGGCTTCATGGCCACGCTCATCCTTTCCATTGGGCCGCGCATCCTGCCGTCGTTTCTCAACAGCCGCGAACTCTGGAGCCGGCGGATGATGCTGGTTTCGCTGGTACTGCTTTCGGCGGGCTGTGTCATGCGCGTCGCATCGGAGCCGCCGGCATACTCGAGCGTTGTGCCGGGGGCCTGGGACATCCTTCCGGTGTCCGCGCTGCTGGAGCTGAGCGCACTGGTGTTGTTTGCGATCAACATCGGCAAGACGCTGGCCGCCCCCATGCCTGCCTGGTTCGGACGCGAGCAGGTGAAGGACACGATGCCGCTCTATTGGTACGTGACGAGCTACCCAGCGACGCGTCGCCTGCTCATTGACGCAGGTCTACGCACGCTGGGCCGGGCCCGCGACGTTCCCAAGAGCCTGACGCTGCGGGAGGCCGTGGAGGCGGACGGAGCGGATCTCGAGACCGTGCTGGACCGCCTCGGAGACTTCTTCGAGTCGCGAATGGCGCGTGCGCTCAAGTCGCAGCAGCGCTGACCGGCGGCATACGGTTCTTGCGGGCGGCCCCCGCGCGGCTCATAATGTCGGGCGTGACGGCCGCGCTGTTGCTTTTTGCCGCCCTTGCTCAGACCGGCGCAGAAGTGCGCGGTATCGTTCGCGATGCAGCGGGCGGCGAGCCCCTGGCCCGCGTCGAGGTGACGCTGGCCGGGACTTCGCACCGCACGGCTTCCGATTCCGCGGGGCGCTTCACCATCACGGGCCTTCCGCCGGGCGAGTATGTGCTTCAAGTTTCGACAGTGGGCTACCGGCTGCTCGCGAAGCCGTTTGCTCTGGGCGCAGGGGAAGTCAAAGAGTTCGAGATCGTGCTGAGCCCGGAGATGTTTCGGCACACCGAAACAGTGGAGGTTACGGCCGGCCCCTTCGAACCGCTGGTCTCTTCGAGTCCCTCTGAGCGCGCTCTGACGGGTCCTGAGATCAAGAACCTGGCGAGCGTTCTGGCCGACGACCCGCTGCGGGCGGTGCAGGGATTACCCGGCGCCACTTCCAACGACGATTTCAACAGCCGCTTCTCGCTGCGCGGAGCAGGCTATCACCGCCTTGGCCTGTATCTGGACGGCGTCTTGCTTCACGCGCCGTTTCACATGGTGGCGGGCGAGCCGGCCTCCGGCAGCCTCACGGCGTTTCAGGGGGACACTCTGGAGGCGGTCGTGCTGCTCCCGGGCGCCTGGCCATCCCGGTACGGAGACCGCACCGGCGGCATCGTGGATCTGCGCACGCGGGAGGGGAGCCGGCTGGCGCGTTCCCTGCGCCTGACCGGGAGCGCCTCGAACTCGGGGCTTCTTGCAGAAGGTCCGCTCGGCCGCCGGCGTCGCGGGGCATGGCTGGCCAGCGTACGGAAGAGCTACCTTCAGTACATCATCCGCCGCACGACCGACGACCCGACGCTCGCCTTCGGCTTTACGGACGGCCAAGCCAAGTTGAGCTACGAGTTGAGCAGGGGGCACAGCCTGAGCGTGTCCGTCGCCGAAGCGATTTCGGATCTGGACCGCGCACGTGCCAGGAACCGTCTCGGGCTGAATTCCGTCATGCTCGGCGACTATCACGTCACGATCGCCAGTTTGGGCTGGCGCGCGGCACTGGCGCCGAAGGGGCTGCTCGAAAGCCGCCTCGCCTTCCTCCGCGAACGCTACGACAACCGGAACCGCGACCGCCGGCCTCTGGCCGGAGGTCGCTATGCAGAGTGGGCGTGGACCGGTACAGGCTTCTGGACTTTCTCGCCGGCGGCGTCGCTCGAAGCCGGCTGGTCGCTGCGCCGCCCTCGCGACGACGGCTTTCGCAACTGGTATGAATTCAGCCCGTTTGCCGTGCAACGCCGTGACGACTACCGGGGGCACGCCGTACAACCCGCTTTGTTCGCCGCACAGAGCTGGAGCCCGGCCGGGGGACGAGTGCGGCTCAGCGCCGGGGCGCGCTGGGAGCGGCACAGCGTCATGCCGCTCAGCGTACTGCTGCCCCACGCCTCGCTCACGCTGGGCGTGCGCGAAGGCACACACATTTCGTTGGGGTGGGGACAATACGCACAATTCCCGGAAGTCCAGTGGTTGTTTGCCCGGATCGGCAGTCCCGGACTGCTTGCCGAGCGCGCCACGCACTACATCGCCGCCCTGGAGCAGCAAGTGGGGCAGCGCGCGCGCCTGCGGGCGGAGTTCTACAGCCGGCATGACCGTGACCTGCTGTTTCGCCCGCTCCTGGAGCCTCGCATGCTGGACGGCCGCATCTTCAACCCTCCGCTGGACGCACCGGTGCGCAACTCGGTCCGAGGTTACGCGCGCGGTTTCGAAGTGTTCCTGCAACAACGCAGCGCCAGCCGCCTGAGCGGCTGGATCTCCTACGCGTATGGGCGAGCGCGGCTGCGGGAAGGTGAGACCGGCGCGCACTTTGCTTCGGACCAGGACCAGCGCCATACCGTAAACGCCTACGGAAGCTATCGCGTCCGTCCCTCGGTGAACGTCAGCGCGCGCTGGTCCTACGGGAGCGGCTTTCCCATCCCCGGCTTCCTCCGCCGCGACGGCCGGACCTATTTTCTGGACGCGGCCCGGAATCAAGTGCGCCTCAAGCCGTACCAGCGCGCCGACCTGCGCGTCAACAAAGCTTTCACGTTCGACCGCTGGAAACTGACGCTCTACGGCGAAGTCGTCAATCTGTTCAACCGGGAAAATTTCCGCTTCGACACCTTCAGCGGATACAATCCGCAGACAGGCCGTGCCTTCGTGATCCTCGACAAGATGTTTCCGATCCTGCCCTCCGCCGGAGTCATGCTCGAATTTGAAGCCGGAAGGTGAGCAGGCAAGTAGGATGCGCCGCTGAGCCGGCCTCATCGGCGTCGAGCCCCTGCGGTTCGAGGCCCGAGGCGGAGCGGGCTCCGACTCGACAGGGAGCAGCACGAGTGCTTCGGCGGCCTGGCCTAATCCGGCGGCCGCAATTCTGTATAATCCTTGGGACTTCGAAACGAGCGGAGTCTGTATGATCAGGATTTGAGGTTCGGCGATGAAGATTCGAGTCCTGCTGTTTTGCTGCTTTACCGCACTCCTCGGTTATTTCCTGGCCGCACAGGGCGACGGCGTAGAAGCCGTGGAAATCAGTAAAGAGAACACGGACCTTTTGCCCACGGGCAAGGAGGCCGACGGCATCATCGGCGACTTCGTGCTGCGCAACGACAAGATCCATGCGCTCATTTCCGGCGCGCAGCCTCTGCGGCGCGCCAACATGTCCACCGAGTACGGCTACGTGCTCCAGGGGGTGCTTTACGATCTGGACCTTCGGGGAGCGGGCAACGATCAGATCACCGCTTTCCGGCCCGGCGGGCTGGGGCGGGAGGTTTCCTGGGTCCGCGTGGCCGAGTCGGGCGCCAAGGCGGGGGTCATCGAGGTGGTCCGCACGGCCGCCAAAGGGAACGGGGTGTACGAGCGCCATGAATACCGCCTGGAGCCCGGATGGCAGCATCTGCTGATCACTTCCACCTGGCGCAACGAGACCCGCGAGCCGAAGGTCATCGCGCCCCAGCCGGTCTGGAAAGGCCTTTCGACGGAATGGACTGTCGGGGAGGTGCGCGTGGGTGACAGTATTGATCCTTTCGACAAACGGGCGTATGCCTGGGCGCCGGTGGGCGGTCCCATGGAAAAACAGGTGACGCTGAAGCCGGGCGAGGAGCGGACGTTTCGCGTCGTCCTGGCGGTGGCGGATTCGCCGCTGGCCGCCTATGGCGTTATCGCATCACTGACGGAACCCTCGGGCGAAGTCTCCGGATCGGTTCTGGACAGCGCCGGCGAGCCCGCCGTTCACGGAAGCCTGATGGTGGCGGTGCGCGGCCAGCGCCTGCCTCATTACCCGGACGCCAAGGGCGGCATGGCTTTCCGCCTGCCTGCCGGGCAATATCAAGCCGTTTTTGAAGACATCGGTCGGGACGCGGTGGAACGCGGCTTCACCGTGCAGCGGAACCAGAGGACGGTGCTCGAGCTCAAAGTTCCCCCGGCCGCGCGCGTCCGCATCCAGATCCGCGACGAGCAAGGGCAGCTTTCGCCGGGCAAAGTGCAGTTCATCGGCGTGGACGGAACCCCTACGCCGAACTTCGGCACCGATTACCGCGCCCACGGCGGCGATCACCAATACCAGACTCACGACGGACACGTACTCCAGCAGGTACCGCCCGGTCGTTACCTGCTGCGCATCACGCGCGGCCCGGAGTACGAGCTTGCCGAGCAAACCGTCGCGGTCGCCAAAGGACAGACCGTGGAGGTGGCGGTCACGCTCCGGCGCAGCGTGGACACAACCGGATGGATTAGTGCAGACTATCATGCCCACTCCACGCCGAGCGGCGATAACTATTGCAATACGGCGGACCGGCTGATCAATTTCGCGGCCGAGCATCTGGAGTTTGTTCCCACGACGGAGCACAACCGCATTTATGACTGGGGTCCGCTGATCGAGAAACTGGGACTGAGCCGCCACTTGAAGACGGTCAAAGGAATCGAGCTGACGGGAAGCGGACAGCATCTGAACGCCTTTCCCCTGATTCAGGATCCTTTCGCGCAGAACGGCGGCGCGCCGGTGTGGAACTACGACCCGCGGATCAACGCCATCGTGCTGCGCAACTGGGGGACGCCGACGACGCACCCGGAGGGCTCGCGCTACGATACGGAAGCCAACGCCCGCAACAAAGTGCCGTACTTCGGCGGCGGCCCGGATCGCTGGGTGCAGGCCAATCACCCGGTGGTCGGCAACGTCTTTTTCGACCGCGATGGAGACGGCGTGCCGGACGGCGGGTTCGCCGGATTTGAAAACCTGATTGACGCAGCGGAAACCTGGAGCACGGAGATTCTGAACCTCAGTCCGACCTACAAGACGCACGGCGTTGCCGGCGGCGGCAATATCGGCCAGCAGAACCGCACCTTCGGCTGGCTGCAGATGCTCAACCAGGGACGCCGTGTCTGGTGCGTGGCGGTCAGTGATGCACACCGCGTTTTCGGCAACGGCGTAGGGTCGTGGCGAACGTACGTGCCCAGTTCGACGGACGAACCGGCGCACATCAACCCCGCGGAAATCATTCGCAACTCCAAAGCCGGGCGCATGCTGATCACCAACGGGCCGTTTCTCAGGGTCACCACGGGGGACGGACTGCCGATCGGTTCCACGGTGGTGAGCGAGGGCGGCGTGGATTTGAACATTGAAGTGCAAGCTCCCGGCTGGATGGAAGTGGACCGGGTTCAGGTGCTGGTCAACGGGCGCCAGCCTGCCGAGTACAACTTCACGGCGGCGAGCCATCCTTCGATGTTCCGCAAGGGCGTGGTCCGGTTCCGCGAGCGGGTGCACGTCAAGCTCCAGCAGGACGCGCACCTGATTGTGGTGGCCGTGGGCGAGAAGGCGGATCTCAAGAAGCTGTGGGGGCGGAACCCCTATGGCAACATGCATCCCATCGCGTACACGAATCCGATCTTCGTGGATGTGGACGGCAACGGTTTTCAGGCCAACGGGGACACGCTGGGGCATCCGCTGCTGGTGACGCCGAAAGG
>DATLYE010000082.1:0-32394 GCA_035575135.1 Bryobacteraceae bacterium
GGCTGGCATGGTACCGGGCTCGCAAGACCGCCACGACCGCCGACCTGCTGCGCCGTTTGCCCGCCGAAGAAGCAGCGGTGTTGTTTATGGACGTCCGCCCGTTCCGCGCCGCCGGCCTGTTGTCCGCCGTGCTGAACAAGACCAGAATCTCGGACGAACCGGAATACAAAGCTTTCGTCGTCGAGACCGGTTTCGATTCGGAACGCGATCTCGACGCCGTCATCATCGCCTTTCGGCGCGAAGCCACGTATTTCCTCGTACTGGGCCGCTTCCGCTGGGATCGGTTGCGCCAGTACACCACCGCACAGGGCGGGTCCTGCCGGAACGCGTTCTGCCAGATGCCCGGCAGCACGCCGGAAAGGATGGTGTCCTTCTTCCCGTTGCGGCGTGACCTGCTGGCCCTGGCGGTCGGCAAGGATCCGTGGGCCGCGCTCCAGCTCATGCAGCCAGGCTCAGAGGAGACTTTCGCAGTGCCGCCTGGCGCGGTCTGGCTGTCGCTGCCGGGGCACCTGCTCAGCGACTCGCAGGCATTGCCCGGGGCTTTCCGCGGGGTGATCGCCCCACTGGCGCGGGCCGAGCGCCTGCTGCTCTGGGCCGAGCCTCAGATGGCGGGCCTCGAGGCGCGCCTCGAGGTGACGTGCCTCTCCGAACAGGAAGCGGCTCTCCTGGCGGGCCAGCTCTCCGGAGTCACGCGTTTGCTCGCTGCCGGAGCTGCTCGACAAGGCCAACAGGCGGCGGGAGCCCACCTCGCCGGCCTGCTCAGTCGGGGTTCCTTCCGCCATTCCGGGCGGCGCGTCTTCGGAAATTGGCCTCTCGACTACGGAGCGCTGGCGACGCTCCTCGGCGAATCCTTTTGAGCCTCTCCGTACGGGATCAGTTCAAAAACAGCGTGCGGTAAAGAGTGTCCCGTTGCCTCGGGACGAAGCCGGCGTCCCGAATGATCCGCCGCAATTCCTCTTCGGTGGAGCGGTGATGGGCGCCCGCTGCGGAAACGACGTTCTCCTCGATCATGACGCTCCCCACGTCGTTGGCCCCGAAGCGAAGCCCGAGCTGGCATGTCTTGAGTCCCTGAGTCACCCAGGAAGACTGAACGTTGGGTATGTTTTCCAGATACAGCCGCGAGACCGCCAAGGTTTTCAAGTACTCGACTGCCGTGGCTTCTTCTTTGATGAAGCGGCCCAGGGAGGTGTTCTCCCGCTGGAAGGTCCACGGAATGAAAGCCGTGAAACCGCCCGTCTCCTCCTGGAGGCGCCGGACCACCTCCAGGTGATTCACCCGTTGCTCGAGAGTCTCCCCGCAGCCGAACATCATCGTGGCCGTGGTCCGCATCCCGAGCCGGTGCGCCGTGCGGTGCACCTCGACCCATTCCGCCGCGGTGCACTTCAGCCGGCTGATGCGGTAGCGGACCGCATCATCCAGGATCTCTGCCCCACCGCCCGGAATCGAGTCCAGACCTGCGTCGCGAAGGCGGGCAATCGTGTCGCGGACCGTGAGGCCGCTGACTTCGGCAATGTTGAGGATCTCCGGCGCCGAGAAGCAGTGCAGGTGAATCCGCGGAAATCGCCGCTTGATGGAGGACAGCAGATCTTCGTACCATTCGATCTTCAGTTCGGCGTGCAGGCCGCCTTGCATCAGGATCCCCGTGCCGCCCAGGTCCAGCGTCTCCTGGATCTTGTCGAAGATGACCTCCTTGGACAGCACGTAGCCTTCCGCGTGGCCCATCGGGCGGTAGAACGCGCAGAAACTGCAGTACTCGGTACAAAAGTTGGTGTAGTTGATGTTGCGGTCAATGATGTAGGTCACCACGCCTTCCGGGTGCAGCTTCCGGCGTACGGCGTCCGCCGCCATGCCGATCCCGATCAGATCAGGGCTGGCCAGCAGCTCCACCGCTTCACGGTGCGACATCATACGTGCACTCTCCCGGACTGCTCCACCATAGCAAACTCCGCGGCCAGTCGCAGAAAATGCTGCAACCCCTCGTAGTCACGATCGTCGAGCTCATTGACGATGTGACGCGAAAGGTAGGCGCGCGCCCGCTCCTCGGAAATGCCGCGCGGAGCGGCTTCGCGGCGGACGATTTCCTCGAGCCGGTTCCGGCCGAAGCGACAGGACTCGACGAACGCCACCTCGAGCTCCGGCGTCACGCATTCGGGCCGGCCCGCCCACACGGCGAACGCCATCGGCAGCCCGGTCCATTCCAACCACTCCTTACCCAGATCCAAGACGCGATACGGCAAGGCTTCGACGTCGAGCCGCAAGGCCGGATCGCCGATCAAGAGCGCGCCATCGGCCTGCTCCAGCATGCGGTCCAGGTCGGCGGGAGCCGAAAAGAGCTCCGGATCCGCCGCGTAGCGGCGTGAGAGAATTAGTCGCGCCAGCGCCACAGAGGTTCGTGAGGCGCTGTCGGCAGCCAGCCTGCGCATCTCCGCAAACGGCTTCTTCGACACTAGAAGAATGCTGCGCACCGGTCCGCGGCAGGCAATGCCCGCACCGCGGATCACGGTCAATTTGAGCCGCAACAACTCGACGGCCGGCACAATCCCGACGTCGCACTGTCCGGCCGCGAGGCGGTCGGCGCACTCCGCCGGCGTCGCGAACTCGAGATCGAACAAGCCCCTCTGGGCGCCGTGAAGCATCCCCCAAACCAGAGGTGCGGTATTCAGATAATTCACCGCGCAGACCCGCAGTTTAGCGCCTGGCGTCGTGGAGAGGTGCAATCCCCATTCTACAACGCGGGAGTTCTAGTACCGGTGTGATTGCGCCATTCGGCGGCGCGTGCTAGTAGTGGGGAGAAGAGACGCTGCCCGCGTGCGTCTTCAAGATCAGGCGATCCCCTATGCCACTTCTAAGGAAGGCTCTGCTTCTGACGGCGTTTGCGGCGGTCGTTTCGGCCCAGCCGGTCATCTTCAACCCTTTTGCCTCGCGCATCCTCGGACATCCGCAGATGTCGCTGGCCACGGCGAACCCGAACTTTGTCGAGGGACGTGAATTGTACAGCCCGCGCGGCGTCGCCGTGGATACGACGGCAACACCGCCCATCCTTTACGTTTCCGACACGCTGAATAACCGCGTACTGGGATGGCGCAATGCCTCGCAGTTCGCCAACGGAGCCCCGGCGGACATCGTCATCGGCCAGCCGGACTTGTTCACGACGTTTCCGCTCGGGCCGGGTACACAGCGTAGCGGCGGTCTGAGCGCGCCCACGGGACTGGCCGTGGACCGCAACGGGAACC
Organism: Bryobacteraceae bacterium; assembly: GCA_035575135.1. GTDB lineage: Bacteria > Acidobacteriota > Terriglobia > Bryobacterales > Bryobacteraceae > JANWXD01. The sequence goes on from DATLYE010000082.1 coordinate 3,234, forward strand.
TCTATGTCGTCGATTCCGGCAACAACCGCATCCTGCGGTTTCCCAGGCCGTTCGATGATCCGAACCCGGTAAAGACGCCTGATTTCGTCATCGGCCAGAGTTCGCTCACGACGAACACGCCCAACGCCGGAGGCCGGTCGGCCCGCACGATTGCAACTTTGCAAGGCAACACCCTGGCATCCGGCTCGCTCGTCTTCGACCCGCAGGGAAACCTGTACTTCACGGATCCGCTCAATAACCGCGTGCTCCGCTACAGCAGCGCCTCGCTGGCTCCGGGAGCACCTAACGGGCCGGATGCCGATCTCGTACTCGGACAGCTTGATTTCTCCACTGCAGCCAACCCCACCTCGCCCACGGATCTGACCCGCCTGCGGATTCCGTCCGGTATCGCGCTCGATCCGGCGGGACGTCTTTACGTCACCGATCTGATCCACCGCGTCCTGGTGTTTGAGCCGCCCTTCACCAACGGCAAGCCTGCGCAGCGCTTTATCGGAGCGCGTCTGACGCCGCAAGGAAATCCCATCCAGCCGCCGGACAACTCCAGCCTGACGTTCCCCGACGGGATCTTCTTTGTCGGCAACAGCCCATACGTGGTCGACACGGGCAACCACCGGATTCTGCGCTTCGCTCCTTATGAAAACTGGCCGGCTGCCAGTCCGCCCGCCGCACTCGACGTGCTGGGCCAGCCCGATTTTACCGGGTTCCGGCCTAACATGGGCTCTCCACAAGCTTCCGAGCGGTCCCTGTTCCAGCCCGAATCCGCAGTGTTCGCAGCGGGCGAGCTGTTCGTGGTGGATTCTTCGAATCACCGCCTGCTCGTTTTTCCCGATCCTTCCACAGCTTCGCCTCTGTCGTCGTTGCAGGCGCGCCGCGTGCTGGGACAGCCCACCCTGGACACCCACGTGGCCAACTGGCTGGACGGACGCGGATTCTCGCTGCGGTCCACGGGCGTGATTGGGACGCAGGCCTTCAGCTTCGGCGGGGGCATGGCGGTGGACCGCACCTCCGATCCACCGCGGCTCTACGTCGCCGACACCGCCAACAACCGCGTCCTCGGCTACCGCGACGCCCGCGCGTTCCGTCTCGGCATGCCCGCGGATCTGGTGATCGGGCAACCGGAGCCGCTCCGGGCCATTGTCAACTACCCCTCGGGCGACCCGCTGCAGCCCCGGGACAACACGCTTTACTTCCCCACCGGCGTGGCGGTGGATGCCAACGGCGATCTCTGGGTCGCCGACACAGGCAACGGGCGCGTGCTCCGCTTCCCGAGGCCCTTCGACGCCGGAACCAATATGCCGCGGGCCAATCTGGTGCTCGGCAAGCCCAGTTTCACCGCGCGTACCGACCGCTTCCCCGATCCGAGCCGTTCGAATATGGGCGGTCCTTACAGCATCGCCTTCAGCGTGGGAGGCCACGTGCTCGTCTCCGACTGGTTCTACAACCGCGTGCTTTTCTTCCGGAAGCCGGACGGCGGGGATTTTTCAAACGGCATGGACGCCGAAAAGGTGTTCGGACAGGCGGATTTCTCCTCGCGCGCCTCCGGTACCCTCGATAACCGCATGAACCGCCCCCGCCATATCGCCACGGACACCTTTGACCGCCTCTACGTGTGCGACGAAGGGAACAACCGCGTCCAGATCTTCGACAGCGTCGGAGCCGCCGGAACGGATCCGAGGCCTGCCGTCATCCTGACGAGCGGCGGGACCTTCGGCGAGCTGCGCAATCCCCAGGGGATCGCGATAGGCCCCGGAGATGAAATCTGGGTCGCCAATACCAACTCCGGGCAGATCCTGCGCTACCCCAGGTTTCTCGACCTCCCGGCTGCGGGATTCGCGCCGGACGGAGGTTTTCCGTCGGGCGCCACCGGAGAACTCCCGGTAGCCCTCACTGTAGACGGGTTCGGGAACCTGCTGGTCGCCTACACCACCAACCGTATCGCCATTCATTACCCGGCCATGGCGGCCGTCAACGGCGCCAGTTTTCTACCCCGCGTCGCACCGAACACCATCACGAGCCTGTTCCCGCTCGGAGGACAGTTCGGCACGCAGACACAGAACTTCAATGACCTGCCCAACCCGCTTCCGCTTCCCACCGAGCTCGGGGGTCTCCAGGTGCTGGTCAACGAGCAGCCGGCGCGGCTTTACTTCGTCTCACCCGGGCAAATCAATTTCCTGATGCCCATGAACAGCCCCAGCTCCGGTGTGCTCGACGTGCTGGTCGTCGAAAAAGCCACCGGCCGCATTGTGGCGTCCGCCTGCGACGCCCGCCAGGTTGCGGCCGGACGCTTTGCTTGTATTGACCGACTGCGCTCCGACGTAGCCGCTCCCGCGCTGTTTGCCGGCCCGGGCTTTGCCACCGGCACCGGACAGGTTGCGGCGCTCAACCGCCGGAGTTCGGACGGCTCCTACTACAACCTGGATTCGAACGGGCGCCCGATCCCGAACGGCTCGCAGAATCCGGTGTCCCGGGGCGATATCGTGGAGATTTTCGCCACAGGCACCGGCTTTGTTCCCAACGCGCCTCCGGACGGAGAGCCGGCGTCCGGCCAGGTACCGACGCCGGAACGGCCACAGGTGATCGTCGGCACCCGCTTCTTGGCGGACTCCGATATCCTTTACTCGGGTCTTGCGCCGGGTCTGGTGGGCGTCTGGCAACTCAACCTCCGGATCCCGGACACTGTGGCCCCGAGCAACAACGTACCCGTCGTCGTGGTCTACAAGAGCATACCGAGCAACAACCCGCAAAACCCGGGACAGATTGTCACGACGATCGCCGTCAGACAGTGAGCTAGGAGGTGGAGACCGGCGCGGGACGCTCACGCCCGCGCCTATGCGAGTCAGGGCAGTTGGCGCAGCTCGCACGGGCGGCCTTCTTACCCGAAGGCCAACAGGGAATGAGAACAGCACGGCAGGGGCTATTCGTCGGGTCATCCGGCTCATGCGCCGGCCAGATGTTAAGCGCGCATCTTTTCAGTCGAACCCAGACACGGAGCTCGCCTGAGGCTCCGCATCCCCTGGTTTCGAATGCCCGGAGCAGAGCCCGGCAGTCCTTGACCTGGTGACCAAGGGAACCATTCCAGCCTGCGCGGGAAAGCAAAAGTGTGGCATGCGCCTCCTCGACGGACGGGACGGCGTTCGGCTACAGCAGTGCCTTCCCGAGGTGCTTCAAGATGGCCGGCATCTTCCGGCTCTCTGATCTCATCCCAACCCCTGCGCGAGGGTGTCTAACAGACCGCCGCTAAGGTGCTGCCACGGGCGATGCGACCACGTCGCCTGCCGAGCGGAGCCGCTCGCACGACTAAACTACAGCCCGCGGCCGTCACCTCTTCAGCGCCTTGTCGGACCGCGCCATACTACACGGTCGGTCTCACGTTGTTGTTCAGGTGGAAGAAGTTGGTCGGATCCAGTTTGTTCTTGAGCGTTACGAGCCGCTCATAGTTCAGCCCGTACACCTGCTCGAGAGCGTTGCCCGACTCCTCCTCAGTCTGGTAGTTGACGTAGGATTCGCGCACCATATAGGGGCGCAGCGTGTCGTAAGTAGCGCGCGCCCACGCGATGTTCTTCTCGTCGTCCTTTGGGTCGAGCCACTGAGACACGACCAGCAGGTTGTAACTTTCGCGCCGATGAGGGAACGCCGTCTCGCGGACTCCGACGCGTGCGGCGGCCCCGTGGAAGTGTTCGAGGACCAGCCCGCTGATAGGGGAAGGGCAAATCGCGAACTGCGCGATGAGAGCTTCGATCGCCGGGTCGCTGAGCTCTGCCAGGAAGCTCGACTTCCAGTAGTTCCTGGCGCCGCGGGGAAAGCCTGGGTCAAAGATCGTCGCGTTAGTGTCTACGTAGCTTGTGGGAGCGATGGTGTCGGCGACGGGCGAAGCGAAGCGCTTGATCGGCCGCATTGCTGCTTCCCCCTCGGCCAGCGAGCCGCAATGACATCCGACGATCACCGCCAGAGGCACGCCCGAGCCGTCGGGGGCATGGAGCAACCCGCCGCTCAGCGTAAGTTCGTCGGGGACCGATGAGGTAACCTGGCGGAAGAACCGCAGCACCTCGCGAGCGCGCTCAATGGGGTGGGCCACCAAGCCGCTGGTGACCGGTCCGATCGGATGTAGCCGGTACTCGAACCACGAGACCACGCCGAAGTTGCCTCCACCACCCCGCAGACCCCAGAACAGATCCCGGTCCCCCTGGGCGCTTGCCCGCACGACGTCGCCCGCGGCGGTTACGACCTCTGCGGAAATCAAGTTGTCGGCGGCGAGGCCGTGTTTGCCCATGAGCCAGCCGAGGCCGCCTCCGAGCGTGAGACCCGCGATGCCAGTCGTGGAGACTACCCCTCCGGTCGTGGCGAGACCGTGGAGCTGGGTCTCGCGGTTGAATTCGCCCCAGGTCACGCCTCCCTGGGCGCGCACCGTACGGCCCGCCGGATCGACGTGGATGCCCTTCATCAGCGAGAGGTCGAGCATCAAGCCGCCTTCGCAGACGGACTTCCCCGCCACACTGTGGCCGCCCCCGCGGACGGCGAGCTCGAGGTTTTGTGCGCGCGCGAAACGAACGGCATCGGCGACGTCGGCGGTCCCGAGGCAGCGAACGATCAATGCGGGACGGCGCACGAACATGCCGTTGTGGATGCGACGCACTTCGTCGTAGCCGGCGTCGGTGGGCGTCAGGACAGCGCCACGCACACTGGCCCGGAGATCCTTGAGTGCTGCTTCTTTAATCATGTCCCCTCCCCGCTCGGCATGCGACGAAGTTTGCTCCGCCGCGAGGCGCCGTAGACCTACTAAGTGAACCGCTCACCCTCTGGGATGGACCGCGGAGCCCGTCCGATTCCGCTTCGTCTCATCTCCTCACGAAAATACCCTCAATATCCACCACCTCGGGCCCTTTGTCAAGGCCATGACCATGCGGAGATACTGCCGCGCATGGGCAGTATGTCCAGCTGTCGGCCGGCACGATATCCCGGCAGCGCTACGCACCCTCGGCGCCAGTCATAGCCGGCCGAACACGCCACGCCCTTCCAGCCTAAGCACGTGGGTCGCTATGGTCGCCCGCCGAGTTGGACAAGCAGATCATCCCGCTGGCGGCCGGTGAAGTCCGGAGGTGCCCCTCAGTCACTCGATGCGCACCCTGACCTGATTGCTGCGCCGCCCGCCGATTTCGATCCACAGCAACTGCTCGCCCGAAGGCGCGTTCGGGCCCACGCGGACGTTGACCTGATGCACTCCCGGGAACTGTGGGGAAAGGCCGCTAAAGACCGGATCCTCCAGCCGCACGCCGCCGATGAAGACCGATGGCGTCAGCACCGTCTCCCGCAAGCCGGGGAAGCGGCTGCTCGCCTGTGTGGTCCCGAGTCCCGTGGCGTAAATCTCCAGGAATTCATCCCGCCGCGCGGGCCGCTGGGCCGTCGTGAGGGGTGTACCCGAGATCAGGATCGCTCCGAAATTGGTGGCGCTGTCGAAAAAGATTCCGGGCGCCACCGATTGGATCGGAACGGAAACCGCGGCTGCCGTGCCGATGGGTGTAGAAACCGCCAGCGTAGCCGTGCCGGCCGGAGTGTCCTCGGGCACGAGGAAATTGATCTGGCCGTCGCTCACAAAATACAGGGGCACAGCCGTGCCATTGAGAAGGACCTGGACACCGGCGAGCGCCAGCGGGTACGGGGGCGCCGCTACGGCCACGGCGCCTCCCGCCAAGCCAGATCCGAAAATTGTGGCGAAGCTGCCCGGCGCCAGCTCCTGCGTAAAGGAAGCAGCGTTCACCACGCCGCGGGCCTCAAAGGAGGGCGGCATCAAAGCTGTCACCGTAACCGCGCTCTGCGGCGCGCCTTCCAACACCGCCGTCAACTGCTGGGCGCCCGCCGCGCCCAGTGTCCACAAGAACTGCACGAAGCCGTTGGCGTCGCTCACCGCAGTGGAAGGCGATACCATTCCGCCTCCGGAGACGCCGGCCTGCACACGAACACCCTCGTAAGGGAGATTGTTGACATCCACCACACGCAGCACGACCGGCTGGAGCGGATTCCCGGGCATTCCCAGTTGCCGGTCGCCGGACACGACCGCCAGGCGCAGCTCCGAAGCCGAGTTGCGCACCTGGATCCGGGCATACGCAGTCTCAAAAGCAGGGTCGGCAGGTGTGGCGGTAAGTTCCTCGACGCCCGCCGCCACGCCGGTGATGGAAAACGTGGCGCTGGTCGCTCCGGCCGGAATCGTCACGGAAGCGGGCGTCTGTACCAAGCCGCCGGCCGTTCGCAAGGCAACTGAAAGTGCGGAAGCAGCGGCCCTCTCGAGCGAAATTGTAACGGAGCGCTGTACGCCGGCCAGCACTCCTGCGGCCGGAAAAACCGACAGCTTCAAGCTGCGCTTTAAAGTGGTATCCGCCCACGCCCGGTCGGAGGTGGCGCGCCGGTAAAAGATTTCGAATTCCTGGCGGAATCGTTCGAGCTTATCCAGTTCGAACTGCGAAGGCTGGTTGCCCTGCGGGGTGACCAAAATGAAGGCAAAGCGGAAGCGGCGCTGGGAAACAGTATGATCCGGAGTGCGCCGTCCTTCGGTCTGGATGATTTCCTGAATGCTGGTGTCCCGGCGGCTGCCGTTAAAGCTCACGCCCGATTCCGGCAGACTCGAGGAAGTCCGGTTGATGCCGGCGCCGTTCACCACAAACAATTCGTGGGGAGGCGTCACCTCTTCGGGGGCGCGCAAGCCCATCAGGTACTGATCGAGGGGCGAAAAACCCTCCACTGTCGCTACGGTGGTGAAGCGCAGCGCCGACTGGGCTCCGTTGTCGCGGATGCGGTTTCCCTCGAGCAGGGAAGCATCCGAGTTGAAAAAGAAGCTCCAGTGCGCCTGCTGTGCTCCGAGCATCGGCCGGGCCGAGGGGTTGTTCGGATCACGGTAACTCACAAAAGCGAGGAACAGATGGCCGGCTTCGTGCCCCAGCACGGTCATCGCCGTGTCGCCTGTAACGGAACCGCGGCCCGGAATCGGTGCGTACGGATCCCCGGGGTATTGGTCGAGCGGACCCATGTTCATCACGGCCTGCAAGCGGGCCGGGGAGCCAAATACGGGGCCGTAATCCACCTGCTCTTCTCCGATGCCCGTGCGGTTGCTCCGCACCGTCACTTCGAAGGCCACGGCGCCCGCGGACGCACGAATCCCGGCGTTGTTGAAAATCACGAGGTAGTCGTAGGCGTCGTCGTGCGTCTCGTAGAAACGGCGCGCCACCGCCACGATGTCGATCTCGCTCGAGCCGGCTCGAAACACCTCGGCCACCGTGCCCGTGAACTCGCTGGTGGAGCCGCCGAGGAACGACACCAGCGACGTCGTCCCCTGCCGGCGCCCCGGAGAGATTCCCACAACCGCCTCCTGCGTCGTGATGGAGCTGTAGGCGAACTCAATGCGGCCGTCCGGGAACAGCCGGAGCTGAAACGTTTGCAGCGGGCCCGTGCCGGACTCCCGGTACTCTGGTACCGAAACCCAGCTCACTACGAAGCGTCCGGCCTCGGAACGCACCCGCACCGACTGTGGCACCTGGGACGGGTCCAGATCCCGGAACAATGCCGAAATCCGCGGCGGTCCGGCTGTCATGCGCCCCAGCGACCTGTCGGTCGAGGCGGTGTCGCTTTCGCCGAAGGTCAGATTGCCGTCCGAGTTGACGAAAACCTGACTGTAGGAGGAGCCGTAAAACGGAAAGGTGAACGGAAGGGGAACCAGGCGCGCGTCATCGTCCCCCAAACCGTCAAGCGGAGAGCCCGCCGATGCGGCCTGTGCGTCGTAAGTGTCAGCCCCGGTTTGGAATCTGTAACGGGTGGCGTTCCCATCCAGCGGCTGAAACGTCACCGTACGTCCGTTCAGGTTGAACGCGTTCGCGCGCAGCACGAGGTCGCCGTTGTCTTCGAGGACGGCAATGTTGCCGATGTCTTGGGCCCGGGGCCTGGGCTGTGCTGCGAGAAGCTCGATCGGCCCCTTGGCGCGGATCCTCTGGGAGACACCATGAAGGTAGATCTGTTCCGTCGCTTTTTCCCGGTGCGTTCCGCATACCGTGGGGATCTCGCGCGAAAAGACCGCCGCCGCCAGGAAGGCGCACGAAAAAACAAGAACGGAACGTTTTAACATGGTGTGCGTTTATCCTCATTGATAACATACGGCGGAGGTACACTTTCGGTTTATGGCGTATTGCACCCAGTGTGGAGCGAAGATGCTCGACGAAGCCCGGTTTTGTCCGAGTTGCGGCAAACCCGCAGGGGCTCTCCAGACGGCGGTCGCGCAGCCGCTCGAGTACACCATTCACGGGGACAACCTGCAAGTGGTGCGCATCCGCCTCAAGCCCGGTCAGGAGATCTATGCCGAGGCCGGCAAGATGCTTTACAAAACGGCCAACGTGCAGTGGGACTCCCGCATGAGCGGCGCGGGGCTGGGCAGCAAGCTGCTCGGCGCGCTCAAACGCAAGCTGGCGGGAGAGTCGCTCTTCTGGACGTACTTCCGCGCGGATTCGCCTGGGGAAGTAGGCTTCGCCGGCAGCTATCCGGGCCGGATCCAGGCGTTCGAACTCGCTCCGGGTCAGAGCGTGCTCGTCCAGCGCGATGCTTTCCTGTGCGCCCAGGACACCGTTCAAGTGGGAATTGAATTCGTTAAACGCGTGGGCGCGGGATTTTTCGCCGGTGAGGGATTCATCCTGGAAAGGCTCACCGGCCCCGGTACGGTGTTCATCCACGCCGGCGGCGACTTCGTGGAGTTTGAGCTCCAGCCGGGTGAGACGTTGCAGGTTGACACCGGATGCGTGGTGGCCTTCGACACATCTGTAACGTACGACGTTCAGCTTGCCGGGGGCATCAAGACGTGGATCTTCGGCGGCGAGGGCATGTTTCTGGCCACGCTCACCGGACCGGGACGCGTCATCGTGCAAAGCATGACCCTGGAGAAAATGCGCCGGGAGCTGATGCCGGTGCGCAGCGGCGGGGACGAGCGGAGCGGGTTGGGCTCCATCACAAATCTGTTCGGCAGCGAGGACTAGCGCCGGCCGCCGGCGTACTATTCCGTTTTTCCCAGTACGGCAACCTGCGCCTGAGGGCTTTACTCCGATCCGCTCCGGCCTTATTCTGGGAACGAGCATAGCGGTCCGGCAACAGGACGCCGGCCCGCGCGGAGCCGGATGTGAGCGTGTTTCTCCAGTTCGTGTATCTCCAATTCGTAGACCTGCTGACCACGCTCGCCTTCCTGGCCCACGGCGTCGAGGAAGCCAACCCCCTCATACGGCTGCTTCTGGGTCTGATGCCTTCGCGGCTTGCGGCCCTGGCGCTGGCAAAGCTTGCTGCCGTCGGCCTGGCCTATTGCTGCTGGAGACTCGGCAGGGTCACGCTCCTTCAGCGGGTGACTTGGTTTTACGCCGTGCTGGCGCTGTGGAACCTCGCGGCATTGGTGGTTGTCTCGACGATCTGAGTCCCGATCAAACTTGGGCGCGTGCCTGTTCCAGCACCTGCTCGACCTCGCGCCGGTACTGCTCCAATAGCTCCTTGTTTGCGGCTTCGAAACGCAGGACCAGCACCGGCTGCGTATTGGAAGCGCGCACCAGACCCCATCCGTGGTCGAAAAGCACGCGTACCCCGTCCACGTCCACGACGGGATGAGTCCTCTTGAAGTGTTCGGCGACGCGCTCGACCACCTCGAACTTGATTTCGTCGGGACAGTCCACGCGGATCTCCGGGGTGCTGACCATCTTGGGCAGCCCCTCCAGCTGCGCCGACAGAGGTTTTCCGGAAGCGGCGACGATTTCGAGCAGGCGGCAGGCGGCGTAGAGGGCGTCGTCGAAGCCATAGTAGCGGTCCGCAAAGAAGATATGCCCGCTCATCTCCCCCGCCAGCTCCGCTTTGGTTTCCTTCATCTTCGCTTTGATCAGCGAATGACCGGTGCGCCACATGATCGGATTGCCTCCCAGACGGCGCAGTTCGTCATACATGACCTGCGAACACTTCACTTCCCCGATGAAGGTCGCACCGGGTTTGCGCGTAAGGATTTCGCGGGCGAAGATGAGCATCAACTGATCGCCCCAGACGATATTGCCCTTCTCATCCACCGCCCCGATCCGGTCGGCGTCGCCGTCGAACGCGATTCCCAGTTCGGCTCCGTGTTCGGTTACGGCGCGGATCAGCGCGTCCAGATTCTTTTCAATCGTCGGATCCGGATGATGGTTTGGAAAGTTGCCGTCCATCTCGAAGAACAGCTCCACCGCGTCGCAACCCAGTCGTTCCACGAGACGGTGCACGACCGGCCCGGCCGTTCCGTTGCCGGCGTCGAAGACGACCTTGACACGGCGGCTGAGCCTGACCCGCGAGGTGATGTCCTCCACGTACGGCGTCACAATGTCATAGATTCGCACCGAGCCCGGGTCTTTGACGAAGTCGCGGTCCTCGTAGATCTCCCGAACCTCCTGAATCTGGTGGCCGTAGATGGTTGTGGTTCCGGCCATGACTTTGAAGCCGTTGTACTCGGGCGGATTGTGGCTGCCCGTAATCATGACTCCGCCTTCGGCTTTGAGATGGAACACCGAAAAGTAAAGCAGCGGAGTGGGGATCACCCCCAGATCGGTCACGTGGCAGCCTGCGTCCGTCAAGCCCTCGACCAGAGCATCCCGCAACCGGGCGGAGCTCAGCCGGCAGTCACGTCCGAGATTGATTTGTGCGCCGGCGTGCCGCCGCAAATAGGTGCCGATCGCCCGGCCGAGATCCTCGACGTCCGGACTTCGCAGTTCCGTCTCGGCGATGCCCCGAATGTCGTACTCGCGAAAGATGGTCGGCTTGAGCATACCCCGAAAATAGCACGCCTGTGGCGAGGCGGCGGGCGTTCGAGCCGGCGAATCCAGGCTCATCACAAATCGCGAGGATGCATCCGCTTACGTCCGGTCGCGCTGACACACGGATTCCCCTCGATGTAGAACCGTAGCGGCCAGTCGGTGCAATGGCGAATCCCGATGCGGGGACTGACGCCTATTTGAAAGTCCGGCCGATCTTCCAGCGCGCGCACGGTCAGGGGACCGCGGGTGACATCTGCACCATTCAGCCGCCGCGTAATGCCCATCGCCCGGGTGAGCTTGCCCGGGCCGGAGGCCAGCTCCTGGAGGGATCGTACACCGGGACGCCTGCGGCGCATCAGATCCAGCCCCGAGACCGGCTCGAGCGCGCGGATCAGCACACACCCCGGCGTGCCTTCCGGCTCCGCCACCAGGTTGAGGCACTCGTACATCCCGTAGATGAAGTACACGTAGGCATGGCCCGGCGGCCCATACAGCACGCGGGTGCGCGGCGTCAGGCCGTGCCAAGCGTGCGCCGCGCGGTCCTGCTCCCCCAGGTACGCCTCGACTTCCACAATGCGGCCCGCCGTCCGGCCGTGGACCAGGATCTTGCCCAGCAGGTCGCGGGCCACCTCCACCGTCGGCCGTTCATAAAAGCTCCGCGGCAGCACCCGGGAGCTTTCCAGGATCTCTTCCAGGGGAAGTTCGCCGTCGCGTCCGATTGCAACTCCGAACCGGTTCATCCGACAATGAGCTACGGCAACCACCAGCATACAGCGACACGCATGCGATTGTTCACGGCAATCAGCCTGCCGCACGAAGTGACGGTCCGTCTTGACCAGTTGCTCGCCCGCCTGCGACCCGCTGCGCCTTTGAAGTGGAGCCCGCCGCAAAACCTGCACATCACGACGAAGTTCATCGGCGAATGGCCTGCCGAACGCCTGGAGGAGCTCACGGCCGCCCTGCGGGCGCTCCCTCGCCGGGAGCCCTTCCGGATCGAGGTGCGCGGACTGGGCTGGTTTCCCAACCCCCACCATCCGCGCGTATTCTGGGCGGGCGTGCACGGAGACGGCCTGGAGAGCCTGGCACGGGACACCGAAGAAGCCCTCGCTGCGCTCGGGGTTCCTAAAGAGTCGCGGCCGTTTTCTCCTCACCTGACTCTGGCGCGCATCAAAGAACCCGTGCCGTTGGCCGCGCTCCGCCGCGAGGTGGCCGCCCTCGACTCGGATCGCTTCGGCGCATTCCTGGCCGAGGGGTTCCACCTTTACGAGAGTCGCCTCACCCCCTCCGGTTCGGTCTACACTAAGCTCTTTGAGTTCCCCTTCGTGGTCTGATGCGCGGCTTCTATAGCATAGTTTTCGCCTATCTGGCCGGGGCAATCCCGTTCGGTTATCTGCTCGTCAAATGGACGAGCGGGCGCGACGTGCGTACGGTGGGAAGCGGCAACATCGGGGCCACCAACGTCGTGCGGGCTGCCGGGCGGCTGGCCGGGATGGCTACGCTCGCGCTCGATATCGCCAAAGGCTACGTGGCAGTATGGCTGGCGGGGCAGTTCACGGGTTCTTCACCGTGGTGGATGAGCGCGGCCGCTCTGGCCGTGATGGCCGGACATGCCTTCCCGGTGTTCCTCCGCTTCAAGGGCGGCAAGGCCGTAGCCAGTTGCGTCGGCGCTTTCGCCTGTCTGACTCCGGTCTCTCTGGCGGCACTGCTGCCTGTCTTTGTCGTCGTCGTGGCAGTGACGCGTTACGTTTCCCTGGGCTCGATCGTCTCCGCAGCCTGCCTCCCTCTGGCGGTATGGCTCCTCGCGCACCCGCCCCTGCCCGTGTTCGCCGCCTCCCTCGCCGCCGGCGCCTTCATCGTGTGGCGGCACAAGTCCAACATCGCGCGGCTGCGGGAGGGCACCGAGCACGTATTCTCTTTCGGGGGCCGCCGCTCGTGAGGACCCTCGCCATCATCGGGGCGGGAGGCTGGGGCACCGCGCTCTCTATCGTGCTGGCGCCGCGGTTTGAGCGCGTCCGGTTGTGGGTGTACGAGAAGGACCTGGCCGCGACGCTCCGCGCGCGCCGCGAAAACGAACTCTATCTTCCCGGGGTTCGCGTTCCCGATAAAGTCGAAATCACCACAGACTACGCCGAGGCGCTGGCAGGCGCCGACATCGTCGTCGGCGCGATGCCCTCCCACCACGCCCGGCGGCTCTATGGCGAGATGCTCCCCTATCTCGCGCCTTCCATGGTCTTGGTGAGCGCAACGAAGGGCCTCGAACAAGGCACGCTGCTGCGCATGTCGCAGGTCATCCGCGCCGTGGTGGGCCAACGTTTCGACCCCAGTGTCGCCGTGCTTTCCGGGCCGACCTTCGCCCCTGAGATTGCCCGCGGGGAACCGGCGGCCGTAGTCATCGCCTCCGAGAATGAGACACTTGCCCGGAACATCCAGGTAGCCTTTTCCGGTCCTACGTTCCGGCTTTATACCAACTCGGATCCGACAGGGGTCGAAATCGGCGCCGCTGTGAAAAACGTCATTGCCATCGCCGCCGGGGTCTGCCGCGGACTCGGGCTGGGCAGCAATAGTGTGGCGGCGCTGATCACCCGCGGGCTCGCCGAAATCACGCGTCTGGCCGTAGCCCTCGGCGGACAGTCCCGAACCCTTGCAGGATTGGCCGGGCTGGGCGACCTCGTGCTCACCTGTACAGGCGAGCTGAGTCGCAACCGCAGCGTCGGCGTGCGTCTGGGACGTGGCGAGAAACTGGAGGAGATCGTGTCGTCCATGCGCATGGTGGCCGAAGGAATCCGCACGACGGAGGCCACCGTCGAGCTGGCCTGCCGCCACGGCGTCGAGATGCCCATCACCCAGCAGATGTACCAGATGCTCCGGCAGGGCAAGCCGCCCCGGGAAGCCATACGCGAACTCATGGAGCGCTCCCTCAAACCGGAATAACGGCCATTCGGGCCGGATCGGATAATCTGGTAGCGAGATGGCATTGACCCGGAGGAGTTTTCTGGCTGCCAGCGCCCTGCCGGCGCTGGCACAAGAGCGGCGCGCCGCGCAACGCCCGAACGTTCTGCTCATCCTCGCCGATGACCTCGCGGCCTGGATGCTGGGTTGTTACGGCAACCGGGAAATTCGCACGCCTCACATTGATGTGCTCGCGGGAACCGGCGTGCGCTTCCTGAACAATTACGTCTGCACGCCCATCTGCTCGCCGAGTCGCGCCACGTTGTTCACGGGGCGTGTGCCACGCCAGCACGGAATCCACGACTTCCTCACGGCGAAGCCGGTCGAGAATCCTCCGCAGGGACAAGCCGAGCCGCCGGCCTCTTTCCGCGACGAGATCATGCTCTCCGATCTGCTGGCGGCCGCGGGCTACGATTGCGGCTACGTCGGCAAATGGCACATGGGCGACGACGCCAAGCCGCAGCACGGCTACCGGTTCTGGTGCACGCTGCTCGGCGGCTCGAGCCCCTATCAGGACCCGAGATTGAGCCGTAACGGTGAGATTGTCCAGGAGCAGGGCTATCTTGCCGAGATCCTCACGCGCCGCGCCCTGGAATTTTTGGAAAGCCGCCGCAAAGACGCGCCGTTTTTCCTCGTGGTGAGCCATCTGAACCCGCACGTACCCTACGAGGGTCATCCGCAGAAGTACTACGACATGTACGCGGACGTCCGGTTTGAGACGATCGGCTGGGAGCCTCCGGCGCCCAATGCCCTCCGCGAGAAAGAGTACCTGAGCGATATCGTCGGCAACCTCCGAAAGTGCGCGGCGGCTGTGACGGCGCTGGACGATCAGGTCGGGGCATTGATGCGCACCATCGAGCGCATGGGCCTGCGGGAGAACACGCTGGTGATCTTCACGGGCGACAACGGTTTCCTGCTCGGCCGGCACGGGCTCTGGAGCAAAGGGCACGCCTCCGATCCGATCAACATGTACGAGGAAGTGGTGAAAACGCCGATGATCTGGAGCTGGTGGGGCAAAATCCCGGCGCAGGCCACACGCCCGGAACTGGTCAGCTTTTACGATTTTCTGCCGAGCGTGTGTGAAGCCGTAGGCATCTCGATTCCCGCCAACCGAAACCTCTGCGGCCGCAGCTACTTCGCCCTGACCACCAACCGGCCGCTGCCCCGAAATCAGCCGTGGCGCAATTTGGTCTTCGGCCACTTCCGGAACACGGAGATGGTCCGCGACGCGCGCTTCAAGCTCGTGCTCCGCAACAACGGCGAAGGGCCCAATGAGCTCTATGATCTGCGCAGCGATCCTCACGAAAAGGTCAACCAGTACGCCAACGACGGATTTCTCACCGTCCGAGAACGGCTCACCCAGGAGCTGGCTGCCTGGCGGCGGCGCTGCAGTTAAGCATTGGCGCTGAGAAAAAACCGGCTCGCGCGGCACTTTCTTAAGGAAGAAAGTGAAACGGCGCTGGCCGGACGAGGGCACGCTGCGTTTCGTAGAGTGGCACGCCCGTCTGATTCCGGATCCCGTGTGCCGGTTGCGGTACCTCCGGCAGGCGCTCGAGCCGGATTCGGCGGCCCGAACCCGCCCGCGGCGAGCAAGGGCGTGGAAGCGTGTCGCGGTCCTGATCGGGTCCTTGCTGGCGCTGCCCGCGCCGCCCAGCGCCCATAGAGAGACGGTGCCGGGGGGGAAAGTCTCCGTACGGCCAGCTCAGCCGGCTCCGGCGCCCCCGACGGTTTGGCTCGTCGAACGCAACGAGGATTTCGAACTCTACAGCAACGGCCTCCGTGTTGAAAATCTCTTTTCCGTGCCCGGGCAACCACGCGGATACTGGCTCGTTCCCTGCCCGGCCGCCGGACCCGGGCCACTCCGCTGGGCCACTGAGCCCGCGGGCATCGTATTTCACTCCACCGAGAGCCACCTGGCGGAGTTCGAGCCAGAGAAAACCGCCGCGGTGCGCCGGGCCGGCCTCAGCCTTCTGGAATACGTGCGCCGCCACCGTTCCTACCATTTCCTGGTGGACCCCTTCGGCCGCGTGCACCGGATCGTCCCCGAAAGCCACGTCGCTCACCACGCCGGGTGGTCCGCGTGGAGCGATGGCAACTGGCTGTACCTCGGCTTGAACGACAGTTTCCTCGGCGTTGCCTTTGAAACCCGCACCGAAAACGGCCTGGCGCCGCTCACGCCCGCCCAAGTGCACGCCGGGCGCATCCTCACCGAGATGCTCCGCGCGCGGTTTCGCATCCCCCCTGAGAACTGCGTGACCCACGCACAGGTGTCGCTCAACCCGCGCAACCGGAGGATCGGCTATCACACCGACTGGGCCGCCGGGTTCCCGTTTGGCGAGCTGGGCCTGCCGGACAACTACACGCGGCCGCCCGCGGCTGTGGTGCTCTTTGGTTTCGATTACGACGAACCGCTGCGGGAACGGAAACAGCCGGGCTTATGGCAGGGGCTGGAGGCGGCCGGGCAGATTCTGATGCAGGAAGCAGCCGCACGCGGGATGACCCTGAGGCAGTACCGCGGGCTGCTGTCCCGCCGCTACCGCGAAACACTGGCCGCGCTCGAGCGCGGCGCCAAGGAGAAACCACTGTGAAGAAACCCAATGCCGAACCTGTGTCCGCCGTCGGGCTGGACGTCGGCACGAGCCGCATCGTCGTCGCCGAACGCGACGGCTCGGAGATTTGCTACCGCTCGGATCTCAACGCCTTTGTGGCGGTGCCCTTCACCCGAATGACGGAGCGCAGTCTGCGCAAAGAGCGCATTCCACACCTCGTCCGCGACGGCCGGATTTTCATCTATGGCCGCGAAGCGGACAAATTCGCCGATCTGTTCCACCTCGAAACCCGTCGTCCGATGCGCGGCGGGTTGCTGAACTCCGCCGAACCGGAAAGTCTCACCCTGATCGGACAAATTGTCCGCGCTCTCACCGACGGAGCCGAGCGCGACCGGCAGAAACTCTGCTTGAGCGTGCCGGCCCCTCCGCTGGGCGCCGAGGACAGCGCCACCTACCATGAGGCCGCTCTCCGCCAGCTTTTGGCCGAGATGGGCTACGATGTGATCACCATCAACGAGGGTCTGGCGGTCATCTATGCCGAACTGGAGGAAAACAACTACACCGGCATCGGCATCAGTTTCGGCGGCGGGCTGTGCAACGTGTGTCTGGCTTACCTTTCCGCGCCGCTGTTCTGCTTCAGCGTCCCCAAAGCGGGCGACTTCATTGACGCCAGCGCCGCGGCCGTGACCGGGGAACTGGCTACGCGCGTGCGCATCCTGAAGGAGACCTCGTTCCACTTCAACGGAAGTTTCACGGGCCAGGTCCAGCAGGCCCTTTCCGTCTACTACCAGGAAATGATCCAGGCGGTGATTGCGGGACTACAGAACGCTTTTGCGGATGCGCGGAATGTGCCGAAGCTGGGCCGCCCGCTGCCGGTGGTGCTGAGCGGCGGCAGCGCTCTGCCGGCGGGTTTTCTCGAGCGCTTCGAAAGGCAATTACGCGAAGCGTCGCTGCCCGTCTCTCTCGCGGAGGTGCGACTCGCCGCCGAGCCCTTAAACAGCACGGCCAAAGGCGCACTGGTAGCGGCCCTGGCCGAACTCTGAGAACCGCGCAGATTATTGACGGGCAGCGCGACCGCCGTTCTGAATCGCCCGCAGGGCCGCCTGGATCTGCGGGTCGCGCTGCGCCTCGACTTCGTCGCCTTTGGCCACGCCCAAGGCGAGGTTGAAGATTTCCGTCTTGAGACGGTTTTCGATCCAGGGGCGCACGGCCGACCATTCGCCGATCCCAGGCTGGATCTTGCGCTGCGCCAGATACACGCGGAAATCATCCAGCAGCTCCGGCGTCACTTCGAACTTCTCGCTGAGCTGAGGATTTCGCCGCACATACTCGGTGGCGAAGGAGGTAAAGGATCCGCTCGCATCCAGCGCCATCTGCAACCGCGTCAGGGGCTCCGGGTAGACCAGCACATCGGGCTGGATACCGCCGCGCCCCGGCTGCCGCGAGTCAGCCAGTGCCCCCTCGGGTAACGGCCGCTGGATGGAGCGTCCGCTCGGAGTGTAGTAGTACGCCGTCGTGAGCGCCAGCCCTGTGCCTTCCGAAAGAGGATACACCGACTCGACCAGTCCCTTGCCGTAGCTCGGCTCCCCGACGATCAGCGCGCGCTTGTGATCCTGTAAGCTCCCGGCGACGATCTCGGCGGCGCTGGCGCTGCGGCCGTTGATGAGCACCGCCACAGGAAAGCGGTAAGGTTGCGTGCCCGCCGGAGTCTTCTCCTCCCGGGCCTCGACGGCGCGGCCGCGCACGGTAAGAATCGTCTGCCCCGGCTCCAGAAACAGGGAAGCTGTTTCGAGCGCCGCCGGCAACAGGCCCCCGGGGTTGTTGCGCAGATCCAGCACCAACCCCGCGAGTTTAGATCCACCCAGTCGTTCGATGGCCTCGCGGATCTGCTTACCCGTCTCCGCATCGAAGGAGGAGACGCGCAAGTAGCCTATTCCGGGCTTGAGCAGGAAGGCCCGTTCCACGCTGGGCGACTCCATCTCCTCGGGCGTGAGGACGAGCTGAAGAATCCGCGCGTTGCCGGGCTTGCGCACGTCGAGCTTCACCTCGTGTTGGCGCGAGCGGCCCAGCAGCGCAACGAGCTGATCCATGTCCAGACGGTCCAGCCGGATGCCGTTAATGGCCAGGATCTCGTCTCCGGGCTCCAGCCCGCCCCGGGCCGAAGGCGTACCCGGCAGGGCTTGCAGCACGATAACCCGGCCGGGCAGCACGCTCACCACGCTGCCGAAACCTTTGGTCCGCGACTCCTGAAGCTGTTTGAGCTGCTCAAACTGCTCCGGGGAGAAGAACACCGAGTGCGGATCGAGCCGGCGGAGCATGCCCGGGATCAGGCCCTCATAGAAAACCTTCTCCGGCGCCGGAGGTTCCGCCGCTTCGCGCTCGACCAGTGCATAAGCTTCGGCCACCCGCCGAATGGCCTCCTCCACATCGGTCTGCACGGCCATCGCCAGCAGTAACCACGATGGCAACCAAGCGCTCATGTGCTATCGCGCGTAACGGACGTTCTGTTTGACCCGGTGGCGCTCGAGAGCCAGCTCGATCAACCGGTCAATCAGCCGGGGATAGGGAAGGCCGGAGTGCTCCCACATCCGCGGAAACATGCTGATGGAGGTGAAGCCGGGAATCGTATTGATCTCGTTGATGTAGATCCGTTCCGTGGTGCGTTCCAGGAAAAAATCCACGCGCGCCATGCCTTCGCATTCCACCGCCCGGTAGCAGGCCACAGCCAGGCGGCGCACCTCTTCGGTCTGTTGCGGATCCAGTTCTGCGGGAACCCGAAACTGTGCGCGATCCAGCAGGTACTTGTCTTCGTAGTCGTAAAACTCTCGCGACGGAAGGATCTCGCAAGGCAGCGACGCGACGGGTTCTTCATTGCCGATGACGGAACATTCCAGCTCCCGCCCGTCAATGGCCCGTTCCACAATGATCTTGCGGTCATATTGAAACGCGAGGTCCATGGCGGCGGCCAGCTCCGCCCGGTTGCGGGCCTTGGAGATGCCGACCGAAGAGCCGAGGTTGGAGGGTTTCACGAAAACGGGGTAACCGAGCAGACTTTCGATGCCGGCCGGGTCCGGGCAGCGGCGCGTCACCGCCACGTGCTCCACCACCGGCAGCCCGCGCTCGCGGCACACGCGCTTCATCATGTCTTTGTCCATGGAGACGGCTGAGCCCAGCACCCCGGCGCCCACGTAGGGCAGGTCGGCCAGCTCCAGCAGTCCCTGCACGGTGCCGTCCTCTCCAAACGTGCCATGGAGCACGGGAAAGACGACGTCAATCCCCGGATTAGCCCCCGGCTCGGGAAGAATCGGACGGGGACGCCACCGGCCTTCGAGGTCAATGAAGTATTCGGCGACGTCGTACTTGTCCCGGTCCATCGCCGCGAGGATCGAGCGGGCGGAACGGATCGAGACCTCATGCTCGCCGCTGCGCCCGCCGTAGAGCACCGCCACCCGGAGTTTCACACCGCAACCTCAGAGGATCCGCTTCCCCATGGCGCTCATCACCAGCTCCACCGCCAGGCTGGCCGTACGGTTGGCTTCGTCAATCACGGGATTGACCTCGACCACCTCCATCGAAACCAGCTTTCCCGAGTCACAGATGATCTCCATCGCCAGGTGTGCTTCGCGATAGGTCAGACCTCCTCGCACCGGCGTGCCCACGCCGGGCGCCTCGTGCGGATCCACGCAGTCCATATCCAGTGAGACGTGAAAGCCGGCGGTTCCGGCTGCGGCAATTTGCAGGGCCTCTTCCATCACCGCACGCAGCCCGCGCTCGTCAATATCCCGCATGGTGAAGGCACGGACGCCGGAAGTACGGACGTGCGGCTTTTCGAGCTGGTCCACTTCGCGCACCCCCACCAGCGCCACGTTCTTGGGATCCACCTTGGGTGCGTAATTATACAGGTGCGTGAGCGGCCTCGGCCCCATGCCGATGCAGCAGGCCAAGGGCATGCCGTGCACATTGCCGCTCGGGGTGGTTTCGGGCGTGTTCATGTCTGCATGCGCATCAATCCAGATCAGTCCGAGCGTCTTCTTCTGCCGGCGCAAGTGGTGCGACATTCCCGAGACGGTGCCGACCGCCACCGAGTGGTCGCCGCCCAGCACGAGCGGAACTTTGCCCTGCCCTGCAGCTTTCTCCACCAGCCGCGCCAGACGCGAGCAGGTCTGGGCGATCTGGGGAAGATACCGGGAACGGGCCGGACCCGCCGGAACCCGCTCAGGCTGCTCCACCGCCACGTTGCCGAGATCCTCCACGTGGTAGCCGAGCGAGGCGAGCCGGCTGTTAATGTTGGCCACGCGCATGGCTGAGGGGCCCATGTCCACCCCCCGTCTTCCGGCCCCCAGATCCAGCGGCGCCCCGATGAGCGCAATATGCGACTGGCGCATGCTCCCTGCTCAAGGACGCGTCCGGTAAAGCATGCGCGGGAAAGGTATGGTCTCCCGCACATGGTCCAGGCCGCAGATCCACGCCACGCACCGCTCCACGCCCATGCCGAAGCCGGCGTGCGGGACAGTGCCGTACTTTCGCAGGTCGATATACCACTCGAAGGCTTCGCGGGGAAGATGGTGTTCCTCCAGCCGCCGCAACAAAAGCTCGAGGTCGTGGATGCGCTGACCGCCGCCCACAATTTCACCGTAACCTTCCGGCGCCAGTACGTCCACGCCGAGCACGACCTCGGGACGCTCCGGATCCGGCTGCATATAGAAGGCCTTCACCGAAGCCGGATAGCGGTCAATCATCACGGGGCGGTCAAAGGCCTGGCTCAACAGCGTCTCCTCGTCGCCGCCGAAGTCGTCGCCCCAGCGGATCTGGCTGCCCCTGGATTGCAACAGAGAGACCGCTTCGTCGTAGCTGATGCGCGGAAAAGGAGGCTGCACGGCCTCCAGCTTGGAGATATCCCGTTCCAGCGTGGCCAGTTCCGCGCGGCGGTTCTCCAGCACGCGACCGACGACGAACACGATCAGCTCCTCAGCCACCTGTTTGACGTCTTCGAGCGTGGCGTAAGCCATCTCCGGCTCCACCATCCAGAATTCCGTCAGGTGGCGGCGCGTCTTGGACCGCTCGGCCCGGAAGGTCGGGCCGAAGGTATACACCTTGCCGAAGGCCATGGCCGTGGCCTCGTTGTACAGCTGCCCGGACTGCGTGAGGTAAACCTTGTCGTGGTCAAAATAGTTCACCTCGAACAACGTGGTGGTGCCTTCGCAGGCGGCCGGGGTGAAGATGGGCGTGTCCGCAAGCGTGAACCCATGCGAGTCGAAATAATCCCGGATCGCTTTGACGACTTCATGCCGGATCCGGAGAATGGCGTGCTGGCGCCGGCTCCGGATCCAGAGGTGGCGCCGGTCCAGAAGAAATTCGATCCCGTGCTCTTTGGGAGTGATGGGATAGGGGTCGGACTCCGGGACGCGCTGGATGACCTCCAGGTCCGCCACCTCGAGCTCATAGCCGCCCGGGGCCCGGGGCTCGGCTCGGACCGTGCCCGTCACAATGATCGAGGATTCCTGCGTGAGGTCCTTGATCGCCTGAAACACGGGCTCCGCGATGCGCCCCTTGAGGGCCACGCACTGCATGATTCCTGTCCCGTCTCGCACCAGCGGAAACAGGATCTTGCCGGACTCGCGCAGATTGTAAAGCCAGCCGGGTATGCGCACCATCTGGCCGACGTAGCGCGCCGCCTCGGCGATCGTGATGCGCCGCGGTGTCACCGCCTCAGTCATTCTCCGAGATTCTCCAGCTCCTCGAAAACTCGCTTCACTTCTTCGAGCGGGTTCGCCATCCCGGGAACCTCGCGCAGCTCCAGCAGCAGCGGATACTGGTCCGGCCGGGACCGCAGCAGCCGCATCGTTTCCCGCCAGTCAATCGTGCCTTGCTCGGAGATCAGAGGGAACAGATGGCTGTCGGACATGCGGTCGTTGTCATGCAGGTGCGTGGAGCGGATTCGCTCCTGCATCAGCCCGAACGCTTCCGCCACCCCTTCTTTCATGTTCGCATGTCCCACATCCAGGCAGAAACCCAGATCAAGGTGGGTCTGGGCCAGAAAATGGACGAGCCGCTCCGCCGTGGACAGCTCGTTGGGAATGTTTTCGAGCAGGATCGCCACGCCCCGGTGCCGCGCAAACAGGCTCAGCTCTTCGAGGGAAGTAAACGCCGCCTCCACCTTGCGCTCGTCATAGTCCTCGCCGCTCACACCGAGGTGCTGGATCAGGTATCGGAAGGGAATGGTCTCGGCGATCTCCAGCGCCCGCTTGATCTCATCCACCATCTGGATGCGCTTCGGTTTCACGGTCTCGGTGATGTTGATCACCGCATTGGGTCCGGAGCGCCCCCAGACCTCATCGGTGTACATCGGGGCGTGGACCGAGCGTAGCTCCATCCCCGAGTCCCGGAACCAGTGACCCAGTTCAGTGATCTGCGCCCGGTTGCGATAGTCCAGGTGCTGGCGGGCGCAGAAAATTTCTACGGCATGAAATCCCGCCGCCTGAATCTTATCCAACAGCGCCGTCGTGAGACGGTGGTTGACGTACAGATGCGTGGAAAGCACATGTTCCATGGTCGGTCAAAACCCGGCGGCTTTGCCCTCGGCTCTGGGATCGGCCACCCCCACCAGCCAGCCGCTTGCGACCTGAATGGCCGCCACCTCCCCGATCGAACGGATCACCTCGATGTGGTGGCCTTTCGCCCTCAGCAGCGCCAGCGTGTCCGGCGAAAAGCCCGGCTCCACTACGATCTGGTCCGGCTTCCACTGGTGGTGGAACCGCGGCCGCACCACGGCGCTCCACAGGTCCATGCCGAAATCGGCAACGTTGAGGAACACCTGCAGCACCGTGCTGATGATCCGCGGTCCTCCCGGCGAGCCCAGCACCAAAGCCAGCCGCCCGTTCCGCAGCACGATCGTCGGCGTCATCGAGGAGAGAGGCCGTTTGGACGGCGCAATCGCATTGACTTCCCCCTGCACCAGCCCGTAGTAATTGGGCACCCCGGGCTTGACGGCAAAGTCGTCCATCTCATTGTTCAGCAGAAAACCGAGCCCGGGCACCGTGACGCCGCATCCGTAGCTGCCGTTGAGCGTGTAGGTCACTGCCACGGCATGGCCTTGCGCGTCCACGATGGAGAAATGCGTCGTCTCGGAGGCTTCGCTCCCCGGGGGCTTTCCCGGATCCAGAGCGTCGCTGGGGGTGGCGCGGTCAGGGTCAATAGTGCGGCGGCGGGCGGCGATATAGGCCGGATCGAGAAGGCCTCGGACCGGGATGCGCGCAAAGTCCGGGTCCCCGAGCCAGCGACTGCGGTCGGCATAGTAGCGCCGCATCACTTCCGCTGCATAATGAATGGCGGCGGCCGATCCGGCGCCTGCAGACTCGTACCCGGAGCCCTCCAGCATTCCGAGCATTTGCAGCAGGCCGACGCCCCCGGAACTGGGTGGCGGCGCCGTGAGGATCTCCCAGCCCCGGTACGAGCCGCGCAACGGCTCCCGTTCCACCGCGACGTAGCGCCGTAAATCCTCGAGCGTGATCAGGCCGCCGTGCGCCCGCATCTCGGCGGCCAGCCGCCGCGCAGTCTCGCCCTCGTAAAAATCCCGCGAACCCTCCCGGGCGATTCTTTCGAGCGTACGGGCCAGCTCCGGCTGGACCAGTTTTTCGCCCGGCTCGTAGTAACGGCCGTCGCGCTGGAAGATTCGGCGCGATTCGGGGAACTTCTCGAGGATCTTGGCCTGCCGCAGGGACCGGGCCAATCCGTAGGACACCGGAAAGCCCTCCCTGGCGAGACGGATCGCCGGCTCCACCAACTCCGCCCAGGGCCTGCTCCCCCACTTGCGGTGGGCCAGTTCAAGACCTCGAACGGTTCCCGGGACCGCCGCCGCGCGCCACCCTTCCAAACTGTCCCGTGTGGGCTTTCCTTCGGCGTCCAGATACATGTCGCGCCCAGCGGCGAGGGGAGCGCGCTCGCGAAAGTCCACAAAGTGCACCCGGCCGTCGGCGAACCGCACCAGCAGGAATCCGCCGCCGCCCAGGTTGCCCGCAGCCGGATGCGTGACCGCCAGAACCAATCCGGCGGTGACCGCCGCGTCAATCGCGTTGCCACCGGAGTGCAGCACCGCGAGAGCCGCATCGGTGGCGTGCGCCTCGCGCGTCACCACCATGGCGCGCCGGGCGTGCGCGATAAACTGCGCCGCCAGCACGCTGGCCGGGCAGAGCGCCACCGCGAACCAGGCCGCCACACGCATAAGCTGCGATTGTACTATGCGCTCTGCGACCGCTGTCTTCGCCACTCGAACAGCGCGATCCCGGCGGCCACGGAGACATTGAGCGAAGCGATGGTGCCGGCCGTGGGAATCCGAACCAGAAAGTCGCAACGTTTGCGCACGTGCTCGTGCAAGCCGTGGCCTTCCCCACCCAGAACGAAAACGGCGCAGTCAGCGTACTCGAGCCGGTCGTAGCTTCGGTCGCCGCGTTCGTCCAAACCATAAGTCCAGTAGCCGGCCTGCTTGAGCCGGTCCAGAGCGCGACTGAGGTTGACCACACGGGCCACCGGTACGTATTCCAGCGCCCCTGCGGCGGCCTTGACCACTGCGGGCGAAAGACCCGCCGAGCGGCGCTCGGGCACGATCACGCCTCCCGCGCCGGCGGCGTGGGCCGTTCGGATGATGGCGCCTAAGTTGTGCGGATCCTGCACCCCATCTAGCGCCACCAGTAGCCGGGCCCCCGGGATCAGATCCTCCAGATCCGCGTAATGATGGGCCGCGGCGACGGCCACCACTCCCTGATGGGGCGACTCACCCGCCATCCGGTCCAGCAGTTGGCGTGGCTCAAAACGCAGTGGAACCGATGCCGAGCGGCACCGCTCGATGATCTCCCGGAGCCGGGCCCCCGCGGCGCCGCGTGCGATCAGAACCTGCTTAATCGGCCTTCCTGCCCGGAGCGCTTCCAGTACCGGGTGAATTCCGACGAGGACGGCCATGCGAAACCATCGTACCCCTCGCAATCGCCGGCGTGGAGGTTATGGCCTACGGGAACGGGAACTTCCGAAAATGGAAACCTACCGAACGGAAGGTGGAGAGCCGGTGCCGGAAACGCGGCATCATAGCCGCTAAGTGTCTTGCTAGTGATTGGATAGCACCACGGTGGGGTGTAGATGTTTCGCTGGGCCTTCGTCTTTGATTTGGAACCCGGGTTGCAGTCGGTCGTGCGAGCAAGATTCCAAAGCGGGAGGAATATTTCTGTGGCGAGCAGAATTTTTCTGCCAGTGTGTGCGCTCCTGGCATGGATCTCTATGACATGGACGGTTTCCGCGCAGACGATCTATGGCTCGCTGAGCGGAACTGTTTACGATCCAACGGGGGCTGTGATTCCGAAGGCCAAGGTTGTGGTGCGAAGCCTTGACACGGGATGGGTTCGCGAGCTGGTGACCGACGAGGCCGGGTTCTGGCGCGTGCCATCCTTGCTGCAAGGGCGTTACGCCGTGGAGGCTTCCGCCCCGGGTTTCGAGACGGTTGTGCGCTCGCCGATCCTGGTGGAGCCGACGGTCGAGCGAGCCTTAGACCTCACACTCAAGCCGGGAGCCACAACGGAGGTGGTCACCGTGGAAGCGGAAGCGCCTCTGATTGAGTCCACCAAGGCGCAGCTCAGCCGGGGCGTGGATGCCAACGCGATTCTGGCGCTGCCGGGGCTGAACACCCTCACCGGGCTCGCGCTGCTGGCGCCGGGCACTCTGCCCAACGAGCAGGGTCGTCCCGGTTCCGGGTTTGTGGTTAACGGCGCGCGCACCCGATCGAACAACTTCATGATTGACGGCGCCAATAACAACGACCAGTCGCTTTCGACCCCCAGACAGACCGTGGCGCCGGAGGTCCTGGCGGAGTTCCGCATCATTACCAACAACTTCTCCGCCGAATTCGGCCGTAATTCCGGCTCCGTGGTGCAACAGATCACCCGCTCCGGCACCAACGAATATCACGGCATTCTCCGCTGGACGTGGCTCGGCAACGGCTACAACGCCCTGACGACAGGTGAGCAGCGCACCTTCAACGCCCAGAAGGCCGCCGGCCGCTCCGATTATGAGGCGCTGCGGCGTTCGCGGGGCGTGCTCGTGCGCAATCAAGGTGTGGCCAGCGGCGGAGGCCCCATCAAGAAAAACCATACCTTCTTTTTCGCCAGCTACGATTTCGACTTGCGCCGCAGCAGCGCTGCTCCCGTCGTCACCACGATCTCTCCGCAGGGCTACGAGGTGCTCGAGCAAAACAAGGCCGTCTTCGCCCCCGGGGCTGTGGATTTTCTCAAGCGCTGGTACCCGGTGGCCAACGATCCCACCGCGCGCGGCAACCTGAATGTGCGGCTGCCCGACGGGCGGACGATTACCGTGCCGCTCCAGCAGTACAACCGGGCTACGGCCGAGGGCACCCTTCCTTACGCGCGAAACTTCCACCGCGGTTTCATCAAGGTTGACTCGAAGTTGAGCGGCAGCGACAACCTCGCCGTGCGCTACGCTATTGATGACGACTTCGATCCCGGCACACCCAACGCTCTGAAGTTCAACCAGATCGGCGCAGCGGGCCGGAACCAGAACGGCGCCATTCATCATGTGCGTGTCTTCCGGCCTACTTTAGTGGCCGAAAACCGCGCCGTCTACGGGCGCCGCTCCTTCCACTTCCCCGAGAACCTGCCGCCCCAGTTCAGTATTACGGGCAGCGGCTTGCCGGTGCTGGGCAATGCGAATTTCCCCCAGTTCCGGACCGACAACCTCTACGAATTCAGCAGCACCTGGTCCTGGATCCGCGGCCGGCATACGTTCCGTTACGGCGCCCACATCCTCCGGTATCAGTTGAATTCCTTTTTTGCTCCGAACATTCGCGGCACGGTGAGTTATCCGAGCTTCTCCGATTTTCTGTTCGACCGTAACGCATCCTTTTCGCAGTACGCGGGCACCGGCCTGACCCCGGCACGCACCACCGAGTTCGCCGGATACTTCGGAAATGACTTCCGCGTGCGGCCCAGTCTGACGCTCAACCTCGGGGTGCGCTACGAGTACACCGGAGCACCTTTCGGGTATTTCTCCAACGCCAAGCCGGACATCAACAACTGGGCGCCGCGGTTCGGTTTTGCCTGGTCACCGCGGGGCGGCGGATGGCTCACTGGCAACGGCAAGCTTGCCGTTCGCGGAGGTTACGCGATTGCGTACGACCAGGTGTTCCAGAACATCCTCCTCAATAACTCTCGCAACTATCCGCGGGGTGTGACCGTAACGCTGGACGGCATCAGCGGCCAGCGGCTTTGGGATCCGGCCAATTTCCCCTCCCCGCCTACGCCGGAGGACTTCGTACGGCTGGGCGGCAACCCCAATTTACTGCCCGTGCGCCTGTACTCGCCCAACAAACGAATCGCACAACCCTACGGGCAACAGTTCTCGCTCGGCATCGAGCGCCAGCTTTTTGAGGATTTCGCGCTGAAGATCTTTTACGTGGGTTCCCGGGGCGTCAAGCTGGTTCGCGAGTTGGAGGCTAACCTCGGCTTCACTGCGGCGGCCGTCAATGCCAACCCGGCCGTATACCAGGCTGTGCTTCCCACGCTCCGGCCCGTCACCGACTCTCGCGGCGTGATTACCGCGTATCGCCGTGACCCGGACCGCGGTTCCATCCTGGTCGGGGACGGCTACGCGCAATCCGTCTATCATTCGTTGCAGATCAGCTTCGACAAGCGCTTCCGCCGCGGTCTGCAATTCCAGACCAATTACACCTGGAGCTCCTTCATCAACGACTCCGACGATATCCTCGGCGGGCAACCAAACCGCACGCTCCCGTCGAATCCTCTGAACCTTCGCCATGATCGCGGGCGTTCCGGTTACGACCAGCCGCACCGCTTCACGGCAGGCTACTTCTACGAGTTCCCGAATGTCCGCGACGGTCGCGGAGTGCTGGGGCGCATTGCGGGCGGATGGTCCGTGGCCGGCACCACCACGCTTGCCTCCGGCACGCCGTATAGCATCTTCAACAGCTTCAACGCGCTCGGCATCCTACCGGGCCAGATCAGCACCATCCACCTGTCCCAGCGCGCCAGCTTCAATCCTGCCGGCGCACCGCGTACGGGAACGAATCCCACAGTACCGACGCCACGCTTCATCGCCAACCCGGCTAACTCCGGCATCGTGGGGAACCTCGGCGCCAATACCGAACGGGTGGGCAAGACCGTCAATTTCGACGCGGCCCTCTCCAAGCGCATCCCGACCTGGGCGGAGCAGGGTCATGCCCTGGAACTGAGGTGGGAGGTGTTCAACGTACTGAACCACCGCAACTTTGTGTTGATCCCGGCCAATACGGTGAGCGCCAATACAGATCTGACCACATTCATGAACTTGGGCTTCACCAACGTGGCCGGCCGGAGCATGCTGATCAACGTCCGGTACCACTTCTGACGCCGGAACCACAAACTGAACAGTAGGCTTGGGGCGGATGCCGGGCCAAGCTCGGCTCCGCCCGTAGTGTCTCCTCGTCTCCTGCCGGTTGCGGGGCGCCGTATCTCGGAACCCGCCCTCCCGCCGGTGCGTAGTCTTTGTGTTGTGGGGCAGTCGGCCTCCTCACGGCACAGGCGTTACATCCGAAACGCCCAAGCCGCATGAGACGACGCATGCTACGCTACGTCTAACGGGATGATGTCACTTGCAAATGGAGCCGGGGCAAAGTCTACCCACGCAACCTAGCCGGTTGGCGGAGTCTCCTCCGCCCCCGGCAGACGCGATCCGCACGGCGCTCGCGCGCCTGCTGGCCAGCCGCGTCTTTTCGCGCTCCCAGCGCCTGTGCCGCTTCCTGCGCTTTGCCGTCGAACGCGCGCTGAGCGGCGGCGCCGAAGAGCTCAAAGAAACGTTGATTGCCATCCAGGTTTTTGACCGCAGCCC
>DATLYE010000083.1:0-30711 GCA_035575135.1 Bryobacteraceae bacterium
GAACCGGTCCAGAATCTCGGACACTGTCACGGACTTGATGCCTTCGTACTTGATGGAGCGCACCATCTGCCGCTCCTGCAGCACGAACCGCACGATCTGCCCGGTCTTGCCCGGCTCCACTTCCAGGCGGATGTCGTCAAACCGGCCTGTGTTCCACAGCGCCATGAAGTCCCGCCGGAGCACGTCCTCATCCAGTTTGTCGCCCCGCCGGGAGAAGATCATGGCCCGCAGGGTGTCGGCCGGCACGCGCCGCGCGCCGCGAAACTCGATGGCTTCTATCACGTTTTCCACTTTGGCGGGCGGCGGAGCTTCTGCGGCCGGTTTGGGCGCCTCGAAGGGTGAAGGCGGCTGCTGGCCGGGCTGGGGCTGTGGTGTTTTGGTCTGTCCCGGCTCAGGTGCGGGCCGTACTGACTCAAAGGGAGTATTTCGTTCGACCCCGGACGCTGGCGCGTCCTGGGCGGCGCCAGGGACGGCATGCAACATCAGCAGACACAGCAGCACCTGCACACCTACCGAACCGAGTCCGAAACCGACAACGCGCTCGAAAGGCACGGTCATCCACCTGGGATGGGGTCCCGCAGCCGGGTGGCCCTGGCCCCGATTTCAGGCAGCGATCTTGGCCGGATAGCCGATAGCCGCAGGCAGGAGCAACCGGCAGACCATCGGCATCCTTTCCGCGGCATCCATGAGTGCTTCCTCATACCCTCGGACCACGTCACAGACGAGCTCGTCGATCAGGGAGCCGAGGCGCTCCAGGGCGGCAGGGGGCCAGCCTTGATCCTCAAAGGAAGCGGACAGCATTCTTTTCACCACGTGGAAGATACGGACAGCCTGGTGTAAGGGGATAGAGCTCACGAAGCAGAGTCGCCCGAAGCGGCGGCACTGGACACGCAAGCGTTCAACGTCGCTCAGGGCAAACCAAGCCCCCAGCCGCGCTACGATCTCGTCCAGCAACTCACGCGACTCGGGCCGGAGTGAATCGTACGCATGCTGCAG
The DNA here is from genome assembly GCA_035575135.1 of Bryobacteraceae bacterium. Lineage (GTDB taxonomy): Bacteria > Acidobacteriota > Terriglobia > Bryobacterales > Bryobacteraceae > JANWXD01. The sequence goes on from DATLYE010000083.1 coordinate 997, forward strand.
CTGGGCCACCGCCTGAGCCCCAGCCATCCGTCCCGTGCGCCTTTGTTTGCCATGCTCTTGAATCAGCTGAGTCAGTTTGAAACTCATTCTCGACCTTTTCTCGCCCTCTGGGCTCGAGAATCCTCCTCAACTGAAGTTCGCCTTTTACTGTGGGGAGGTGACGCATCAATGGCCGGCATGAGCATTCTGCGAAGCTGTTTACGTCACATTTTTAGGTTTCACCCTGGAGCACGGTCACAAGTCAAGTGGTTTTTCAGCATTTTCGAGCTCCGCATAGTCCTACCAGTCCGCCTAGCCAGGACTCCGGAGCCAGAGTCTGAGGGCACAAAGCGCGGCTGAGCCCTGCCCACCGCGGGGAGTCTGATAGAGATAGAGGAGGGTCCCTGCCGTCGTTTCCAGTCGTAAAATCGCGCTAAAGTGTCGGCGAGTCGAATTTCGCCGCTAAAAATCGTATCGCAACGTCAGCTGGACATTGCGCTCGCTGGTTTTACTGGTTACCTTTCCGAATGTGGCGCTCCGGGGATCGGTCGTAACGCCTCCGAGGTTGGGATGGTTGGGGAAATTGAAGAACTCGGCGCGGAACTGTAGCGTGTGCCCTTCGCGGATGGAGAAGTTCTTGAACACGGCGGCATTCCAGTTTTGAAAACCGGGGTGGTTGAGAGTGTTGCGGGTCTGAGACGTGGTAAAGGTTCCCGGCGCCGGGGGAGTGAACAGAGGAGAGCCGTCCGGCGCAAGCGTGCGGATCCAGAAATTCCGGTCTCCGGCTCCCTCCGAAAACCTCCGCTCTCCACGCGGGAGTTTCGCGTCGCCGAGCTTGTTCCATGGTTGAAATTCGCCGACCGCGCCGATGCCGGCAAAATCGTCACCAGTGCCGACAGTGAACGGGCTCCCTGTCTGGAACTGCACGATCCCCGTCACCTGCCAGCCGCCCAAAGCTTTCGCCAGGGCATCGTGGCGATTGCGCAGAAGCGGTAACTCGTAAATGAAATTGATCACGGCGACGTGGCGCGTGTCAAAGTCCGAGGGTCCCCAGAAAATGCGGTCATCGAAGGGATTCCAGATGCGATTGCGGCGCTGCGAGGCATTATCCTCGCTCTTGGAATAGGTGTAGGCGAACCCGTAGCTCAGGCCTCTGGAGAGACGGCGGTTGACCTCGATTTGGAGGCCGTTGTATTCGGAGCGGGCGGCGTTCTCTCCGAGCGCGATGCCCGCAAATCCTTTGAACGGGCGCAGCACGTTTGCATTGATGCCTTGGTTTTCCGGCCGCTGGAGGGTACCGATGGGAAGCGGATTGAGATTCCGCTCGCGCTCCAGGTGGTCCCCGACGCGGCCGACGTAGCCGACCGATACAGTCGTGTCAAATCCGATCTCCCGCTCGAAGGTCACATTCCACGTGTAGGAGCCCGGAATCTTGAAGACCGGATCCGTAGTAGTGAAGAACAGTGGGAAATTGGACGGCCGCCCACCCGCCGGGTTGTCAGCCTGCCCGTTGGCTATGGAAACCATGGGCTGGAGCGGGGGGTTGCCGCCCAGGAAGATGTTGTCGCTCACGCCAGGTCGCGCCATGAAGCGTCCGAAACCGGCACGGATCACATTCTTGGGGTTGATCCCGTAGGCGATCCCGATCCGGGGCTGGAAATTCCGCCATTGCCGTCGTCCCCAGAAGCGGTCCCCGCCGCTGAACAGGCGGTCAAAGCTGCGATCGTCCGCTAGGGCGACACGACCGCGGGCCGCGTCCGGCCACCGCTTCCCCGGGATCACCACCCCGTTGAAGCGATCCCCGCTGATCACAAATCCGGTGGCGGGATCCTGAACCACGGCCTTGGCGGGGTCATAACGGCGGGGGTCGAAGACCGCGATGTTCCCCCACAGACTGAAGTAGTACGGAGTCATGTAAGTCCACCGGACGCCCAATTCCAATCGGAACTTCGGCGTCACTTTCCAGGAGTCCTGAGCGAACCACTCGAACATGTTGGCCCGGTACGGGGTAAATGCCCGCTGGCCGATTTCGGCGTAGGTGTCGAACAGGCCCAGGGCCGCGTTGGCGACGGCTAAACCTGTCGTGGGCGCACCAGCCCGACTGTCCGTGAAGACGAAACGCCCGTTCTGGTTATTGGTACCCCCGGGCACGCCCTGAACATTGATTTGATCGAAGTCGTTTTGGCCGGAGCGTTCGTAAGAGACTCCCCACTTGAAGCTGTGATTCCCGTAAATCTTCGTCATGTTGTTGGAGAACACGTAGATCGGACCCGAGGAAAAGGCAGGGTAGGGACCGCCGTCCACAACCTGGAAGTTGGCGATGTCGATCGTGGGGATCTTATCGAAGATCTCCTTGCGCTCCGGGAACAGATAGGGGTAGTCGATCCCATAGAGGCTGCGCTTGAACCGGCCGCCTTCTTGAAATACGTTGATAAACACCCGGTCCACGCTGGCTGTGGCCAGAAATTCATTGACAAAGGTCGGCGAGAGGGTCCAGACGTAGTTCAGCGAGAAGGTTTTGTTGGGACGGTTCCAATCCGTGACGGCTCGATCCGTTCCCGAGCGGAAGGCGTCCACGGCTTTCCAGCTGAAGTTCTGGTGCCGGAAGCGAAACGCATGCTTCTCGGTGGGGTTGAAGTCGATGGAAATGGTGTCCTTCCGCTGGTTTTGCGGGTTCGGCCGTGTCTGAATGAAATTGTTGGTCCCCTGCAGAAAGCCTGGGGTCGGTTCGGGGAATGCGCGCAGAAAGGCGAGCCCGTTCCGGCTGAGCCGGCTGGCCGGGATCACGTTGTTGGGGAACGGCGCCTTCGTGTCCGGATCGTTGACGACACGCGTTCTCCGGAAGAAGGAATTGTTGGGGTTCAGGAGTTCGGAAAAGTCGCCTTGACGCATTGCCATCGAGGGCACCGTGATGATCGTGGTCTGTTGCTGGCGGAACCGTACCCATTCCTGGCCCCAGAGGAAGAACAATTTGCTGCGGTCGGTGTTCCAGTGTCCGGGCACATAAACCGGGCCGCTGACGGTGTAGCCGAACTGGTTGAACCGCCGTGTCGGGCGATCCTGCCCGGCGCGGTTTCGCGCCCAGGAGTTAGCGTCCAGTTTGTCGTTGCGGAAGTATTCGAACAGACTGGCATGAAAATCGCGAGTGCCACTTCGGGTGATGATGCGAACCTGACCGCTGGCGGAACGGCCGTACTCGGCGTTGTAGTTGGCGCTCAGGATTTGGATTTCTTGCACGGCATCCACGTTCGCAACCCCGATGGAGGTCCCGTTGGCGCGGGTGCGCACTGCCACTGCTCCGTCAAACGTCATCAGAAAGTCCTGGTTTCTGCCGCCGTTGATGTTCAGCGGCGTCGTCATCGTGAAGTTGAAGGTCGCCAGCGAGCTGCCGCTACGCACTCCGGCCTTGAGCAATGCCAGCCAGATGGGATTCCTGCCGTTGAGCATCATGTTTTGAATCTGCGAGCTCTCGACCAACCGCCCTACGGTGGCGCTTTCCGACTGAAGCGACATCACTGAAGCAGTCACCTCAATCGTTTCTGTGACGGCTCCGACCTCCAGCGACGCGTCTATCGTGGTGGCGATATTGGGGTCCAACTTATTGCCGGTCTTGATGAACTTCTTGAACCCGGTCGCCTCAACCGTGAGCGTGTAGAAACCGGGAGGTAGATTCGAAATCACATAATAGCCGGCCTCGTTGCTGGTGGTGCGGCGCTCTGCGCCTGTGGCTTCGCTCCGGACCACGACCATCGCCTTGGGTATCATCGCGCCGGTTGCGTCCTTCACGAAGCCAGAGATCTGAGCGGTGTCAGACTGCGCCCACACGATCACCGTCAAGAGAAACAGTAACGCTAGGCCAAGGGGTTCGACACAATGTCTTCTGGGCATTGCAACCCTCCTTGGCCAGCGGATTCGGGTTCTTGGGCGTGCGGGTTATGGAATCAGGGGAAAATTTACCTCTGTCAAGTGAATCCTCTTTTTCACTTGTATCGTCTTTTTCACTTGTATCGTCAATGCTTCGCCATCACTGCCCCGCGTTCGCGTGACTTGCAAGCGTAAAATCTTGAACAACCACTTGACTCGTGACCTCCCTCCATGCTGCAGGCTAAAGTCGGGGGTTAGAATTATTACGTTGGCGGCTGTAATATTTGGGTCCTTCAGCGTTACCGCCAGAATTCTAGGTGCGTATGCCTATAAGGGGAAGAGGAGGTAGACCATGCGGAGACAAACGCCCTACCTGGCGCCTTTGGCTGTTCTGGTTGCGATAGCCGCGGTCTTGGTGCTCGGGATGCCGCAGCGAACCAGCGCCCAGGTTCTTTACGGATCGCTGGTTGGCACGGTGGAAGATCAGACAGGAGCGGTCGTCCCCGGAGCAGCCGTGAGCATCACCAGCACGGACACCGGCTTGAGCAGGGAAACAGCGACAGACAGCGGCGGGCGGTATGTGTTCGCCAACGTGGTGCCCGGGACGTACGATCTGAAGGTAACCGCCAAGGGGTTCCGGCCCATGACCCGAAGCGGCGTCCGCGTTTCGATCAATGTAGTCACCCGCGAGGATGTCAAGCTGGAGGTGGGCCCGGTGACGGAGCAGGTCACGGTGGAAGCCGCGGCTCTTTCGCTGCAGACCGACAAATCCGACGTGCGCGCGGAACTGGCCGCCCCGGAGGTGGTAAACCTGCCCCTTTCCAACTACCGCAACTATCAAACCCTCATTAACCTTGTGCCCGGTGCGACGCCGGCGCGCTTCCAGAACGCCATCACCGACACGCCGGCCCGGGCGCTGACGACCAACATCAACGGCGTCAACCGAAACAACAACAACACCCGGCTGGATGGTGCGACGAATGTCTTCATCTGGCTGCCGCACCACACGGTCTACGTACCGCCCGCTGAAACGATCGAGACCGTCAATATCTCCACCGCCAGCTTCGATGCGGAGCAGGGAATGGCCGGAGGAGCGGCCATCACCGTCACGACCAAGTCCGGGACGAACGAGTTCCACGGCTCCGCCTTCGCGTTCCACGAAAACAGCAAATGGGGAGCGAAGAACTTTTTCTTCCGCGACCCGAAGACGCCCAAGAGCATCCGCAATATCGACGGATTCACCTTCGGTGGTCCGATCCGGAAGAACAAGCTTTTCTTCTTCGGCGGTTGGGAGGGTACCCGGGAGCGCGTGAACCGTAACGCCTTATTCACCGTGCCTACCGAAGACCAGCGACGTGGGGATTTCAGTCGCTTCAACACGACCATCTACGACCCGGCGACCGGCAATCCCGATGGCTCGGGACGGACCCCGTTCCCAAACAACGTCATCCCGTTGAGCCGCCAGAGCTCCATCACCCGGAAGATTCAGGATCTGGTTCCGCTTCCCAATGTTCCCGGCGAAGTGGCCTCGAATTTCTTCAACTCGGCCACCCAGGCGATGAACCGGGACAACTACGACGTGAAGATCAATTGGAACCGGACACCGGCCCACCAGATCTGGGGCAAGTACAGCGCAATGGACGCTCAAGTCACCGGCCAGTTCGGCCTCGGCCAGGCGGGAGGTCCCTGTCTGTGCGACGGCGGCAGCGGCACGGGTGACACCCTGGTGCAGGTGGCCACCATCGGTCATACCTGGACCTTGTCGCCCACTTTCCTCTGGGACGCCACAATCGGCTGGACGCGAATGGGGCAGGTTGTGACGGGGCCGGACTTCGGCACCAATTTCGGTTCCGAAGTGTTCGGCATCCCCGGAACCAACGGACCGGATATCCGGCAGAGCGGTCTGCCGATCTTCACCATTAGCGGCTACACCAGCCTCGGCAATGTCGAAGGGTGGAGTCCGATCTTCCGCAACGACCAGAGCTATACCTTCACCACTAACTTCAGCAAGATCCAGGGCTCTCACGAACTGCGCTGGGGTTTTGACGGCGTCCGGCACTGGTTGAACCACTGGCAGCCGGAACTGGGCGCCGGACCGCGAGGCACGATCCGCTTCAATCAGGCGGTCACCGGCCAACGGGGAGTGCCCACGAACCAGTTCAATGGCTATGCCGCGTTCCTGCTGGGGCTCCCGAACTCCCTGGGAAAGAGCATTCAGTTCGAGAAGATGACCGGGTTTGATTTGCAGCTCGGGTGGTACTTCCGCGACCGCTGGCAGGTGACCCGAAAACTGACCGTTAACCTGGGGGTGCGCTACGAGTTGTACCCGATGTTGACCCGCGCCGGCCGGGGCGGCATCGAGCAGTGGCTCCAGGACACCAACCAGGTGCTGCTAGGCGGCCTGGGCGGGCTTCCGCGCGATCTCGGCATTGATACGAACAAGAAACTTTTCGCGCCGCGCGTCGGCATTGCCTATCGGCTCACCGAGAGTACGGTCCTGCGCACCGGCTACGGCATCACCTACAACCCGATGCCGCTCGCCCGTCCGCTTCGGGGATTCTTTCCGCTGACGATCGGCCAGGAGTACGAGGCGCCGAACGCCTTCACGCCGTTCAATAACATTGAGCAAGGCATTCCCGAGATCCCTCTACCGGATGTTAGTTCAGGCCGCGTGCCTCTCCCGCCCACGGCGCTCATGCGAACGATCGCCGGTAATGAGCTCAAGCGCGGCTACGTACAGTCCTGGAACTTCTTCCTCCAGCAAAAAGTGCCGGCCGGCTTCATCGTGGACGTGGGATATGTGGGCACGCAGACGGTCAAGAGCTTCGTGGACTGGAACGCGAATGCCGCCGCACCGGGAACCGGAAGCCGTGGCAGGCCATTCTTCTCCCGGTTCGGCCGCACCGCCGATACGCTCTTCTGGAACGGCCAGTTCAGCGCCAACTATCACGCGCTCCAGGTGGCGATCAACCGGCGGGCCGCGGACGGACTGACCATCAAAGGCGCTTACACCTACTCCAAAGCAATCAACATGACGGACGACGACGGCTGGGCGGGCGTCATGTTCAACTATCTGCCGCATCTCAGGCGCAACCGCGCCCAGGCGGGCTTCAACATCCCTCACATTTTCCAGATCGGCTACGTCTACGAGTTGCCGTTCGGGAAGGGCAAACGCTGGGCCAACACCGGGGCGGCCCGCTGGATCTTGGGCGACTGGCAGGTGAATGGAATCTTCTCCTCATTCCAGGGAAGGCCGTTCACAGTGACTGCCTCGGGAGCAGACCTCAACGCTCCGGGAAACACGCAGACCGCTGACCAGGTCGTACCTAAGGTCAAGAAAATCGGCAGCCTGGACGAATTTTTCCCGAGGTCGGCTTTTGCTCCCGTCACTGAGGCGCGCTTCGGGAATACGGGTCGTAATATCCTGCGCGGGCCCGGCGTCGTCAATCTCGACCTCAGCGTCTTTCGTGACATTCCCATTACGGAACGCTATAACCTTCAGTTCCGAGCGGAGGCCTTTAATCTGAGTAACACGCCGCACTTCAACAACCCCAATTCCGATGTAAATAGTGGCAACTTCATGCGCATCCGCAGCGCCGTCCAGGATCAGCGGACGATTCGCTTCGGCTTGCGCCTGAGTTTCTAAAAAGCAACGCACACTCCTCCCCTGGGGCGTGAAGCGCTGTGCTTCACGCCCATTTCTTTTAATCAGCCCCCAGGATATCCTCAGTTGGCGGCAACTTACCGGGGCAGCCGCGCACGGAAGCGGGCACGGCAATCAGGCGGGCGGAAGGAGGTCGCCCGGGTGGACCCGGGCGGGCCTGTTCCGCCGCACAAGCGAGTTTCAAACCAACTCGGAGGTGCTGAAGAAGAACCGGAGTTCGCGTTCGGCGGTGTCGGGGGCGTCGGAGCCGTGGATGGCGTTGCGTTCGATGTTGGAGCCGTAGAGCTTGCGGATCGTTCCTTCGCCGGCCTGGGCCGGATCCGTAGGGCCCATGAGGTCCCGCAGGCGTGCGACGGCGTCCGCCCGCTCGAGCGCGATCACGACCACCGGACCCTCCGTCATGAACCGCACCAGGCTTTCGTAGAAGTGCTTGCCGCGGTGTACATCATAGAACGCCTCGGCCTGCTCGCGGCGCAGCCGTAGCATGCGCAGGGCCAGAATGCGGAAACCCGCCTCCTCGATCATGGCCAGGATCTTGCCGGTGCGGCCTGCGGCCACGGCATCCGGCTTGATGATGGAAAGGGTTCGTTCGAGCATGAAGTCCTCAATGGAGCAGGTTGCGCACGGTCTCCCCGATCACGGCCGGCGTCTCGCAGACATGGATGCCGGCTTCGCGCATGGCCCGGATCTTGTCCTCGGCGCGCCCCGTGCCTCCGGAAATGATCGCTCCGGCATGGCCCATGCGGCGGCCCGGGGGCGCGGTGCGGCCGGCCACGAAACCCACCACCGGCTTGCGCACACGCTCCCTGACAAATGCGGCCGCCATTTCCTCGGCGTTGCCGCCAATTTCGCCGATCAACACGATCGCGTCGGTTTCCGGGTCCTCGTTGAACAGGGCCAGCGCATCTACGAAATTGGTGCCGATGATCGGGTCGCCGCCGATGCCGATGCAGGTTGACTGCCCGATGCCGAGCCGCGTTAACTGGTCCACGGCTTCATATGTGAGGGTCCCCGAGCGCGAGACGACACCCACACGGCCGGGCTTGTGGATGTGCCCGGGCATGATGCCGATCTTGCACTTTCCGGGCGAGATAATGCCGGGACAGTTCGGGCCGATCAGGCGCGTCTTGCGGCCCTCCAGAAAGCGCCAGACTTTCACCATATCCAGGGCCGGAATTCCTTCGGTGATGCAGACGACGACCTCGAGTCCCGCATCGGCAGCTTCCATGATGGCGTCGGCAGCGAAGGCGGGTGGCACAAAGATGGCCGAAGCGTTGGCGCCCGTGGCCCGCACGGCTTCGTGGACGGTGTGAAAGACGGGCAGGTCCAGATGGCGCGTGCCGCCTTTGCCCGGGACCACCCCGCCGACCACCCGGGTTCCGTATTCGATGCACTGCTGTGCGTGGAACGTGGCCTCGCGGCCGGTGAAACCCTGAAACAGCACGCGCGTATTCTGATCCACCAGGATGCTCATTGGGCCAGCCTCACGACTTTCTCCGCCGCGTCGCGCATGTTCTCGGCTACGGTGAAGTTCAGGCCGGATTCGGTGAGAATGCGCCGCCCCTCCTCCACATTGGTTCCTTCCATGCGAACGACCACCGGGACACGGATGTTCAGCTCGCGCGCGGCCGCCACCACACCCGTAGCGAGACGGTCGCAACGGAGGATCCCGCCGAAGATGTTGATCAGCACGGCCTTGACGTGCGGATCGGAGAGCAGGATGCGGAAAGCGTTCTGGATCTGCTCGGCGCTGGCGCCGCCGCCCACGTCCAGGAAGTTGGCGGGGCTGCCTCCGGCGTACTTGATGATGTCCATGGTGGCCATGGCCAGACCGGCGCCGTTGACCATGCAGCCGACGTTGCCATCGAGCTTGATGTAATTCAGCCCGTGGCGGGAAGCTTCCACCTCCAGCGGGTCCTCTTCATTGAGGTCGCGCAGTTCGAGTAGATCCTTATGGCGGTAGAGGGCGTTGTCATCCAGGTTGATTTTGGCGTCGAGAGCAAAGACGCGCCCGTCGGTGGTCACTACGAAGGGGTTGATTTCGGCCAGGGAAGCATCCAGCTCTTCGTAAGCCCGGGCCAGCGCCATCATGGCGGCGCCAGCCGCCGAAGCCGTAGCGCCGTCAAGCCCCATGCCGTAGGAGAGCTTGCGCGCCTGAAAGGCCGCCAGTCCGAAGCCGGGTTCAATGGTTTCCTTCAGAATTTTCTCCGGAGCGGTCGCGGCCACCTCCTCGATATCCACGCCGCCGGCGGCCGACGCCATGAACACGGCCTTACCCTGAGCACGGTCGAGTACGACGCCGAGATAAAGCTCCCGGGCCACAGGGAGCGTCTCCTCGACGAGCACACGCTGCACGATGCGGCCCTCCGGTCCCGTCTGGTGAGTGACCAGCTTCATACCGAGCATCTTCTTGGCGAGCTCAGCCGCCTCGGCGGGACTCTGCGCGACCTTGATTCCGCCGCCCTTGCCGCGGCCCCCGGCGTGGATCTGGGCCTTGATGACGACGCTGCCGCCCAGCCGCCGGGCGATCATGTCCACTTCTTCGGCGGTGTAGGCCACTTCGCCGCGAGGCACGGGAACGCCGTAGCGGGCCAAGAGCGCCTTGGCCTGGTATTCGTGGATTTTCATCGGGATGCTGCTTCAGCCGAGCCTGCGGGCGCAGGGCCTGCAAGCCGTGCTAGGATTCGAGAAAAGCCAAAGATTTCACTATAGCATGTCGCTTCTTCCCTTCCTCCACCGCGTGCTGGACGGGCAGGATCTGGACGCCGGGGAGGCCGCTGCCGCGATGTCGGCCATCCTGCATGGAGAGGCGACCACGGCGCAGATTGCGGCCTTTTTGGCGGCCCTGCGGCTCAAGGGGGAAACTGCCGAGGAACTGGTCGGCTTCGCGCGCGCCATGCGCGCACACGCGGTTGTGGTGGAGGCGGGGCTCGAAGACGGTGCCGAACTGCTCGACACGTGCGGCACGGGCGGCGACGGGGCGGGTACCTTCAACATCTCCACCATCGCGGCGTTCGTTGCGGCCGGTGCAGGAGCGCGGGTGGCCAAGCACGGCAACCGCTCTATCTCCAGCCGGTGCGGCAGCGCGGACGTTCTGGAAGGCCTGGGAGTGCCGCTCGCCACCGCACCGGAGCAGATGGGCCGGGCCATCCGCGAGGCGGGCATCGGGTTCCTCTTTGCGCCCGCACTGCATCCGGCCATGAAACACGCACAGCCGGCGCGACTGGAGCTGAAGACGCGAACCGTGTTCAACCTGCTCGGGCCTCTCGCCAATCCGGCGCGGGCCACGGCGCAGCTGGTGGGCGCCCCGAACGAAAAAGCGGCGCGCCTGATGGCGGAGGCGCTGGCGGCTCTGGGGTTGCGGCGGGGCTTCGTCGTGCACGGCTCTGACGGGCTCGATGAAATCACCACCACCGGACCGACGCTACTGCTCGAGATCGCCAGCGGCCAGGTGCGTGAGAGCATTGTGACGCCGGAAGATTTCGGCGTACCTCGGGCACGGCCGGAGGAGCTGCGGGGCGGCGACCGCGAGGTGAACTGCGAAATCGCGCGGAGCGTGCTTTCCGGGACGCGGGGGCCGCAGCGCGACATCGTGCTGGTGAACGCCTCTGCGGCGCTGGTGGCCGCAGGCGTCGCGGAGGATTTCGGCCAGGGAATGCAGCTTGCAGCCGAGTCTGTGGACTCCGGAGCGGCGTGGCGGAAACTCGAGCAGCTCCGGTCGCTGACCCGGGGCAACTAGCGACTTCCGGCTGCTTTCCAGATCAAGAAGACGACGGCAGCCACGAACGCTGCAAGCGCCTGATACTCCTGATTGCGCCAGTAAAGCTTCCACTGAAAGCGTGCCGTGCCCGACTGCGCGCGCAGGCGCGGCCATAACATCGGGACGCGTTCGGCGTAGGCGGCGTAGGCAGGAAACAGCTTGAGCAGGTGCTGCTCTTCCAGTTCGATGACGGGCAGATAGACGGCTGCGAACACCGCCGCGAATAGCACGGCCAGTGTGAGGCTCCGCGCAGCGATCACAAGACCGGTGGCGGTCAGCAGCGTCCCCAGATACAGCGGATTGCGAACGTAGGCGTACGGCCCGGTGGTGGCCAGTTGCTCGTTCTTGGCAAGGTGTCCCGCGGCCCAGGAACGCAACAAGATGCCAAGCGCAGCCAGCGGCAGTCCTGCTATCAGGGAGCCGGGCGCCGGCTCCGCCAGCCACAGATACGCCGCCGCCAACAGGAAACCCGCGGGGACACGCAGCCGGGCGACCCGGTCGGCGTACGCCTTGGGAAACCGGGGCCGGAGCATCAACTACCGGAACCGGCCGACCGCCTTCGTGCTGCCAAGCGCCCTTCCAGCGCCTCGAAAACCGCCTCCGGCGTCACATCCCGCATGCTGGCATCTATCCGGCCCCGGCGCTTGTAACTGATGGATGCCTGCGGGCCGCGCAGAACCGTGAAGCTGTCGCTGTAAGGGCCGTTGCGAGCAGGATCGGTGGGCCCGAAAATGGCAACGCCCGGTTTGCCGAGAGCCGCCGCCAGGTGCATAGGGCCGCTGTCAACACCCACGACCGCTGTGGCCCGCCGGGTGGCATGGATGAGTCCGGCAACACCTGAGATGTGGCACCGCGCATGAGGGACTTGTTCCAGAGCTGGCTTGGCCTCCGGCGGTCCGTTCAGAACCAGCGGCAGCCCCAACCCCTGACGGAGCAACCGGCCGAGTGCGCCGTAATGCTCAAGCGGCCATTGTTTGGCCGTCCAACCGGCGAAGGGACTTGCCAGCACGAAGCCGCCGGAAGGCAGGTCGCCCTCCGGGCGCCCTTCCGGAAGGGGGAAGGCATGCACGATCGTGGCAGCTCCGGTAGCGGCAGCGAGCTCGAGGTTGCGGTCCACGACGTGAGCCGAGCGGGCTCGGACCTTGGTGGAATAAAACAGGGCGGCCAGCCGTTCACGAACCTGGGAGTGATGAAATCCGAAGATGCGGTCGGCGCGCACGGCGGAGGCAACCAGGGCGGACTTGACGAGGCCCTGAAAGTCCACAGCCCAATCAAAGCGGTGGGCCCGCAGTCTCGCCAGCGTGCCCAAAAGTCCCTGCATGCCGCGCTCGACGATAACAAGGCGGTCTACAAAGGGGTTGCCTTCCAGCAGCACCGCCCACCGGGCTTCGACGGCCCAGCAGAGCTCCAGGTGGGGGAAGTTGTGTTTGAGCGTAGCAGCGGCCGGAAGAGTGTGGATGATGTCACCCATCGCGCTCAGCCGGATTACGAGGATCCGGTGTGCAGCGCTAGGTGCCTTGGTGGCGGCGCTGAACATGCGCGATCAATTCCCGGGTGATTTGCTCGTCGAGATCCTCGTGGCGCTCGACCGCGGCGCCTGCACCTCGGAGCGCGTCAACCAGGCCGTCTTCGGCAAGCACCACGTAGTCTACCACGGCAAGGGCCGCCACCAGTTCGGCGCGGGCCCGGGCGGCAAGAATGGGGCGCTCCGGCGAGCACACGACGGCTATCAAGACATCCGCGTGGTCGCGCGAGGCGGCTAAACGGCGCGCATGGGCCGCCAGGAGCGGGTCGAAATAGCCCGTCACGGCGCACACCTTGCGGCCCGCTTCCTGTAGCCGTTGGGCGGTTGCCACCGCCTGTTGCGCGGTCAAGATTTTCGTGCGGGTATCCATTCTCCTCCTGTGCCTTAGGAAATCAGCTTCAGAGCGCCCTGCACCACGAGGTCGGCGGAAACGGCCCGCATGCAGCGGTGATCAATGGGGCACTCGCGCAGCAGGCAGGGACTGCAAGAGACCGGCTCACGGACCACCCGCACCGACGGGCCGGCAGGTCCGGTCGCCTCCGGGTCCGTGGCCCCGAACACCGCCACCGTGGGAACGCCGAGCGCAGAGGCTACGTGCATGGCTCCGGAGTCGTTGGCAAGGAAAAGCCGGCAGGCGGCCGCGAGCTCGATGAACTCGGCCAGGCTCGTGGTACCGGCCAGATTCAGTGCGCGCGCGCCCAAGCCCGCGGCCGTCCGCGCCACGGTTTCCCCGAGCGCGCGCTCCCGCGCCGATCCGAATATCGCCACGGTCCAACCCGTTAGCTTGGCCAGGCGGGCGGCAGCCTCGGCGAACCGTTCCGCAGGCCAACGCTTGGCTCCGCCGAACGCGGCTCCCGGACTGACGCCGATGACGGAAGATTCGACCCCGCGCTCGCCCCAGCGACGCAGTCCGGCTTGCCGGGCCTCCTCGATACGATCCAGCAGGATCACGCCGTCAGGCGGCCATTGCCCGGCCAGACTCGCCCGCTTGATGAGCTCCAGGTAGTAATGCTGCTGATGCGGCGGTATCTCGCCGCGGCGCGGAGGGGGGACGGGTTCGCTGAGAAGGGGACCGCGGAAATCCCTCCGGTAGCCGATGCGCCGCGGGATACGGGCCATCCAGACTAAAAGCGCCGAGTCGAAGGAGTTGGGTAGCAACAGAGCGGTGTCGAAATTGCGGGCGGCCAATTCGGCAGCCGCTTGCCGCCGTCCGCGCCAGTCCCAAAGGTTGGGGCGGGCGTGGCAGAGCAGCACCTCACTGGCGAAGCCTTCGCGCGTATAAAGATCCGCGACTGAGGGTCTAGCGTGCACGGCGATGTGGGCGCCGGGGAAGCCGAGGCGCAGGGCGCGCAGCGCGGGCAGCGACATGACGGCATCACCGAGCCAGTTTGGGGCGCGCACCAGAATTCGGCCGGGCATCAAAGGAAGTTCCATTTTCATCCTAACCTTCGTCCCCGGGGCGGCGGTGACCAGGCCGCCGCGAGCCGCGCCCCTGCAACGCGGAGCGCCGGGCATACGTCGTCACTGACGAGAGGCCCGCCCGGCTTCCGGGTGCCTTGGTTTGCCCCTTACAGACACCTGTCTTAAGATCAGCCAAGGAGCAGCAGCATGCTCAAACTCACCGAACTACCGTGGCTGCGAAGCGGTCTGGCGTGCCTGACCTGCGCGGCGCTCCTGCTGCAAACAGCAGCCTGCGAGCCCCGCCAACCCGCGACTCCGAAAGTGCCCCTGCAACCGGCCGTTTTCGAACCTTTGCGGGAGGCGCTCCTCAAGTCCTATGAGGAGTTGTTTGAAGAGGCGCCGCGCCTGGAATTCACAGCGGCTCAGATCCAGCAGATGCGCGAGTACCTGCGCCGCTCCCGCGAGTACTGTGTGAGCAGGTATAAAGACCGTGTCAAAGAACACGAGAAGAACTTAGAGAGCGCCCAGGCGGAACTCAAGCGGCGCACGGCGACGCTGAGCGATGCCGAACGCAAGGAGCTGCACTGCCGCATCCAGAACCTGCGGGCGGTGAAGAGCCAGGCCGAAGTGCTGGCCAACCACGCCATTCCCGTGGCGTTTGAGAACCGCCAGGCCAAACTGGACCTGATTGAGAAGTGGCCGGCGCAACTCAAGCAGATCCAGCAGGAAATCGCCAGCGGCGCCTATCACAACCGGCCGTACGGAGACGTCAAGGACATCGGATTCCGAGAGGTGGGGAAGGGACAGGAGCAGGATGTGAAGCTGGGCGAAGACACCGTGCGGGAGATGCGCCAGACGGGCCTGATGCCGCCGGAGGTCAAGAATGAAGCAGTGCAGAAGTACGTGGCGGACCTCGCCAAGAAGATTGCGGCGCGCTCGGACCTGCGGGTTCCCGTCAAGGTCACGGTGCTCAACTCCAAGGAAATTAACGCATTTGCGCTGCCGGGCGGCTTCCTGTTCGTGCAGCGAGGACTCCTGGAGGCAGCCGAGGACGAGTCCCAGCTGGCGGGCGTGCTGGCTCACGAGATTGCCCACGCCGCAGCGCGACACGGCCAGCGGCTGATGAAGAAAGCGACCATTGCGAATCTCATCTATCAAGCTGCACAGGTTGCCGCCGTGATCCTCACCGGCGGAGCGGCGACGATCGGCACATATTACGCCCTGCAGTACGGCTTCTACGGACTCGGGCTGGTGCTCAGCCTCGATCTGCTCGGCGTAAGCCGGGAGTTCGAACTGGAGGCGGACCAGCTCGGCGTGCAGTATGCCTGGAACGCGGGCTACGACCCGAGCGGCTTCATCCGTTTCTTCGACAAGATGGCCACCCGCGAGGGTTATGTGAACGGTGTGAGCTGGTTTCGGACGCACCCGCCGTTTTACGAGCGCATGGTCCACACCCGGCGCGAGATGCTGTTCCTGCCGAAGAAGGAGGGATTGATCCGGCAGAGCGCCGCGTTTGAGCAAATGAAGAAAGAGCTCGCCAAGGTCACCGCGGAGGCGGAAGAGGAAGAAAAAGGCCGCCCGAGCCTGCTGGCTCCCGAGCAGGGCTGCCCGGCGCCAGAGAAGATCGAGTACAAGCCCGGGGACAAGATCGAGGCGATATGCGCGCTTCCCACTTCCTGAGAAACGCCGCGTGCCTCCTTGCGGCTGCGCGCTTGCTTTGTGCAGCCGCGCCACAGGGGCGGACGGTCTCTCTGTACGTAACCGTGGAAAAAGGAGGCGGGCTGGTGACGGGACTGACGGAGAAAAATTTCCGTCTGTACGAGGACGGACAGCCCAAGCCCTTCCGCCTGGAGCCGCCGGAGACGCCGGCCACGATCGCGCTGCTGGTGGAGCACAGCCAGGCCTCCTGGCCGTATCTCAACGACATCGCGCAATCCATCGAGGGCTTCTTCCGCGAGGCGCCGGAAGGCAACTGGTACGCCTTGGCGACGTTTTCCAACCAGCTCAAGGTGGAAGTGGACTTCACCAAGATGCGGGGCCGGATTCTGGAGGCGTTTTCCGAACTGGGCCAGCCGTTGTGGGACGCCATCAATACCTACGACGCAGTCTGGGAGATGCTCGACAAGATGGGGCGGCTTCCGGGCCGGCGCGTGCTGATTTTCATCGGCTCCGGCTACGATGACTTCAGCGCCTACACGCTGGATGAAGTCAGGCGTAAGGTCGAGCAGACCAACGTGGTGATCTACGCTCTGGGAGCCGGTTCGATGCTGCGCGGGTCTTACGAACCGTACTTAGGCAACACGGCGCGAATGAATCTGTATCAGGCGGAGGCATTCCTCCGGATGCTGGCGGACAAAAGCGGCGGGCAGGCCTGGTTTCCGCGTTTTGAGACGGCCTACCGGGACGCCATGCGCGGAATCATGCAATCGCTGGCCGCCCAGTACCGTCTGGTATATGAGTCCACGGTCCCGCGCGACGGCAGGTTTCACAAAATCAAGGTGGAGGCGTTTCAGGTGGTGAACGACCGGCGTGAGGATTTCCGGGTCCGGGCCAGAGAGGGCTGGCGCTATTAAGGCGCTATTAAATGGAGTAGAGGAGTTACGGCAATGATGGAGACACGTATGGAGATCAAACGTTGGACCGCAGTAGCGGCGCTGATCGTTGCTGCAGCCTTCGGCGCCGTGGGGAGTCTGGCCGCCGCCAGGAAGGGGCTCCTTCCGGCAGCGAGCACGGGACCTCTGTTTCAGGTCGCCGCGAGCGAGCGGCCGTCAGGCTCCTTAGGGGAAAGTTTTGCCCCGGTGGTCAAGAAAGTGTTGCCGGCAGTCGTGAACATCTACAGTGAGCGCGTAGTGCGGACGCGCGGCGAGCCGTCGCCGTTCTTTTCCGACCCGTTTTTCCGCGACTTTTTCGAGCAGTTCGGATGGCGCTTCGACGTGCCGCGGGAGTACCGGGAGCGGAGTCTGGGTTCGGGCGTGATCGTCAGCGCGGACGGCTACATTCTCACGGCGAACCACGTCATCCACGGGGCGACGGACGTGAAAGTGGCGCTGGCGGACAAACGCGAGATGGAGGCCAAGATTGTGGGTACCGACCCACGGACGGACCTGGCGCTGCTGAAGGTGAACTCGAGCGGGCTGCCCTTCCTGCCCCTGGGTGATTCCTCCAAGCTCGAAGTCGGTGACATCGTCCTGGCGATCGGCAACCCCTTCGGCATCGGCCAGACCGTGACCATGGGCATCGTGAGTGCCAAAGGGCGCAGCGGCATCACGCCGGAACCGAACGTGCTGGAGGATTTCATTCAGACCGACGCCGCCATCAACAAGGGAAACTCGGGCGGTGCCCTGGTGAACCTTCGCGGAGAGCTGGTGGGGATTAATGACGCGATCGTGTCACCATCGGGAGGCAACGTCGGGATCGGGTTCGCCATCCCGAGCAACATGGCGCGGCCCGTGATGGAGCAACTGGTCAAAAGCGGGCGGGTCGTGCGCGGTTATCTGGGTGTGATCATCCAGCCTGTGGATCAAAAGGTGGCCAAGGCTTTCGGGCTCAAAGAGGCGCGCGGCGCCCTGGTGGGCGATGTGACTTCCGACGGACCGGCGGCCAAGGCCGGGATCCAGAAAGGCGACGTGATCATCGGCGTGAACGACCAGCGGGTCGAAGACAACCGCGACCTGCAGCTCAAGATCGCGAGCACGGCGCCCGGCACGCGTGTCAATCTGCGCCTGATCCGCGACGGCAAGGAGATCACGATTCCGGTGACGCTCGGGGAGGCGCCCGGGGAGCGCGAAAGCACGCGCGCCGAGTCGCGCCGCGGCAGCGCCCTGGAGGGCGTAGACGTGGACGACCTGACTCCTGCCATTGCGCGCCAGCTCGGACTTCCACGGGATACCTTCGGCGTGGTCGTCACCAACGTTCGCCCGGACAGTCCTGCCGCAGAAGCGGGCTTGCGCCGTGGGGATGTGATCCAGGAAGTCAACCGCCGGCCGGTGACGAATGTGGCGGCCTTTGAGCGCGCCGTGCGGCAGGCGGGCTCCGATCCGGTCCTGCTGCTGATCAACCGGGGAGGCAACACGCACTTCCTGGTGGTCGAGCCCCGGTGAGCGGCGATGCTTCGGATTGTTGCGGCGATAGCGGCGGTGGCGGTCTGTGCCGGGCTCGCAGGCGGGCAGGAGCTGCCCGGATGCTGGATCCGTGACGTGGCTTCCGCGGGCGGGTCGGTGGTACTGCTGTGCAGGGAAGGCATTCTGATCCGCTCCGACGATGGCGGCGCGAGCTGGTCGGCGCAACGTGTGGCCGAAGGCATTGACGCGCGGGCCGTGGCGCTCATGGACGTGCAGCGGGTCATCGTGGCCGGAGGCGGGGGTCTGCTCCTGGCAAGCGACGACGGGGGCCGGAGCTGGCAGCGACTGGCGTCACCTGTCGCCACGGCTCTGAACGACGTCGCCTTCGCCGGCCAGTCAGGCTGGGCTGTCGGGGCTGAAGGCGTCGTGCTCCACTCAAGCGACGGGGGGCGCACCTGGCGGCGCCAGCCGAGCTTCACGACCAGCACGCTGGAAGGCGTGTTCTTCCTGGATGAGCGGCGCGGATGGGCGGTCGGCTGGACCGGCACCGTGCTCCGCACGGAAGACGGCGGCAAATTCTGGGAGCAGACTGCAGTTCCAGGCGTGTATTACAACTTCGAAGCCGTTTATTTCCGGGATGCGAACAACGGGTGGATCGTGGGAGCGCCCGGTCTGATTCTCCGGACCAGGGACGGCGGGCGTAGCTGGGAACGCCAGGCGTCGCCCGTGCCGGGACTGCTGCGCTCGGTGTGCTTCACCCCGGCGGGACTGGGGCTGATCGCAGGCGAGGAGATCCTGATCAGCCGGGACGGCGGCGAAAGCTGGCGAGCGGCGCCGCTGCCGGTCTCGGAAGCCTTCACCCGCGTGATCGCGGAAAACGGCCGCCTGTGGGCGGTCAGCCCGCACAACGTCTTCGCCTCGCAAGACGGCGGGGAAACGTGGCTGGCGCGGCACCCGTTCGCAACCGGGGCCGCAGGCTCCTAGCTCCCCCCTCACGAAGCCAGGGCGGCGTAGCGGCTGGAGGGCTCTAGGCCCCCGCCGGGGACTGCTGCTCCGTGTCGCTTGCTTCCTCGAACTCGAGCTCGTCCCCGAGGCGCGTGCCGGTCGCAGCGATGGCGCCCGCGGGAAGTTCCAGCACCGAGTGGG
Organism: Bryobacteraceae bacterium; assembly: GCA_035575135.1. Classification (GTDB taxonomy): domain Bacteria; phylum Acidobacteriota; class Terriglobia; order Bryobacterales; family Bryobacteraceae; genus JANWXD01. The sequence goes on from DATLYE010000083.1 coordinate 20,397, forward strand.
CCCACAGGCAGACGCTGATGCGGCCCGGCCCCATGTGCGGCCGCAGTTTCACCACTTTTTTCCGGCGGTCCAGAAAGATCACATCAATCGAAAAGCGCATCCCGAAGGTGTGGATGCCTTCGGAGGGCACGATCCAGAGACCCCGGCCGGGTTCCAGGGAATCGTACTTCAGCAAGCCCGTGCGGCGCTGGCGGCTGGAGGCGGCCACTTCGACCGCCGTGGCGAGCACCGTGCCGCGCGTGCGATTGCGGACCCGGAATTTCGGCATCGCGGTCGTCGTTCCCATGCTATCCTGAAAGAGAAACTCTCATCTCCCGTTCCCCGAGACGATCAGCCTTGAAAGTGGGATTTGTCAGCCTGGGGTGCCCCAAAAATCTGGTGGACACCGAAGTCATGATGGGGCACCTGGCGGCGCACGGACACGAGCTGACGTCCCGCCCGGAGGAAGCCGACGCCATCGTCATCAACACCTGCAGCTTCATTGATCCGGCAAAGCAAGAGTCCGTGGATACCATTCTGGAGATGGCGCAGTACAAGCAGGCGGGCCGCGCTAGGCGGCTGATCGTTGCAGGTTGCCTCGTCGAGCGTTATCGGGACGAAATCCGCCGCTCGATCCCGGAGGTGGACGCGGTCCTGGGCACCAACGAACTGGAATCTATCGTGGCCGTGTGCGAGGGCCGCGAGCCGGCGCCGGCGGTGGAGCCGTATCTCTATCACGAATTCACCCCGCGCTTGCGCGCCACGCCGCGCCACTACGCCTACATCAAGATCGCCGAGGGTTGCGACCACCCCTGTTCGTTCTGCGTGATTCCGCAGTTCCGGGGCAGGTTCCGCAGCCGCCGCTTCGAGTCCGTGGTGGCGGAAGCTGCGCGGCTGTTTGCGGAGGGAGTTCGTGAGATTAACCTGATCGGCCAGGACACCACTTCCTACGGAGAGGATCTGGGCCTGCGGGACGGTTTGGCAGTGCTGCTGGAGCGGCTGGCGGCGATCGAAACGGATCACCCCAAATGGATCCGGTTTCTCTACGCGTACCCGAACCGCGTGACCGCGAGGCTCCTCGACACGATCGCGGCCCACGAAGCGCTGGTCAAGTACCTGGACGTTCCCTTCCAGCATGCCAGCGCCGCGGTTTTGAAACGCATGAAACGCGGCGGATCCGGAGAACACTTCCTGCGGCTGATCGAGCGGATCCGGAGCACGATCCCCGGTGTCGCCATCCGGACCAGCTTTATCGTAGGGTTTCCCGGCGAGACGGAACAGGACTTTGAAGAATTGTGCCAGTTCGTCGAAGCCGCGCGTTTCGACCGCATGGGCGTGTTCTCCTATTCCGACGAAGACTCGAGCGAGAGCTTCCGCCTGCCGGACAAGGTGGACCGGCGCACCATCTACCACCGCAAACGGCGGCTGCTGGCGATTCAGCGGCGCATCTCGCGGGCGAATCTGCGCCGCCTGGCGGGACGGGAGATCACGGTACTGGTCGAGGGGCCGTCGCGCGAAAGCGAACTGGTGTGGGAAGCGCGTATGGCGGCGCAGGCGCCGGAGATTGACGGCGTCTGCATCGTGAACGACTGCGAGGGACCGCCGCCCCAGCCGGGGTGTTTCCGCAAGCTGCGCGTGACCCGCACCTTGGATTACGACGTGATCGGCACGCTGACGGCCGATATCGAGCCGGAGGCGCGCCGCAATGGGATGCCGGCGCTGGTCGTGCTCCAGGGCCGGGACGGCCGCTCGGCGGCCGGGTTTCACCGATGAAGTGCCCGATCTGCAAGAAGGAGGTCCGGTTCGGGGACCCTTTCATGCCGTTTTGCAGCGAGCGCTGCAAGCTCATTGACTTGGGCAACTGGGCTTCCGAGAAGTACGTGATCTCAACCCCCCTGGTCCCGGACGCGGAAGAAGAATCCGAGAACAAGAAGGACGGACATGCCGGCTAGCGCGGCCCGGGGCCTTGCCATGCCGGTGGCGACGCTGGCCGGTTTGGGATACGCTCCGGTGGCGCCCGGCACGGCCGGCTCACTGGGAGCGATGGCGCTGGCAGTCGCCCTCACCGGATACGGCGGCTGGAAAGGAGTGCATTTCGCCCTTCTGGCTGCCGTGGCGTTTCTGCCGGCGGTGTGGGCTGCGGGCGTGACGGCTCAGGATTGCGGGCACCGGGACCCGCCCAAGGTCGTCGTGGACGAAGCGGTGGGCCAGTGGCTGACGCTCGCCGGAGCCACGTCCCTGAGCTGGAAGGCGGGCGTGGCGGCGTTTGTTCTGTTCCGCCTGTTTGACGTTTGGAAGCCCTTCCCTGTGCGCCACGCCGAGCGGCTGCCGGGCGGTTGGGGCATCGTGGCCGACGACGTGGTGGCCGGCCTGTATGGGGCGCTTGTGTTATTCGGAGCAGGATGTTTCAATCTTTATTGAATATGGGGACCCGAAAGGAAGCAGCGGATCGTCCGGTGATCGAGACCATATCGCCTCCGGCGGCCATTGCCGGCGGCGAGCTTCAGATCCGCGGCAGGCATCTGGCCCGGTCGGAGCGGCCGAAAGTGACGGTGGGAGACGTGCCGGCGCCGATCATCATCGGCTCGGATTCTCTGGTGATCGTGCGCGTGCCCGAGGGCGCTGCAGTGGGGGAGGTCGTGCTGCGCAACGGCGATGAAGGCACGGCCACCTACATGTGCGAGATCGGCTTGCAATTGGCCGACGGTGTGCACCCGGTGGCCAATCCCGCCATTGACCGCCACGGCAACATCTACACGACCTTCAGCGGTTCGCGCGGGCAGAAGACGCCGGTTTCCGTCTACCGCATTGATCTCAACTACAGCCTCAAGCCATTCTTATCCGACATCATGAACGCCACCGGACTGGCGTTCGACCGCGACGGACTTCTCTACGTATCCAGCCGCTACGAAGGGATCGTCTATCAGGTGACGCCGGGCGGCCAGATGACGGTTTACGTGGAAGGCATGGGCGTCGCCACGGGCCTGGCGTTCGACGAAGACGAGAACCTGTATGTCGGCGACCGGAGCGGCACGATCTTCAAGATCAGCCGCGACCGCCAGATCTACGTGTTCGCCACCCTGGAGCCTTCGATTGCCGCCTACCACCTGGCGTTCGGTCCGGACGGCTATCTTTACGTGACAGGCCCGACCACCTCGAGCTTTGACTGCGTCTACCGGATTTCGCCTGCGGGCGATACCGAGGTGTTCTATCGCGGGCTCGGGCGGCCGCAGGGCCTGGCCTTCGACGCTGAAGGGCGGCTGTACGTGGCGGCGTCGCTGGCGGGACGTAAAGGCGTGGTGCGGATTGATCCCGACCGGCGCGCCGAGCTCTTTCTCTCCGGACCCAATATCGTGGGACTAGCCTTTACGCCTTCCCGGGCCATGATCGTGGCCACCAATAACGCGATCTACCGCGTGGATGTCGGCATCCGGGGCAAGCCGCTCCTGTAGATGAACGCGGAGATTATCGCTGTCGGCTCCGAGTTGCTGACGCCGCAGCGGGTGGACACCAACTCGCTGTTCCTCACCGAGCACCTCAACAACCTGGGCGTGGAGGTCGTGCTCAAGACGGTGGTGGGGGACGACCGCCAACGGCTGGCGGCGGCAGTGCGGGCGGCGGTGGCGCGCAGCGAGATCGTGATCCTCACCGGCGGTCTGGGACCGACCGAAGACGACGTGACCCGCGAGGCGGTGGCCGCGGCGCTGGATCGCAAGCTCGTGTTCCGGGCCGATCTCCTCGAGTGGATTGAAGAGCGCTTCCGGCGCGCCGGCCGCCAAATGGCGGAGATCAACCGGCGGCAGGCGTATGTCATCGAAGGCGCCGAGGCGTGGCGGAACGACAACGGAACGGCGCCGGGACTGTGGATCGAGCACAACGGGCGCATCGTGATTTTGCTGCCCGGTCCTCCGGCGGAGCTCCAGCCCATGTTTCTGCGCGACTGCCTGCCGCGACTGGAGCGACTGGTTCCTCGCCAGGTCATCCGGACACGAATCTACCGTGTAGCGGGCATGCCGGAGTCGGATCTGGACCAGTTGATTTCGCCGGTGTACCGCAAATACGCGAATCCGGCTACGACCGTGCTGGCGGCTCCGGGTGACATCCAGATCCACCTCCGCGCCCGCTGCGAAACTCCGGAGGAAGCCGAACGTCTGCTTGCGGAGTTGGGCGGGCAGATCGAGGCGCTGCTCGGTGAAAGGATCTACTCGCGCAACGGGGAGCCTCTGGAAGTGGTGGTGGGCCGGCGGCTGCGCGAACGGGGCGCGACGCTCAGCGTGGCCGAAAGCTGCACCTGCGGACTGCTGGCAGCCCGGATGACCGACGTAGCCGGGAGCTCGGATTACTTCGTCGGCGGCTTCCTCGTATATACGGATGCACTCAAGATCCGGCTCCTGGGAGTGCCGGCCTCGATCCTGGAGCAACACGGCGCCGTAAGTGAGCCCGTGGCGCAGGCGATGGCGACCGGGGCTCGGGAACGCACGGGCTCGACATTCGCGCTGTCTGTGACCGGCGTGGCCGGGCCCACCGGAGGCACGCCGGAGGTCCCCGTCGGGACTGTCTGCATCGGGCTGGCGCACCCGGAGGGTGCGGAGGCCCGCCGCTACCGCTTCCTGGGCGATCGTGGCCGCGTCCGCGCGATAGCCGTCCAGACGGCTCTCGATCTGCTCCGCCGCCGGCTGGCCTGAAGCGCCCGCAGGGAGCAGCGGCCCCTTCACTTGCGCAGATGTTTGTCCGCGAAATCGAGAAAGCGTTCCCAGTCGTAGGAGGTCACATCGTGCTTGCCACGCCGGATGTGGTAGCCGATGGTGGTCATCACGGGTCGTTCCACAGGCGGCATCTCGCGGGCGCCGAGACCGTCGGTTCCGAGCAGGCGGTAGACCGGATCGGCGTGCAGCGCCGCGAGGAATTCACCACGCGGGTCGGCCCACAGATCTTCTTCCGCACTGGCGACGTAGAGGGGGCGAGGGGCGATCAGCGCAAGAAGCATATGCTGATCCACGGGCAAGGCCTCTTCGTTGTCGTTGTACCGCTTGAAATTGGCGCAGAACCAGTGCGGGAAGGCCGTGTTGATGAGGCGGACCGTTTCGCCGAAACGGCGGCGGCTCAGCGCCGCGCCGCCGCAGCCGGAGTTGTTCGAGATCACAAGCGCGAAACGCTCATCCTGTGCCCCGGCCCATAGCGCGGTTTTTCCGAGACGCGAGTGGCCCATCACAGCCACCCGTCGCGCGTCGGCGTCCCGGTCCGTCTCCAGGTAGTCCATCACCCGGCTCAGGCCCCAGGCCCAGGCGCCGATCGAACCCCATTCGTCCGCGGCTGGCCGCGTCTGTCCGGGCGAGTAAAAAAGCGGGTGGACGCCATTTTGAAAGCCGTCGTCGAAGTCCGGGTCAATGTCTCCGTAGTGGGCGGTGACCAAGCCGTAGCCCCGCTCGAGTATCCGCTCGACCGGCCAGCGGCCGGAGGCGGAGCCGCGCGATGTTTCCTCGGGCAGGCGGAGCACGAGCTCCTTGCCCGGGCCGGCCCGAGTCCACACCGGCGCCAGTGCGATACCCGGATCGGGATGGACGGTGTGGTTGCCGCCGAAGTTGAGGCCGACGAAAACCGGAACAGGCCCGCGCGCGGCCGCTGGCAGGTAAATCAGCAGGCGCATTTCTGGGCCTCGGGCGTCGCGTGTAAACTGCAACTTCACTTGTTTGCGGATGGCTTTGCCTCCGAGGACTCCGCGCTCGACGGAAACCGTCTCAAACCGGAGGCGTTCCGGCCGGCCCGGGCTGCGGCCGTAGACCTCGGTTTCAAACAGGCGCAGGATTTCCGGCCGGCGCTTGTCCCGCCACAGAGCGGGCGTCGTGACACGGGTCCCGTCGGCGCAGATCAGCGGATCCGGCAGGACGTACTGCGGAACTTTGGATTCGTCATAGTTGACGTCGGGCCGCCGGGGCTGCGCAGAAACGAGGACGGCCAGCCCGGCACCCAATGAAATCGCACACCAGCGGATACTCATTTCGGCTCCGGTGGCGAAGAAGGAGCGGTGGACTTCAGCCAGGTGGCCAGCCACTCGAGAACCTGTTCATACCAAAAGCGGCTGTTCTGGGGCTTCAGGACCCAGTGCCCCTCGTCCGGGAACAACACCAGCCGGGACGGAATTTTCTGGAGCTGGAGGGCGGTGAACAGCTGAAGGCCTTGGCCCACGGGTACGCGGTAGTCCAGTTCTCCATGAGTGACCAGCGTGGGAGTCTTGAACTGGGGAACATAGTAGCTGGGAGACCACCGGCTGTACGGCTCCGGATTGCTCCACGGACTCCCGCGGAATTCCCAAAGCGGGAACCACAGCTCCTCGGTTTCGCCGAACATGCTGCGCAGATCGAAGACACCGGCATGAGAGACCAGAACCTTGAAGCGGTCGGTGTGGCCGAGCAGCCAGTTCATCATGTAGCCCCCGTAGGAGGCGCCAGCCGCACCCATCCGCTCCGGGTCGGCCCACGGCTGGCCCGCCACGTGACGGACGACCGCCATGATGTCCTCAAAAACCTTACCGCCCCAGTCCGAGTTGATTTCGTCAATGAACTTCTGGCCGTAACCGGTGGAGCCCCGCGGGTTGGGCATGACGACGGCGTAACCGGCCGCGGCGAAGACCTGGGCGTTCCAGCGGTAGCTCCAGCTGTAGCCCCAGGCGCTTTGCGGACCGCCGTGAATCAGAAACAGAACGGGGTATTTCTTTCCCGGTTCGAAGCCGTAAGGCTTGATGAGAAAGCTGTGGACACGCGCTCCTTCGGCTCCTTCTACCCAAAATTCTTCGGCGGCAGTGAGTTGGTAGCCTGCCAGCAAGTCATCGTTGAGCCGCGTGAGGGGCACCGCGGCGCCTCCGGTGGAAGCAGCGCGGTAGATCTCTACCGGGTGGGAGGCCGTCTGTTCGGTATAAATCATGGTCTTTCCGTCCGCGGTGAGGCGGACGTCATCGAGGTGGCTCGGCCCGCTGGCGATGATACGCGCACCGCCGCCGGAGGTGGGAATCATCTGGATCACCTGGCGGCCGCGGTCTTCCACGGTAAAGAAGATCCGGCTGGAATCGGGCGCCCAAGTGAAGCTGCCGACCCAGCGGTCGAGCCCCTCGGTCAGGATTCTTGTCTGGCGGCTCGAGCGGTCGAACACCGCCAGGCGCCAGCGGTCGCTCTCATAACCGGCCCGGGCCTGCGTGCGGTAGGCGATGAATCTGCCGTCCGGCGAATACAGCGGAGAATTGTCCGCAGCGACGTTCAGCGTGATCTTCTGCGGCTGGCCGCCCTCGATCGGCACGATGTAGAGGTCCGAGTTCGTGCTGACGGCCGGCTCCGGGTCAGAAACCATCACGTAGCAGAGTTCCTTTCCATCCGGCGAGAGGGCGTAGTCGTCGGGTCCGCCGAGCGAAAACGGGGGGACGTCGCGCAGGCCCGGGGTCAGATCTCGAGCCGCCCCGCCGGTGACCGGAACGACGAGGATGTGCCGCCGGCGCGCGGTCTTCCAGTGGTTCCAGTGCCGGTACAGCAGCGTCGTGTAGACGCGCGGTCTGATCTTGGCCAGCTTCTCGGCCTCCAGTTTCTTTTCGTTGCAGGCTTCGTCCGGGCACTCCGGGTAAACCTCGCTCGTGAAGACCAGGTTCTTTCCGTCCGGCGAAAACAACACACCGTCGGCCTCCGTGGCCAGGCGTGTTACCTGCACGGGATTGCCGCCGTCCGGATCCATGAGCCAGATCTGGGAGGTGCCGCTGCGGTCGGAAACGAACGCGATGCGTTTGGAATCCGGAGACCAGCGAGGCCGCTCATTGCGGGTGCCTTCGAAGGTGATCTGCCTGGGACTGCCGCCCTCCAGCGGGACCACCCAGATGTGCGTCGGACGGGTGTTGTTCTCGACGTCCGGGCGCTGGACGGTGAAGGCCACGAGCCGGCCGTCCGGCGAAAGTTGGGGGTCGCTGATGCGGGCCACTTTCAGCAGAGCGTGGACATCGAAGGGCTGCTTTGCGGCAATCTCCCCTGCCGCACACAATAAGAGCACAACAGAAAGAAGGATGAAGACCCGGCGCATACCCTGAATTCTACCGCGCGACCTCACCGGTCGGGCCACGTTGCACCGAGAAAGCTCGGGACGGATTCCGCCGTGCGCACCCAGTGGCGAGGAGTGCGCCTTCCGGAAGCGTGGAGCCGGTACCGAGCCTACTTCTTGGTCGCGGGCGGAGTGGCGGGTTTGGGCGGAGCCGCCGCGGCCGGTTTGGGTGGAGCCGCGTCGGTGGGCGTATTTTTGTCGTAGAGCGCCACGATGTCGGAGGTGATGTCAATCCCGTTGGCGGCGTAAAGCACCGGCGTCTGGGGCGAGCTGACGTCAAGGATAAGCGCGTACCCATTATCCCGCGCGTACTTGCCGATCACCACCATCATCCGCTGGCCGAGCTCCTGGAGGATTCGGTTCTGGTCCTGCTCGAAGTCAGCCTGTGCGTCTTCCGTGTCGCGGTTCAGGGCTCGTGTCTTCTGGTCAATTTGCCGGATCAGCGCCTGGCGCGCCTCTTCGCTCATGGTGTTGCTGCCTTTGCTGAGCTGATCCCGCAGCGCGTTGATTTCGTTTTGTTTCTGTTCCAGTTCCTTGCGCTTGGGCTCGTAGCGCTGCTGCAACTCATCGGCGGCCTTTTGACCGTCTTTGGTGCTGAGAATGGCCTGCTGGATGTTGATGATGCCCACTTTGGTCGGGGCAGGCGACTGCGTCGGGCTCTGGGCGTTCGAAGCCAAGGCGGCCGCCAACAGGCAAATCCCCATGCTCATGACTTCCCTGTACACTGCACACACTCCTGAAGATGTGGTCTTTCCCTTTATCATACAGAAACGCGTCTCAGAACGTGCGGCCGATAGTGAAGCGGAACGTGCGGCGCTGCTCAAAGAACGGCAGGGGGGTGCCGAAGTCGGTCACGGCCTTCAAAAATGTGGCCTGATTGGGGAACGCAGAGCGGTCCAGTACGATGGGGGGCTGCAACCACGTGCGCGTGATGGTGGGATTGTAGGCCCAGTAGAGCCGGAAGGGAGCGTTCACCACGGGCATCAGGACCTGGAGTTCCAGCCCAGTCGAGGTTCGGATCCTCTGGGTGTCCCGCGCCACGATTGCGCGCCCGTCGAAACCGGCTTGCGGAAACTTGGAGTTCAGCTCCGTCAGGCGTCCCTCATTCAGCCGCAGTTGACCGGGGAGGCTGATCCGGTTGAGGCCCGCGTCAAAGAAGGCGGCCAGCGTCACCGGACCGGCGATCGGGATGCGGTACTCGATGTTGCCGACCGCCTGCGTGTCGCCGCCGACAAAAACCGGAGTGTAGACGGGGATGCGCTGGGTGACGGCCTCAAAAACTTCTTGCCCATCCCGAATCACTTTCTGGGTGCGCGCCGAGCCGTCGTCGTTGAGGACGACCACCGCCCTTTCGTCAGGAACAAAGGCCCACGGGCTGATGCCCCAGATTTCGAAGCCCCGGACGTCCTGCTCGCCGCCCATGTAAAAGCGACTGAAAGGAGGCGCCAGTTTGCCGCCGTAGCCCGTCACGAAGCTGCCCATCAAGCGCATGCCGATGACATGGCCCTTCTTGAGGCCGCCACGGAAGTACGTCGTGGAAATCGTGGGCCGGATCATGTTGACGTTGCCGCCCAGGATGCTGCCGGCGAACTCCGTGGCGATGAACAGGCTCTTGCCCGCCGTGGGCGTGAGAGGATGATTGACCGTATTGTACGAATAGGACGGAATGATCTTGCTGGTGCGGATCCCGGTGAGCGAGTTGGGACCTCCAAGGCCCTGGAAATTCAGATACTGGAAATAGGTCTGGGATGCCGATGTGAGCGTCGTGATGTTGGACACATCATAGCCGTAAGTCAAACCCACGCGCGCAAACGTCCGGCGGAGCGGATAACTGGTAAATACGGTGAAGCCGTGGCCGTTGGAGACATAGTTGAGCAGGTTGTCCTTGCCCAAGGCTTCGAAAATGGGGATGAGGTTGCGGCCCGACAGCAGCGAAACCTCCCGGCCCTGATCGAAGTTGAAGCGCTGGGTGTAAATGGTGAAGCCGAGCTGGATCGGCCGGTCCAGGAAGTAAGGCTCGGTGAAGCCGAACGAGACGCTCCGGATCCGATCCCCAAGCTGCGAATCCAGACTTAAGGTTTCTCCCAGCCCCAGGAAGTTGTTCGTCGAATAATTGAATCCAATGAAGCTGCCGGCGATGCCCGAAACGCCCCCTTGCAGCCCCACCGAGTTCTTGCCCCGCTCCTTCACCTTCAGGGTGATGTCCACCGTGTTGGTGCGCGTGTCCCGCTTGATGTCGGCCGCCTCCTCCTGCTTGAGCATT
>DATLYE010000084.1:0-41950 GCA_035575135.1 Bryobacteraceae bacterium
GTCTGGAACCACTGGCTGCTTTGGGATATCCCCGCCTCCGTACACACCCTTGCGCAAGGCTTCAAACCGGGACAGAGCGGCGTGAGCGGCACCAACGATTTCGGGCGCCCGGGCTACGGCGGCCCCTGCCCGCCGCGCGGCCACGGGCCGCACCGTTATTTCTTCCGACTTTATGCCGTTAACACGCCATCGCTCGGGCTGAAAGCCGGTGCGCGGCGCAAGGACCTTGACCGGGCCCTGTCCGGCCGCGTCCTCGCCGAGGCACAATACATGGGCCGGTACGAGCGCCGGTGACAGATCCAGCATCAAAAGGGGGACACATCATGGCATCCCAACGGAGAAGGTTCTTGCAATCGGCTGCCGGCGTCGCGGCAGGCCTGGCGTTTCCGTGTAGCCACGAGGCGGAATCCCAGAGCGCTGCTCCCTCGCCGCCGGCGCCCTCTCAAGAGCCAATCACCTTGCCGCAGATCCGCCTGGGGGATTACCGCGTCAGCCGCCTCATCATCGGGGGCAATCCGTTCTATGGTTATTCGCACTTCAACCGGCTTTTCAGCCAGCACATGATGGAATGGTCCACGCCCGAACGCGTGTGCGAGGTTCTGCGCCGCTGCGAGCAGAACGGCATCAACACTTGGCAGTTCTCCCACACCGAGCGCACCATTTCCGATCTGAAACGGCATCGCGCCGAGGGCGGCAAGATGCAGTGGATCTTGTTGAGCCACCCCGAGATCGAAAAAGACCACAGACTCATCCGTGACGTCGTGCAACTGAAGCCCATCGGCATCGCCCACCACGGCGGATCCGCAGAGCGCAAACGCCGGGCGGGCCGCCTCGGCGAAGTGCGCGACTTCCTCAAGGCCGTGCGCGACAGCGGTGTGCTTGTCGGCCTCTCCCTCCACGACCCCACCTTGCTCGAACAGGTCGAGTCGGAAAACTGGGACGTGGACTTCTACATGACGAGCCTCTACTACCTCACCCGAACCCCGGAGGAGTTCCGAAAGTTGCTTGGCCAGAAGCCGCTCGGGGAGGTCTACCTCCCTGACGACCCGCCGCGGATGTGCAAGGCGATCCGCCAGACCCAGAAGACCTGCCTGGCCTACAAGGTCCTGGCGGCCGGCCGCCTGACCGATTCCCCCGCTCAGATTGACGAGGCCTTCCGTTTCGTGTTCCGCAACATCAAGCCGCAGGATGCCATCATCGTGGGGATGTATCCGCGTTACAGCGACCAGATCCGCGAAAACGCCGAACGCGTGCGAAGGATCTGCGCCGAACTGGGCGGCGGCCCTGCGGTATAGCAATTGCGGGAGAGCGTAGTTCTAGTACTTTTTGTTCGTGGTACTAAGTCTCCACCCGCTGATTTTCCTTTGACTCCCCCCAAAGCGGATGCCAAAATTACTTGAGGGGCAATGGCGGAGCTGCGCTCTATTAGCGTGATTATCCCGGCCCACAATGCCGGTCCATATCTTGCGGAGTGTCTGAAAAAGCTTTCCGAATCGGAAACTCCGCCATTTGAAATCCTGGTCGTGGACGACGGTTCAACGGATGACACGGCCGAGATTGCCCTTCGCTTCGGCGCCCGCCTCATCCGGACGACCGGCAAACGCGGGCCCGCTCATGCCCGCAATTGCGGGGCCCGGGCTGCCCGCGGCGATATCCTCCTGTTCCTGGATGCCGACGTGTGCGTGCATCCGGACACCCTCTCACACATCGCAGACGCCTTCGCCAGCGATCCCGAACTGGACGCCCTGATCGGGTCTTATGATGACTCGCCAGGTTCGCAGGATTTTTTGTCGCAGTACCGCAACCTGATGCACCACTATGTCCACCAGCGGGCCCGGCGGGAGGCATGCACGTTCTGGAGCGGATGCGGAGCCATCCGCAGGGACGTGTTCCTGGCCCATGCCGGATTTGACGAGTCCTACAGCCGCCCGGCCATTGAAGACATCGAACTCGGCTACCGCCTGCACACGGCCGGCCGCAAGATGATTCTGGACAAGCGCGTCCAGGTAAAACATCTCAAGCGCTGGACGTTCTGGGGCCTTTTGAAAACGGATATCTTCGACCGCGGAATTCCCTGGACCGAGTTGATCCTGCGCAACCACTACATGCCCAACGACCTCAACCTGGAGCTCAGCCAGAGAGTGAGCGTCGCGCTCGCTTTTCTGCTGATCGGGCTCTCAACGGCCGCGTCGTTGTACTGGGGATGGTATTTCGTGGCCCCGTTCATGGCGGTGCTCTTCCTGCTGCTCGGGGCCTGGTGGCTGGAGCCGTTTCGCCGCCGGCCGTCCAAAGCCGTCCTTGCCGTAATGCTCACGACGCTCGGATTCATCAGCTGGCAGGCATGGGCCGTCGGTATGACCGGCATTCTGCCGCCGCTGTACCTGGCGATCATTCTCCTGTTTCTGCGCCACCGCTATGCTTTCCACCACGAACGCACCCGGAAGATCACAGGGGTCGCGGTCGGCCTGTACATCTTCGGCGCCATGGCCTTCATGATCCAGCGGCTGCCGGCCCACAAGCTGATCTTCGCCGTCTCGGCGGTGGCTTCGGTCGTCGTGCTGCTCAACAGCCGCTTTTACCTGTTTCTTGCGGAGCGGCAGGGTCGCTTGTTTGCTCTCGCCGCCATTCCGTTCCACTTGCTATATCACTTCTATAACGGTCTGTCGTTTATCGCCGGATGTATGCATTACTATTGGAGCCGCCTCTGGGAAAGGGCTCCGAAGCCGGCGCCTGCGCTGCCCGGCGATGCCAAGAAGTAAGTCCGTCATCCTGGCTTACCATTCCGTCAGTCACGCCGGTTCGGTGATTTCAGTACCACCGGGGCTCTTCGAGGCCCAAATGCAATGTCTGGCCTCGCTGCGCGTCCCGGTGGTTCCCCTGGAGGCGATCACCGCAGCGGACGGCGCCGTGGCGCTGACCTTTGATGACGGCTACCGCGACTTCATCGAGGAAGCCCTGCCGGTGCTACTCCGTTTCAAACTGCCGGCAACGGTATTCGTTGTGGCGGGCCGCTGCGGGAGTCGCAATGACTGGGATCAGGCAGGATACGGTTCCATCCCCAGTCTCCCATTGATGGATTGGGATCAGATTCGCGAGGTGGCGCGGGCCGGAATCGAGATTGGCGCCCACACCTACTCGCATCCCGATCTGCGACGGCTCCGGCCCGAGGACGTGGCTGGCGAGTTTGCCCGTTGCCAGGCGGAGATCCGTGCCCGCACCGGCCAAAACGCCTGTGCCCTGGCCTATCCCTACGGCCGCTCGAACGCCGCGGTGCGGGACCTCGCCGGCCGGTACTTCCGTCTGGCCTGCGGAACCCGTCTCGATTTTGTGCGTCCCGGAGCAGACCCTCTGGACCTGCCTCGCGTGGACGTATACTACCTCCGGGATCTGAAGCGGTTTCGAGAGGTGGTTCTGGGCAAAGAACTGTACCTCCGGGCTCGCCGCGCGCTCCGCACGGTGCGCCAGGCCGTCAGGGGCTGACAGATGCGGATCGGCATTGACGGCGGCTGTTGGAGCAACCGGCGCGGCTACGGCCGTTTTGCACGTGAGCTCATCGCCGCCGTGATTCGCCGGGATACAACCAACGAGTACGTGCTGCTTCTCGAACCCGGGGGCGAGGACGCCTTCCCCGTTCCCGAAGGCCTGACCATCCGGCGCGTGGCCACATCTTCGCCGGTTGCAGAGACGGCACGCGCCGACGGGAGGCGGGCGTTGAGCGACCTGTGGCGTATGGCGCGCGCTGCGGCGGAGGAGCGCCTGGATGCCCTCTTCTTCCCCTCAGTCTATTCGTACTTCCCGCCTCCGCCCGGGATGCCGGCCATCGTGTGTTTTCACGACACCATCGCCGAACGCCATCCCCATCTGACGTTCTCCTCGGCCAAGCATGCGCTGTTCTGGCGCGTCAAAGTTTGGGCCGCCGCTCTGCGAGCCGACATCGTGGTCACGGTCTCGGAGTACTCCCGCCGCTGCCTTCATGAGTATTTCCGGCTTCCGCTCAGGAGAATCCGCGTGGTTTCCGAAGGCGCTTCGGCCGTCTTTCGAAAAATCGAGACGGAGCCGCCTCTGCGGCGTTTTGTACTTTATGCGGGCGGAATTTCTCCGAACAAGAACCTGGGGACGCTGATCGCGGCTTACGCCCGGCTGCGGTCGCGGCGGCACGGGCTGCAGTTGGTGCTGGTCGGCGACTATGAGTCGGATCGCTTTAAAAGCTGCTACGCTGAGCTGCGAGCCCAGATCGAGGCCGCCGGCCTGTCCGGCGAAGTCGCCTTCGCCGGCTACGTCCCGGACGAGGAGCTCTGCCGGTTGTATAACACCGCTGCCGTCTTCGTCATGCCCTCTTTGGACGAAGGCTTTGGGCTGCCGGCGCTCGAGGCCATGTCCTGCGGCGCCCCCGTGATTGTCAGCTCGGGTAGCGCGCTGGAAGAAGTCGTCGGCGATGCGGGTCTGGTCGTGGCTCCCCATGATGTGGCCGGGCTGGCGGAAGCCATGGACCGGGTCCTGGGAGATCCGGCGCTGGCGGGGTCACTTTCCGAGCGGAGCCTGCGCCGCGCGAAAGCATTTTCGTGGGAGCGTGCCGCGGAGCAGTTTTTGGAGGCGCTCGAGGCGGCCCTGGCGCGTCCGCGGGCGCGGGCTACCGCAACACCCTGAGTTCCGGTACGGCCGGCGCTCCTTCCGCCGGAGGGCGCAACCACTCGCGCGATGCCCACATGACGCGGACCAGCTGGGCCGGCTGGTAGACAATGCTCGGCCAGAGAAAGACTTCGTTGGTGCAGTAGCACTCTTTGGCGGCGATGGAACGGCGCAGCAGTTCGGCCTCCTGCGACCGCCAGATCTGCGTGAAGGACTGCCGGCGCAAATTGCCGATCGGCGGATGCGTCTCGCAGAAGCTCACATCTCCGTTGGCATAGATCACCGCGTTCAGGGTCCCGGCGCGGCAGGGAATCACCTGCCGGCGCTCCGCCGCCGTGCGCATCTTCGCCTTCTGCAGCATAGGTTCCACAACGGCACCGTAGCGCCGGGCTTCCCGCGGCGCCCACAGGCGCCGCACTTCTTCGTACAACCGCCGGTACTCCTCGAGCGAAGGGCCCTGTAACGACGGGTTCTTTCTGTCCCCGCGAATCAGCGCCAGGTTGTGATGATCCATCGCCGGGCACCGTTCGTAAAGATACCGGGTCAGGCGCCGGATCTCATCCATGTTGGTATCGGTGGCCGTCGAGATGGCGTGAATGCGCAGCCGCGGCTCCCGTCGCTGGAGTTCCGCCAGCGCGTCGTAGGTCGCCATGGCGCGTTCAAACGCGTCCCGCATCCCGCGAAACGCATTGTGAAACTCCGGCATGCCGTCGAGCGACAACTCGATCGCGAACAGCCGCAGCGACCGCTCTTTGAAAACCTCTTCCAGGGCACGGACCGTGCGGTCGGCAAACGAACCGTTCGTGGGTACGTAAATCTGCTCCACCCAGTTACGTTGAATGAAAAAGCGGCAGATCTGTGCGAATTCTTTTCGCAGGAACGGCTCGCCGCCCGACAGATTGAGCGTCTCCACGCGGCCAAGCTCCCGCGACAGCCGGTCCAGTTCCTCTACGGTCAGATCATCGGGACGGTTGAGATTGCGCCAGTAGAAACAGTGTTCGCAGGTCTGATTGCAAATCGAGTTGATGAACAGAATCAGGAAAGGAGGGCTTGGAGCACCTCCGGGCTGGTAGTTCCGCCACGTGATGCGTGCGTGACGGACAACCCGCTCCCAGAGACGCATCTCACTATAATAACACAAAAGCCGTCGCATCCCCTTGCTTGCAGACGGATGCCCCCGGAGGCGAGCCTGTGGCTTCCGCGGAATCGAGGTAAACTACAGTCGGCGCATCAGGCCATCGGGAGGTGTGTTATGGCGGTCACAGTCAAGAAGGCGGTGCTCTGGCGCCGCGAGATCGAGAACAAACCGGGGGAGCTCGCCCGCACTCTGGAGCCGCTGGCCCGCAGCGGGGCCGACCTCGGCGTGGTCATGGCCTATCGCTACCCCGGCGATGAAACCCGCGGGGCGGTCGAGGTTTATCCCGTAACCACCAAGAAGGCTACGGCCGCGGCCGGCGAGGCAGGCCTGAGCGCGGCGGCGATCCCCGCCCTTGTGGTCGAGGGGGACAACAAGCCGGGACTGGCGCACGCCGTCAGCCAAGCTTTGGCCGACGCCGGCATCAACCTGAGCTTCTTTGTAGCTCAGGCCGTGGGGCGGCGCTTTTCGGCCGTCATCGGCTTTGATACCGAAGCGGATGCCCGCAAGGCGACGCCGCTGATCAAAAAAGCCGCGGCCGCCAAAAAGAAGTAAAGCCGGTGGGGTCAGCCCGTGGCGGCTGACCCCATGTCCGACGGATACAGACCGGGGTTAAAGAGGTTCAAAGGATCTTCAGGCTTGCCACCCGGAGTGTGCCGCCGGACTCCTCTCCGCTCACCCTGACGCGGATATTGTCCTTCTTCTTGCTGGCTTCCAATGCCTTGACGGCCTGTTCATTGCCGGCCGCATCCAGCTTGATCACTTTACCGGCGTCGGTCACCAGCGCGTAGCCGGATTCCTTGCACGGTCCCATGAGCGCACAGTCCCGGGTGTGCATCTTTGCAGCCTTGACGCCCTCTTTTTCGACCTTGGCCGAGCACATGTTGTCCATCAGGAAACCTTCGAACTCGGCGGCGGAGGCCGCCAGGGCCAAAGCAGCACCAACTGCGCTCACACACAGCATACGTTGCAACTTCGACATACTCCCTCCTTGAGATACAGCAGATTGCCGTCGGGCACCGGAACGGGTCCGGCCTCCCAGAGTGAAGTTCGCTCCAGGGTCCGCGAAGTTACGCCCCGGCTTGCGTGTAACTTTTGACACCGCGGCTTCGAAGTGAGAATATCGTGGTATTGGCCGGAGCCCCAGCGCCGTTGCGCCTTCAAGAGGAGAGTCTTGAGAGCCTCATGGTGCGCTACCAGAGCGCCGACGAGGAGGCGGCTGCCGAACTGATCCGGAGAGTATCCCCGGCCCTTCTGAAATATTTGGCGGCACGTATCCCGCTGCGCCGCGATCTCGAAGATCTGTTGCAGGAGTGCTGGTTGCGGATTCACGGCGCGCGTCACAGTTATCGGCCGGGCGAGCCGGTGCTGCCCTGGGTCTTCGCGATCGTCCATCACACCTGGGTGGACAGCTACCGGCGCTTCCGGCGGATACAGGCCAAGGAAACGGCGGTCGAAGATCTTCGCGAGGGACTTCAGCCCGCCACCGACCCGGCAGGCTCATCCGGCCTGTTGCTGGAGCAGCTTCTGAACGAGCTTCCGGAAAGCCAGCGGGAGGTGATCTTGCTGCTCAAAGTCAGCGGTATGAGCCTGGAGGAGGTGGCGCGGGCAACCTCCTCGACCGTGGGCGCCGTAAAACAGAAAGCGCACCGGGCCTACGAAAAACTCCGTAAAGTGCTGGCCGAACGTGGCGGAGCCGAAGCAATATGACGTGCCAGGAAATCAACGAACTGCTTGACAGGAGGCTGGTTGCGGCCGGGGCCGCCCTGCCGCAGGCCGTGCTGGAGCACTTGGAGCGTTGCGAGGGATGCCGGCGTCTGGTCCGGTTCCTATGCCCGGAGTCGCAGCCGGAGACCCCGCGCATTGCCGAGGAAACCTACGAGCGCATCACGCGATGCCTGCAAGCCTCTCTGCACGCGGTCAAGCCGGCTCCGGCGGCGGGGTTCTTCTTCGGTGCTTTCGTCGGGATCGCGGCGCTGCTCCTGCTGGCAACCCTGGCGATGAAAGGAGCACCGGGCTGGGCCGTAATGGGGTGGCGGCAGGCGCTGGTGGTCGGCCTGACCCTGGCAGCCGGTCTTCTGGTGGTCGCCTTCTCCTTGAGCAGGCAGTTGTTGCCCGGAGCGCGCCAGTGGATCTCCACCCGTCTGGCGTGGGCACTGGCCGTGGGGCTGTTCGGCTTTGGCGTAGCAATCGGTTTGCCGTGGAAAGCGCGCGTCGCCAAAGCGGCCGGATTCCATTGCGCACTCCATGAGCTCATGTTCGCCACTGCCACGGCGGCCATCCTGTTGGTAATTCTCCGCCGCGGAGTTGCATTGGCGCCGGTCCGGCTGGGGGCAACGGCAGGTGCTCTTGCCGGTCTTTCCGGGGCCATGGTGCTCCACTTCCAGTGCACCGTGCCGGAAGCCCCTCACGTGCTGCTCTGGCACGTCACCGTGCCGGTGCTGTGTGCCGCCGGAGGGGCGCTTGCGGGATACTTGTGGCAACGGCGGCTCCGGACGGAGACTCCGTAACCTTATCTACCAAGCATGCGAATGCCGAGATGGGGGACAACAATGTTTCCGACAGCCTTTGCTACGCCCGGATACAACGCTTCCGAGGTGCGTGACAGGAAGGCGCGGCTGACCCGCAAAGAGGCCGAGTTGCTGGACCTTCTGCGGCGTCACGCCGGCCAGGTTCTGACGCGAGACTATTTGTTACAGAGCGTGTGGCGCTATGAAGCCGGTACGCGCACGCGCACTCTGGACGTACACATCCAGCGTCTCCGCCGGAAGCTCGCACCCGAAGATGCCCGGCGCATCCTCACCATTTTCCGGACCGGATACTGCTGGAGAGGAAACGGAGAGGGAGACGAGCACGGCGGCGCGGTAGAATGACCGCATGTTAGAGGCGGTCCTCGGAGACTTGCGCCGGCAGCTACGACTGGCCGCTACTGAGGAGCGCCGGCGGCGCCTCCGGCAATTCTTTCGCCAGCCCGTGACAGCGCTGGGCGTCCCGGCCGTGGAACAGAAACGCGCAGCCGCCACCTTGTACCGGCCTGTGAAATCGTGGCCGGTCAGCCGCCGTAACCGCCTCTGCCGGAGACTTTGGGAAGGGGGGATCCTGGAGGAAGGCAACGTCGCCATCTACCTCTGTCGCCGCTTCGCGACGCAGGCCGGAAGGGAGCAATTCCGCCTCTTTGAAGAGTGGGTGGACCGGTATGTGCGCAACTGGGCGCACTGTGACGGGGTCGGGGTCTGGCTTTTGGGGGCAGCCATCCGCAACGAGCCGCGCCTGGGGGAGGAACTGCTCCCGTGGACGGAGTCTCCAAACCCGTGGAAGCGCCGCGCAGCGGCGGTGGCGCTGGTCGGGGAGGCAAAGCAGGGCCGCCAGCGCAATGCCATCCTTGCCATCGCAGACAAGCTGCTTGACGACCCGGACGACATGGTGCAGAAAGGCGTCGGGTGGCTGCTGAAAGAGACGTACCCGAGGCAAGCCGCCGCGGTGGTGAATTTTCTTAGGAAACGCCGGCACCGGGCGGCCCGCATCGTACTGCGCTATGCCGCCGAGAAGATGACGCGGCGGCACCGCGAACAGGTGCTCGCCCGGTAGGCGTCAGAACCGTTCGAGAAGGCTAAAAATACCATATTTTGATTATTGTGCTACTCGAGGACCTGGTGATAGCATTGACCCAACGTGCAGAGGGGCAAGTTAGTAACCCTAGTGCTTGCAAGTACTGCGGCTTTTCTGGCGAAGCCGGCTTCGGGCCAGGGTTGAGTGGCGGCCAGACAGAGCGCGCCCGTGCTTGGCGCCTTGTGCAGCCGGACCGAACACCGCGCTTCCTCCTCTACGACGGCTCTGCCTGATCCGCCGAGGCGCCGCCCCTGGACCATCAGCGTGGGCTACCGGTTCCAGCCTTCTTCCCGCCATTTCGTGGGTACGGTGGAACAGAAGCAACGGGAACTCCTGCATAATCAGATCCAGAACGTCTACCATCTGTTTGACGTCTCCGTCAGCCGGATGATCACCCGCCGCTGGACAGTGAACGCGAGTCTGCCCGTGTTACTGGCCCACCGCAATCAGTTGTATGTCCCGCGCGGCGAATTCCGCGTGCGCAGTATCGGAGACGCCACGGTGGGAGCGCGGGCATGGCTCTTCCGTCCGCCCACCGAGTCGGGGGCAAACATCGGACTAGGGTTCAACCTGAAGCTTCCGACAGGTAAGTACAACGCGATGGGCTTGGCGAGGGATCGGAGCGGCAACGTGATCTTCGCCACAGCGGATCAATCCATTCAGGCCGGCGACGGAGGCACCGGTTTTTCAGTTGACATACAGGCATACAGGCCTTTTTACGGCGGTACGACACTTTACTTTTCAGGGACATATCTGTTTAACCCGCGCAACACCAATGGCGTCTCGACGTTCCGTACGCGCCGCGGCGAAGAAGTCATGTCGGTGGCGGATCAATACCTGGCGCGCGGCGGCGTAAGCCGGGCACTCCCCAAATTTCGCAATATCACGGTGACCTTCGGGGGAAGAATCGAAGGAGTTCCGGTGCGGGATCTGATCGGGGCGAGCGACGGATTCCGCCGGCCGGGCTATGCAATTTCGCTCGACCCGGGATTCATGGTCGCTTTCAGAGGCTCCGTATTTTCCTGCAACGTGCCGTTCGCCGTGGAGCGGAACCGGCGCCGCAGCGTCACAGACATCGCCAACGGCACACATGGCGATGCGGCTTTCGCCGACTATGCACTCATCCTGGGGTTCTCCCGCAACTTCTGAGGGGGGCGAAAACCTCCCCCCTCAAAGGTTGGGCCGGCCCTCCACGCCCAGTTGCCACAGCAGGAACTGGAGCCGGATGGCGAGATTCTCGATCTGCTCGGACAAGGGCAACCCGCCCGAGTGACCTCGCCGCGTGTCATAGAGCAGAAGAACGGGGCGGCCGGAACTGGTCGCCGCCTGGAGGCGAGCCGTCATTTTGCGCGCGTGAAGCGGGTCCACGCGCGTGTCGGCATCCCCCGTCACGAAGAGCACGGCGGGGTAGGGCGTGCCGTCCTGGACGCGGTGATAGGGAGAATAGGCGTAGAGATACCGGAACTGTTCCGGGTCCTCCGAGGAGCCGTACTCGGCCACCCACCACCGCGCCACGGAAAACTTGTGGTAACGGATCATGTCGAGTAGCGGCGCGCCGCAGATGACTGCGCCGAACAGCTCCGGACGTTGTGTGAGCGCGGCTCCCACCAGCAGCCCGCCGTTGCTGTTGCCGGTAATCGCCAGGCGGGAGGGCTTAGTGTACTTGTTGGCGATGAGCCACTCGGCGGCGGCAATGAAATCGTCAAAGACGTTCTGTTTTTTGTCCAGCATTCCTGCGCGGTGCCACGCCTCGCCGAACTCCCCGCCGCCGCGCAGGTTTGCGACCGCGTAGACACCGCCCCGCTCCGCCCAGACGACGGCCAGGGGTTCGAATCCAGGGGTGGAAACGAGGTTGAAGCCGCCGTAACCGGTGAGAAGCGCCGGAGCCTCCCCGCGCGGCTTGAGGTCCTTGGCATGGAGCAGGAACATCGGTACCCGCGTGCCGTCGCGGGAGGTGAACCAGACCTGGCGCAGTGCGAACCGGTCGCTTGAGACAGGCGCCTGAGTCCGCCACCACACCTCGCGGCGTCCGGAGGAAATTTCGTAACGGTAGATGGTGGCAGGGATGTGATACGAGCTGAACTGGAAAAAGGCCTCCCCGCTCCGCCACTCTCCGCTGACGCCGCTGACCGTTCCGAGCGCAGGAAACACGATCTGCCGGAGGCGGCGGCCGTCGGGTTCGAATACCTCCAGGCGCGACGTAACGTTCTCCAGATAGTTGACGAAGATCCTTCCACCCGCAAGGGCAAAACCGCGGATGACGGCCTTGCCTTCCGGGATGACCTCCCTCCAGTTGGCGCGCTCGGGTTTGTCCAGGGGGATCGCCAGAATGCGCCCGTTCGGCGCCTCCCAGTTGGTGTGCACAAACAGGGTGTCAGGGCTCATCCGCCCCAAGGAGCGGGCGCGCAGTCCCTCAATGACGGCGCGCGGCGGCCCGGGCCGGGCGCGATCCATCAGGTACAGTTCGGTGCGGCCTTCGCCGCCGACCCCGTGCGTCAAATGGATCAGCAAGTACCGCCCGCCAGGAGAAAGGGAAGCGGACAGCGTCTTGTCGCGCCCCAATCCTTCCCCGAACACGACCGGGTCGCGGGCGGGATCGGTACCGAGCTCGTGGTAGTGTACGCGCGGCCCTTCGGGACCGAACCGCACATAGTAAAAGCCGCGGTTGTCGGGAACGAAGGAGAGGCTCGAATAGCGGGCGCGCGGCAGAATGTCCGGCCGCTCCTTGCGCGTGGCGGTTTCGAGAACCCGGACCGTCACTTCATCTTCGCCTCCGCGCCGGATACCGTAGGCTAGGAGCGAGCCGTCCTCGGACACTGCGTTCAGGGTCACCGAAACCGACCGGTCGGGACTCAACGGATGCGGATCAACCAGGACCCGCTCCGGCCCTCCAGCACCGTCTCGCGTATAGATTGCAGCCAGCTCCTGATCGCGCCCCCGCCGGAAGTAGAAGTAGCGGTGGTTGCGCACGACCGGCATCCCCACAAAGTCCGTGCGCATCAGTTCGGTGAGGCGCGCGCGCAGCGCCGCCCTTCCCGGCAGGGCATCCAACACGGAGCGGGCATAAGCGGTCTGGCGCTCGATCCAGTCGCGGGTCTCCGGGCTGTTGCCGTCCTCGAGCCAGCGGTAGGGATCCGCAATCCGGACGCCATAGAGGACGTCCGTGACGGGATCCCTGCGCGTGGATGGAGGCTTGAGGTCCGCCGCGAGGGCCGCAGCGGTAAACACAACGGGCAGCAGTCTCAGCAGCATTTGGGCCTCACATATTTGGCTTGCAGGCGCTGATCGCTGAAGCGCCGCCATTCCTCCGGCGAATGCCGGCGGCCATGATACGCCAGATGGCGCCGGTAGGCACTCTCATCGCTCAGTTCCTGTAACAGTTCCCAGAACAAGAAACTCGCACGTTTCAACAGGCTCATATTTCCTCCGGACGGAGGCGGGAAGGCACAAAGGGCGCCTCCGTGACCTTGGCTTCTCGGGTGCCTCGCAGAATGCCAACCCACACGCGGATCGAGTCGGCCAGGATCAGGGCGACCAGGAACAGGAAAATCCCGCAGACGGTCGCGTCCAAACGGGCATTGAAGATCAGCGCCTGGATTTCCGTAACTTTCGCTGCGGCGATCTGACCGGAACGCAACGCGGTTTCCAGATGGTCGGCCTGCGCCAGAAATCCGACTCTGGGCTCCGGAGAGAAGATCTTCTGCCAGCCTGCCGTGAAGGTCACCACCACGAGCCAGGCCAGGGGCAGGCAGGTGATCCACATGTAGCGCGCACGGTGCATCTTGATGAGGATCGTGGTCGCCACACACAGCGCGATCGCCGCCAGCAACTGGTTGGCGATGCCGAACAGCGGCCACAGGGAGTTGATGCCCCCCAGAGGGTCCCGGACGCCCTGGATCAGGAAATAGCCCCACGCCAGCACCACCGCAGCGCTCGCTCCGATCACGCCCGGCATCCAGCTCGTCCGCCCGAGGGGCTTGTGCAGATGACCCAGCAGGTCCTGCAGCATGAAGCGTCCCACACGCGTGCCGGCGTCAATGATCGTGAGAATGAACAGCGCCTCGAACATGATGGCGAAGTGGTACCAGAAGCCGAGAATGGCTCTGCCGCCGGCACCTGTCGCGAAAATATGCGCCATGCCCAGCGCCAGGGACGGCGCACCTCCGGTGCGATAAAACAGCGTGTGCTCTCCCACGTCGCGGGCCAGCTGTTCCATTTCACCCACGGTGACGGGGAATCCCCAGGACGTGATGGTGGCGGTCGCGGCTTCCGGCGTTGTGCCCACGATACCCGCCGGTGAGTTGACGGCGAAATAGACGCCGGGCTGCAACACGCAGGCCGCGATCATGGCCATAATGCCGACGAAACTTTCGAGCAGCATCGAACCGTAGCCCACCGGCCAGGCGTGCCACTCCTTGGCGATCATTTTGGGGGTTGTGCCGGAGGAGATCAGCGAATGAAACCCGGAAATGGCCCCGCAGGCGATCGTGATGAAACAAAACGGAAAAATTTTGCCGGCGAAGATCGGCCCCGTGCCGTCCGTGAAGCGCGTGAACGCCGGCAACTGCAACTCCGGACGGACAAACAGAATCCCGACGCCGAGCATCAGCACGACGCCGAGCTTGACGAAAGTGCTCAGGTAATCCCGGGGCGCCAGTAGCAGCCAGACTGGAAGCGCGCTGGCGAAGAATCCGTAGATGATCACGGCCACGGCCAGGCTCATGCCGCCCAGTGTGAACCACGGGGCCAGCGCGGGCGACTCCGCCACCCACTGCCCGCCGAAGATGCTCAGCACGACCAGGGCAAAGCCGATCAGGGAAACCTCTAGCACCTTGCCGGGCCGCCAGTAGCGCAGGTACAGACCCATGAAGATCGCGATGGGCATCGTGGCCGCGATGGTGAAGGTTCCCCAGGGACTGCCCTTCAGCGCGTTGACCACCACCAGCGCCACCACCGCGAGCAGGATGATCATGATGAAGAGCACCGTAAGCAAGGCGGCGATCCCGCCGGTCTTGCCGATCTCCTCCCGCGCCATCTGCCCCAGTGTCTTGCCGTCCCGGCGCATGGAGCAAAACAGGATGACGAAGTCCTGCACCGCCCCGCCGAGCACCGCCCCGATGATGAGCCAGAGGGTGCCCGGCAGATAGCCGAACTGTGCGGCCAGCGTGGGGCCGACGAGCGGGCCCGGACCGGCGATGGCGGCAAAGTGGTGGCCGAAGAGGATCCACTTGTTGGTGGGCTCGTAGTCGTGGCCATTGCGCAGGCGCTCGGCGGGCGTAGCCCGGTCGTTGTTCAACGCCATCACCTTGGCGGCGATAAACTTCGCGTAAAAGCGGTAGCCCACCAGATAGGTACACGTGGCCGCCAGCACGAGCCACATGCTGTTAACCGGCTCGCCGCGTTCCAGCGCGATCCCGGCCAGAAAGAACGCCGCCCCCACCGAAACGGCTGCCCAGAACAAGTGTCCGATCAGTCGTCGCATCGCTTTACCTGCCTCACTTTATGAGTTCGTTGCGCGGCGCGGTTCGAGTTTCACCCGAAGCGAGCTACCTCCGCCTTAACTCGAGCCAACCCAAGGCAAAGAAGCCCGCCGCGATCAGCCAGCGCAAGACCACAGTCCAGAAGCGGGCCCCCAGCATCCAGGCCCGGAGGCCCAGAAGGAGGAAGCCGGCGCCGAGCGACAGGTACCACCACCCAAACCACCAAGCGCGAGGCCGAACCATGAGCCGGATCAGACCTGAGCTTCCGGCTTCTTGTACCGTTCGATCCTGGATCCGAACGGCCCGCGGCGCGTACGCTCCAGAAGCGCGGCGATTTCCTCGCCGGACATCTTCTGAAAGGTCTTGCACACACGCACGTTTTCTTCCAGCTGCTCCACGGTCTCGACGCCGGAGACCACCGTGTCCACGTCCTGGCTCCAGGCAAAGCGGAGGCACTCGGCCACGGTGGCGATTCCGTTGCGGCTGATCTCGCCCATGGCGTTAGTCTTCATCGCCAGCAGTCCGAGGCCCTTTTTGCGGATGTTCGGCAGTACGGTCCGAATGAAGCTCAAGTAGTGAGGATCAATCAGGTTGACGGGATGCTGGACCGTCTCCCAGCCGTCGAAGGCATCGAGCAGACGCTGGTGCACGGCAGGGTCATGGTGGCCGGTGAAACCGATGTGACGGGCTTTGCCCTGTTCCTTCGCCTTGACGAAGGCCTCCAGGGCGCCGTTCGGGCCCAGGATGCGATCCACCTCCTGCTGCGTGCTGACCTCGTGACACTGCCAGAGGTCGAGATAATCCGTCCGCATGCGCCGGAGCGTCTCTTCGAGCTGGCGCATGGCGCCGTCCCGGTCCCGGAGCTGCGCCTTGGACATCAAAAGCACCTTGTGTCGCAAGCCGCCGGCCAGAGCCTTCCCGTAGATTTCGTCACTGAGGCCCTTGTGGTAGTGGTGCGCGCTGTCGAAGAAGTTGACGCCCAGCTCGACGGCGCGATGGATCAGCCGGATTGCGTTTTCCTCCCCGCGCACGGCCATGTGGTAGCCACCGAGACAAAAGCGCGAGACGCGGAGCCCGCTCTTGCCGAGCGTGGCCATGGGCATGGGCTGCTCGGCGAGGGCGCCAAAACCGGCTGCGGCAGACACTTGAAGGAAAGTTCTGCGTTTCATTTCGCCTTCTCCGCTGTTCCAGGATGGACCGCTACAACTTACGGCCAATGATAGCGTAATCCAGACCGCCGAAGAAGGTTTCCCGGAAATCCTGCGGCAACGAACCAAGCGCGGAGAAGGACTCGGACGCCGGCCCAAGCCAGTGCACCTGAATTGCGGAAAAGCCGGCCTCCTCCATGTAGAACCGCAGCAGGGGAGCAGGCACAGGACGCACGTGGGTGGGATCCAGATAAAAATGCGTCGCGAAGATGGCCAGGCAGTGGGGATTGGGGGTTTCGATGAGCAGTAAGCCGCCGGGCACGAGCGCGTCGGCTGCGAGGCGAACCAGCTCCGGTACGTACGCGGGCGGCAGATGTTCCACCACATGAGCGCAGAAGATCGCGTCGAAGCTGTCCGTGCCGGCCCGCAGCCACTCCAGCAGGTCCGCCTCTTCAGCACGCAGACCTTTCCGGCGGCACAGCTCCACGAACGCGGCACTGTGATCCACGCCGAGCGCTTCGATCCCGGCCTCCTGCATCAGTTCGAGGAATTCGCCGCGGCCGCAGCCGAGATCCACGACCTTGCGGCAGCCTTCGAGGAACGGCAGGTAGAAACGCAGGCGGTTACGGATGTCCTCCGGACTGCCCCGGAACGTTTCGGCAAACCGCATCCAGTCCAGCTGCGGGACGGCTTCCGTCCCCGCCGCGGCCGGCGCCGGCGGCGGCGCTGCGGCCGGAAGGCCGGAGCGCTGGCGGAGCAGGCGCAGCTCGGTGTGAATCAGCCGCTCGAATTCGGTGCGGACTTTCTCGAAGTCGGCCCACACCCGCTGCTGGATCTCCAGGACGGCCCGGTCGAGTGCGTTGCGGAAGTCCGCGTGCTGTGTCTTGACGGTTTCCCGAACGTTCGCCTCCATCAGCGCGGTACGGTGCTGGAAGGCGGCCTGGAGTTCGGCCACGCTGCGCAGAAACTGCAACTCGTTGGTAGCCAGCTTGTGCTCCCACTCCTGGCGCCACAGGGACCAGTTCGCGCTGAGATCCGCAGTGCGCTGTGCCGCCGAAGCGGCCTGCTCCTGTGCTGCCGCGGCCTGCTCCCGTGCCGCGGCGGCCTGCTCCCCGGCTGCGGCGCCCGCGGCAGCCAGAGCGGCCAGCGCCCGGTTGTTTTCATTGAGAGCCTCCAGGACGGCGTCCAGAGAACGAACGACGGCGCGGTTGAACTCCACTTGCTCGCGGACGTGCCAGTCCAGCAGGCGGGCGAGCAGGCGCTTGACCGCCTGGATCAGGTCGTTGAGAAGGCCCGGAGGCCGCGGATTCACCGTGCCGATCGCCGCCACTTTGCCTTCAGCGGCATCCCGGGCATGAAGTAGCGGGGTCAGATCCGGAAGGGCGATGCCGCCCGCGGCGGAGTGCGGATAGCGGGCCCGCACGCGCTCGCGGATCTCGCGCACCATGGCGGCGATTTCCTCTGCCGTCAGGCTGCGGGCCTCTTCAGCGCCGGGCACGCTTCTTGCTCCAGGTAGCGGTTACCCGGGTGTAGATTCCCCCTCGGGGATTAAACTCGCCCGTCACGGTGACGGAGACCGGATCGCAGGCCCGCACCACGTCGCGCAGGATGCGGTTGACGGCGTTTTCCTGAAAGATGCCGAGGTTACGGTAGGCCAGCTCGTACATCTTCAGCGACTTCAGCTCCATCACCTTCTTGTCCGGGACGTAGCGGATGGTGATTTTACCGAAGTCCGGCAGGCCGGTCTTCGGGCAGACGGAAGTGAACTCGGGAATGACCACTTCGATCTCGTACCCCGGAAACTGGTTCGGGAAGGTCTCGATTTCAGGCAACGGCGCGTCCAGTCCGGCGCGCGCGTGCTCTGCGGTGTAACCGCCTTTCTTCATGACGTGATCAAGGCTCTTGCCAGCAGGTGAAGGAAAAGGCCGACGTCGGTGACGACGCCGACGGCCTGGCCGGTGCCGCGGTCGCTGACCTTGGTGGCGACGGCCGGGTTGATGTCCACGCAGATAATTTTGACCCAGCTGGGAAGCATGTTGCCGACGGCGATCGAGTGGAGCATGGAGCCCAGACAAAGTACCAGCCCGGCGCCCTGGAGATGAGCGGCGTAGGCATCCTGGGCTTCGTTCATGTCCGTGATCGTCTCCGGCAGCGGCCCGTCGTCGCGCAGACTGCCGGCTAACACGAACGGCACCCCCGCCCGGACGCACTCATAGAGGATGCCGGACGTGAGCCGGCCGCTCTGGACCGCCTGGAGAAGGCCGCCGCAATGGTAGATGGCGTTGATCGCCCGCATATGGTTGCGGTGCCCGTGTTCTTCCTGCCGGCCGTCACTCTGGCGGATACCGAGGGAGGTCCCATAGAGCGCGGCTTCCACATCGTGGACCCCCAGGGCGTTGCCGCTGAGCAGCGCCTGCACGTATCCTGCCCGGATCAGCGCCGCCAGCGACGGCCCGCCTCCGGTGTGCACGACCACCGGCCCGGCCACCACCACAATCTTCTGGCCCGCCTCGCGCGTCTGCCGCATCAACGCCGCGGTCTGGCGCACCGCGGTCTCCACCTGCCGCTCCGAGGAGATGCCGTTGGTCATGAAGGCGAACGCGAGCCGGTCGCGTTCCTTGGATTCCGGAATCACGCGGATGCCGCGGAGCCCCACCACCACGCGGTCGCCGGCGCGGAGATCGCGCAGCCGGCGGCAGAAGGCGCGTTCCCGGTCCACGACGATCAGGGCGTCCATGCGCTGGTCCTCCACGGGCACCCAGCGGCCATTGAGGCGGACCAGGGTGCGGTGATTCGTGGTCGAATAGAAATCCTCCGGAGCGCAGCGGTCGCGTTCGACGATGGCGAGGGCCGCATCCCCGGAGTCCACCGGCGAGCAGCCCAGATCCATCAACTGCTGGAGCAGCCGCTCCATATCCTCCCGCGTGGGGGCCTCGATGCGCAAACGCAAATAAGAAGGATCTTCGTTGGTGCGTCCGATCCGGAACTGTTCGACTTCAAAGCGGCCGTGGAATTCGACCACTTTGTCGAAGATCCGCTCCATGATGTGGGAGTCAATCAGATGGCCTTCGGCCTCCACGACCTCGTGAAAGGGCATCAGCGCCATGGCGGAATTCATGGGTTTGCCTTTCAGTGTAGCCCGCCGGGGAACTCAGGGGCGGTAGGAGGCGGTCGCAGTGTCCGTCTCCCAGATGCGGACGCAGGTCACACGCACGGGGACATCCGGCCGCAGCGCCGCCAGAGAGCGGCTCACCTCCTCGTAGAAATAGCGGGCCATGTTCTCGGCGGAAGGATTCTGCCGGTCGAACGGGGGGATCTCGTTCAGGTTCCGGTGATCGAGCCGCTCGATGACGGAGTGCAGGATCTTTTTCACATCGGCGAAATCCACGAGCAGGCCGATGCCGTCCAGCCTTTCCCCTTCGAGCGTCACCCGAACCCTGTAGTTGTGCCCGTGCAGGTTCTCGCACTTGCCCTTGTAGCCCCGCAGGGCGTGCGCCGCGGCAAACACATCCTCGACTGAGATCTCGTACATACTTATGCGTTTTCCGGTCCGCTGAAGAAACGTTCGACGTCTCTGATCTCCATCGTAAACCGGTAGGGCGGCAGGCTGTCGAGGAAGACCCGCCCGTAGCGCTGGCGCACGATCCGGTGGTCGAGGAGCGCCAGCACGCCGCGGTCCGTGCGGTTGCGAATCAGGCGGCCGAAGCCCTGCTTCAGCAGCAGGGCCGCCTGCGGGATCTGGTAGTCGTAAAAGGGATTGGCGCCCTCCTCGCGAAGGTTGCGGATGCGCGCTTCGACCACGGGGTCCGTCGGGACCGCAAAGGGCAGCTTGTCAATGATGACGCAGCTCAACTGTTCGCCCGGCACGTCTACTCCCTGCCAGAACGATGCCGTCGCAAACAAGACGCAGTGCGGCGTGGAACGAAACTCTTCGAGCAGCGCGCTGCGCGGCGCGGTGCCCTGCAGCAGGGCGGGGAATTCCAGCTGGTAGGCCAGCAGGTCGTAGACCTGCCGCATCTGTTGATGGGAGGTGAACAGCACGAAGGCGCGCCCCCGGCTCAGCGCGAGCAGGCGCCGGATCTCCTCGGCCGCCTGGGCGGGGAACAGCGGGCTGCGCGGGTCGGGAAGGTGCGGGGCGACGTAGAGCAGCGCCTGGTTTTGCCAGTCGAAGCTGCCCGGCACGATGAGGGTGCGGGCTCCGGTCAACCCCAGCCGCCGCTCCACGAACTCAAAGCTGCCCCCGACGGCGAGGGTGGCGGAGGTCAAAATGGCCACCCGGGGGCCGCTGAACAGGCGTTCCGCCAGGATGCCGGAGACGTCAATGGGGGTAGCTTGCAGGAAGCATCCGCGGCCGCGCCGCTCCACCCAGTAGACGTAGCGGCGGTCGTTGCCTTCCATCCAAAAACGCAGGGTGAGGGATATCTCCCGGGCGCGCCGCACCAGCGGGATCACCTCTTCGGGAGCGCTCTCGAGGCTTTCCAGGTGCGCCCCGAGCAGTTCCAGGGCGCCGAGCAGGTCCCGGTATTCTTCCTCGTGGCGCTCCAGCAACTCCTGCTGTTGCCGGAATCCGGTGCGGCCCTCGAGGGCTTCAAACAGCGAAAAAAAACGCGCCGCACACTCGCCGAGCGTCACGAGAACCCGATCGAGCTCCGGAGAGCCGAACTGCTTCAGGCGCGCCGTCGCGGCTACATCCCGCACGAGCTCCTCGACCTGGTAGTTGCTGACCGAGAGTCCGAAGTACTGGCTGGCCACATCTTCGATTTCGTGGGCTTCGTCGAAGACCACCGCGGCGTAGTCGGGAATGATGCCGCCGTAATCCTCGTCGCGCACGGCGAGGTCGGCAAAGAAAAGGTGGTGGTTGACGATGATGACGTCGCTTTCGGCCGCGCGCTGGCGCATCAACGTGATGAAGCAGCGTTCGAACTGGGGACATTTCTGGCCCGTGCACAGTTCGCGGCGCGCGTCCAGTTTGTTCCACACGGAGCTGGACTCGGGCAGCGCGCGGATTTCCGCCCGGTCGCCCGTCTGGGTGGTTTTCTCCCACTCCCGGATGATTTCGAAATCGGCCAGCTCCTCCAGGCCTGCCAGCACCGGTTCTTTCTCGGCGTCATAAATCTTCTGCCGGCACGCGTAGTTGGAACGGCCCTTCATGTAACAAACCCGGAGGCGTTGTCCCAGGGTCTTTTCGAGGAGGGGAACATCTTTGAAGAACAGTTGCTCCTGGAGGTTCTTGGTGGCCGTGGACACGACCACACGCCGTCCCGACAGAATCGCCGGAACCAGGTAGGCGAGCGTCTTGCCGGTCCCGGTTCCGGCTTCCACGATCAGGTGCCTTCCCTCCGCCAGAGCCTCCTCGACGGCTTGGGCCATCTCGAGCTGGCCGGGCCGGAACTCGTATTGAGGATGAGAGCGCGAAAGCGGCCCGCCGCGGGAGAAGAAGTGGCGCACAGTCAGAGTCCGGGCGTGGGGCGGCATCTCACCGTTGAGTATACGGCCGCCAAGATCCGGGTGCGCGGGCAACGGCAGACAGATCCTGGCACATGCCCCACAAAATCCCTCGGCAATACCCAGCCGCACTCACACGTGGAGGTATTGACGTGCGATCTCTACCGGCTTTAAAATCAACGCCCGCGAGGGGAGACCAATGAAAGCGGCGCTGTTGTGTTTCGCCTTAGGGTGCTTGGCCGCTCCGGCTGTTCCCGGCTCCGAGAACGCTCCCGTAATCGTGGTGAAGACGCAAGTCACCCCGCAGACCCCGAACCCTCAGCTGCTGGTGAGACTCAAGAACCAATCAACTAAGGCCGTCGAGGCGATCAGTGTCGTTGTCGAGTATTTCGATGAACGCGGCGACTCTCGGGGCACCGTCACCTTGAGTGAGTGCGCCGACATGTTGGCGAACAGCCAGCTGGCCGGGCCCGGTGCCGAATGGGAGTTGAACCCCAGTCAATTGCCGCCCGGCGCCGAACCCGGGCGGGGATCGTATCGTGCGCGAATCGACTTCGTCCGGTTTCGAGACGGGACCGAGTGGGGGCCGGATGAGGCAAAAGAGAGTCTTCGCTTTACGGGGATCCGTTCCGGAGTCGCAGCGACACGGCAATACCTTAAAATGCTCCTTCGCCAGCGCGGAGTCGAGGCGGTGATCCAGGAGTTGGAACGCTGAGTCCCGGGGACGCGGCCGCGGGACGAAGCGCCGGACGCGGAGTGCACGAGTCTCCTCTCAAACCGCCAGATCCACCACCGCTTCGGTGATCTGGCCCAGATATTTGCCGTTGCGGACCACATCGGCCGCGATGGCGAAGCGGGGACCGGGCGGGGCCCAGTCGCGCGGGACGGACAACGTCACGCGGGCCTTGGCGTGTCCTTTGGCGGGCACGGCGAGCTTGACGACGTCCGGCTCGAGCGTCCACTCCGAGGGAGTGACCAGCGCCACCTCCAGCTGCATGGGTTCGGCGTAGTAGTTCTGCGCGCGCACTTCGATTTCGCGCCGGCCGCCGGGTGCGACCAGAATCTGGTAGGGATAGATCTTCACCCAGCTGGGATCCAGCCCGAAGTCGGTTTCCCCTTCCGGAAGCAGATCGAAGAAAAACTGCTGCTGCCTGCGGAGCTTCTGCTCGGTGGCAAGCAGGATCTGGCGGTCCACAGGATAGGGCCGGCCGTGACCCGGACAGATCAGCTCCGGCTCGCGTTCGATCAGATTGCGGATGGACTTCAGGTGGCTGTCGTTTTCGACGTGGTTGCGGAAGATGAGGTTGTGGCGCAGCGTGCCGTCATTGCGCGGGTTGGGGAAAAAGGCGTCTCCCGTGAAGGCCACGCGTTTGCCGTCAATGGTGACGAACAGGGCCATCTGATACTCGGTGTGGCCCGGAGAATGCGTGATCTCGAATTCGAATTCCTCCCACTTGAAGCGCTCCCCGTGGCGGAAGGCGCGTGAAACTTTGAACGGTTCGCCGAGGATGCAGCCGAGGTTGTAGCCGCGGGGGTTCTCAAAGACGTCCACCATGTTCTCGTAGCACCAGATTTGCGTGCCGTAGTGGCGGATCAGGTGAGGAAAGCCGTTCATGTGATCGTCATGCATGTGGCTGGGCATGGCCACGTCCACCGACCGGAGGCCGTAATTCTGTTTGAGATGGTCAATGGAGTGCTCGACGAAGCGAATCCGGTCGGTGACGGCGGTGGCCCGCTCGAAGTTGCCGAAGTGGACGCCGGAAGCCGACCCGTAGTCAATGAACATGGCCTTGCCGCTGTTGCTGATGATGGCGTAGAAGGACGAGGTCGTCTGGTAGTGCGCCACC
This sequence comes from Bryobacteraceae bacterium, assembly GCA_035575135.1. Classification (GTDB taxonomy): domain Bacteria; phylum Acidobacteriota; class Terriglobia; order Bryobacterales; family Bryobacteraceae; genus JANWXD01. The sequence continues at coordinate 23,294 of DATLYE010000084.1, forward strand.
AGGTGCGGGCTGACGGCGAACGGGCGGTTTTCCTCGGTGGGTTCGTTGCCCCAGAAACGGTAGTAGTCACTGAGGCGGCGGATGGTCTCGGCCATGCCTGCGTCCGGATCGGGTAGCGGCTCGCCATGGGAAGGGCACAGCAGTTGCGGCTTCTGCTCCCGCAGGCGGGCCAGCGAGTAGATGGCCAGATCAATGCCTTCGGCGCCGCCGTAGTTGATCTGCGTGTCGTACAGCGTCTGGATCTTGCCGGGAGCGTACATCAGATCGCCCGAGAAAGCCACTTTCCTGCCGTCCACGGTCGCCAGCAGAGTGATGGCGCCGAGGGTGTGCCCGGGCGTGGGGAGCACGTAGAAATCGGTGCGGTTCCAGCGGAAGGTGGAGTAGTCCGCAAGCGCCCGTGCGACGGGGACATTCTCGGTGAGGGTGTAGAAGTCGTTGCGGACGTAATACAGATGAAAGACACGGCGGTTGCGCCAGAAATTCTGGGCGTCGGCAAACAGGTGGCGCTCGTGGGCGGGCACGGCGATGGGAATCCCGCGCTCGACCGCCCGCCAGTCGCCCTGGCACTGGTCCCGGTGATGGTGGGTATGCAGAATCCAGTCCACTTTCGAGATGCCGAGGGCGGGGAGGTGGTCCAGAATCCTGCCGGAGCCGAAGTCAATGAGGACGCAGCTGGCGCCGTCGCGCACCAGGTAAACGTTACAGGTGTCTTCGAAGAGCCACAGGTTGTCGCTGAGGCGCCGCGGCGCGCCTTTGGGCGCGAAGGAGGTGCGGCGAAAGCCTTTGCGGTCCGGCGGGGCGGAGGCGGCCAGCGGAGCCGTGCCCAGCGCTCCGGCGGAGCGGAGAAACTTGCGGCGGGTCGGTTTGCTCATGGCCGTATTCTACAATTGAAGCAACGGGATGATTCAGACTTTATTCGGCACGGTGCCGCAGCAGCCCGGGCTCCTCGAGCGCCTCAAGGCAGGGGTCCAAAAGACCCGGGCCGGGCTCGTGGCCCGGCTGGAAGAGGCCATCGCGGGCAAGAAAGAGATTGACGCCGGGCTGCTGGAGGAGCTTGAGTACGCGCTCATCGCCGCGGACGTCGGAGTGCGGACCACCTCCGAGATTCTGGAACGGATTCGCCAGCGGGCGGAACGGCGAACGCTCAACGACGCGCAGGAGTTGCGCCAGCTGATCCGCGAGCATCTTTTGGAAGTGCTCCGGGCGGCCGAGCGCCCGGCGCCGCGGGTGAGCGAGCCTCCCGCGGTTGTGCTGGTGGTGGGCGTGAACGGGTCGGGGAAAACCACGACCATCGGCAAGCTGGCCCACCTCTACAAATCCGAAGGGCGCAGCGTGCTGCTGGCCGCGGCGGACACCTTCCGGGCTGCGGCCATCGAGCAGCTGGAGATCTGGGGCCAGCGCACGGGCAGCCCCGTGATCCGGCAGAAACCGGGAGCGGATCCGAGTGCGGTGCTGTTCGATGCCTTGCAGGCCGCCCGGGCCCGCGGGACGGATTACGTAATCGTGGACACAGCAGGCCGGCTGCACACCAAGTCGAACCTGATGGCCGAGCTCGAGAAGATGCGGCGAACGGCCTCACGCGTGGTGCCGGGAGCACCCCACGAAGTGCTGCTCGTCATGGACGCGACGACCGGGCAGAACGGTCTGGAGCAGGCGCGCCGGTTTACGGAGTCGAGCGGCGTCACCGGGCTGGTGCTCACCAAGCTGGACGGCACAGCGAAGGGAGGCATCATCGTCGCCATCGCGCGTGAGCTCAACCTGCCCATCCGCTATGTGGGCGTGGGAGAGCAGCCGGAAGATCTGCTGCCCTTCGACCCGGAACAATTTATCACGTCCTTGTTCGAATCCGACTCCGCGTGAAGGGCGACTACATGGAAGAGGCCCTGGAGCTCGCGCGCCAGGGTGTGGGGCGGACGAGTCCCAATCCGGCCGTGGGGGCGGTTCTGGTGCGAAACGGGCAGGTCGTGGGCCGCGGCACGCACACGTGGGCCGGAGTGAAGCATGCCGAGATCCTGGCGCTCGAGCAAGCCGGGGAGCAGGCGCGCGGGGCGACGCTCTACGTGACGCTGGAACCCTGCGCGCACCAGGGACGGACGCCTCCCTGCACGGAGGCGCTGATCGCGGCGGGCGTGCGGCGCGTGGTGGCGGCGATGGAGGATCCCAACCCGCTGGTGTCGGGGGCGGGCCTGCGGCGGCTGCGCGCGGCGGGTGTGGAAGTGGAGATCGCGGGCGAGTACACCGAGGCCGCGCGGGAGATCAACGAAGAGTTCGCGCATTTCATGCGAACGGGCCGCCCGCTGGTGACGCTGAAGGCGGCCCTGACACTGGACGGCAAGATTGCGGCCCCGGCGGACAATGCGGGCTGGATCACTTCCGAGCAGGCCCGGGCGCACGTCCAGCAGCTGCGCCACCGCTCCGATGCGATCCTCACGGGCATCGGGACGGTGCTGGCGGACGACTGCCTGCTGACCGACCGTACCGGACTGGAGCGGAGCCGCCCGCTGCTACGGATCGTAGTAGATTCGCAACTGCGGCTGCCGCTGAACTCGCGAATGGTGGCAAGCTGTCGCGACGACGTGCTGGTGGTGACGACTTCGGCGGCTCCGGCGGAGCGGCGCCGGGCGCTGGAGGAGCGGGGCGTGCGGGTGCTCACGCTGGACGGTCCCGGCGGCCGGACCGATCTGCGGCGCCTGGTGGAGCATCTGGCCAAAGAAAAATACCTCTCGCTCATGATCGAGGCGGGGAGCAAGGTGAACTGGGCCGCACTCGAGGCGGGCATCGTGGACCGGATCTTTTTCTACTACGCCCCCAAGATCCTGGGCGGCCTCGCATCGCTCCCGGTGGTGGGCGGAGTGGGGAGATCACGCCGCGCCGATGCGATTCGGTTCGAGCGCGTGCGCCTGCACCGGATCCCTCCGGATGAGTTCGCGGTGGAGGCCTGGCGCGTACGGGAGGAGTAGCCGTGTTCACGGGACTGATCGAAGAAACCGGAACCGTGGAATCGCTCGAGAGGCTTCCGGCGGGAGCGCGCCTGCGGGTGCGCTGCCGGACGGTGCTTGAGGATCTCCGCGAAGGCTCGAGCATCGCCGTCAACGGCGTCTGCCTGACGGCGCGGCAGGTGGGGCGTGACGGTTTTGTCGCGGATCTGGCGCCCGAGACCCTGGAGCGCTCGAATCTGGGCGACTTGCGGCCCGGGGCTGTGGTGAACCTGGAGCGGCCGCTTTCACCCTCGGGGCGGTTTGGCGGGCACCTCGTGCAGGGCCACGTAGACGGAACGGGCGAGTTTCTCTCGCTCGAACCGCTCGGCAGCGATCACTGGTGGCTGCGGGTCCGCGTACCTGCCGACCTGGACCGCTATCTGGTCTACAAAGGCTCGGTGGCCATTGACGGGATCAGTCTGACGGTGGCGGCCCTGGAGGCGGGGGTGCTGTCGGTGGCGATCGTTCCGCACACCTACGCGAACACGAACCTGCGCGTGCGCCGGCTCGGCGAGCGGGTCAACCTCGAGTGCGACATCGTGGCGAAATATCTGGAGAAGCTGCTGGCTTCGCGCGAAGGGCTACCTGAGGCCTCGCGGCTGACGATCGAAAAGCTGCGGCAGATGGGTTACTGAGACGGGCGCCGGCCCGCTGCACTATCGAGCCACGGCGTTGCCGATTTCGCGGTCGTCGGGTCCGAGCAGGCGGATGGAATCGCCGGCAGTAAACAAGGGGCTGTTCCGCCCCAAGAACAGCAACTGGTCGCCCGGCCGGCCTTGACCGGTCCGAATGCTCAACTCAAGCCCCACGGCCGGCACCGGCATTTGCAGCGAAACCTTCGCCTTTTGAGTTCCGGAGACCAGCGTCACGTAGTCGAGGAAGCTGGAAATGCCGGCGGCCGCGTAGGGGCCGTCGGGGATCAAGCGCAGAGAGACCACTTCACTGCCGCTATCGCCCGCCCCCGTAATCTCGAAGCGCTCGGCACGCACAGAAAGCGCGCCGTAGTAACTCAGCAGGCGGGCTGCTGCCGGTTCGTCACCCAAGGTCACGTCCTCCGGCGGGCTCTTCAGGATCCGCGAAGCCAGGTCCTCTTTGAGAGCGGCCTCGGCGAACGCAACACGCTCCCGAAAGCTGTCGCGGGAGAGGGCTTCGACGGTTTCGTATTGAGTTTTCAGCAGGGCGTGGGCATAGGCGTACAGGGAACGGGGCGACAGGGCGGTGTCGGGGGCGGGCAAGGACGCCGCAGGGGAGACGAGCAATGCGATCGCCTGTCCGGCCAGATTCCGCGCCTCGGCGGGAAAGCCGAGCATGCGCTTCACTTTCGCGAGTCCCGCCAGCGCGCTCGTGTAGCCGTCCCGGGCGTTACTTTTTTCAAGATCGGAAGCCGCGGCGCCGGCCTCGGCAACAGGCGTCTGCGCGGCGGCCCATGCGTGCTGATAGAAATCCGCGGCGAGCCGATAAAGCGCTCCCTGGCGTACGGCCTGCAAGAGAACGGAACGGCCGTCGCTTCCGCTCCGCAAGGACTCGGCACAGAGGAGGAAGGCGTCGCCGGCCATGGTATGCAGCCGGGGGCGGAGCCAGGAGGGCACAGGCTGCTGGTCGGTTAAGGCTTCGAGCAGGCGCAGGTCGCGGAAGAGTTCGGCGGCGTAGGCCGTGTTCCAGGCGCCGCCGGGGCGCTGCACCGAAAGACGCAGTAGATCCAGATGACCGCTTGCGCGCAGGGCGAGCATCCCGGCGTCGGCGGGATTTTTTTCCAGGTGGCGGTTGAGATTGGCGATGGCCGCCCGGAGGCTCTCCTCCGTGGTCTCGCTCAGCAAGGCTTTGTAGTAAGCCTGCACCCCGAGCTGGTAGGCGCCGGGCCTGACTTTCGGGCAACCGGCGGTAAGCAGCACTACGGCGGCAAGGCAAACTGCCGGAAACCAGCGGTGGGGAACGGTTTTCAGGAGAGGTTTGGTCAAGCCAGGCGCGCCTTCCATTTGGTGAGATCCTCGATCTGTTTCTGGAGAGCGGCGCGCTGATCAGCCGGCGCGTTCCCCAGTTTGTCCTGTAAGCCCTTGATGCGGGCGTCAATGGACTGTTTCTTGAGCTCCTTGACCAGTCCCAGGATCTTGGCGGCGCCTCCTTCATCGCCGAGAAAGGCGCCGCGAACCAGACTCCGCACCGACTGGTCCAGCTCGGCCTGAGCCTCGATCTGGGCGCGGGAGATCGCCTGGATCTCCAGTGCGAGCTTGTCCTTCCAGAAGTCGGCGGCGAGATCAAAATAGGCGCCCACCGTGAGTTCGGAGTCGGGGTACAGCCGCAGAAACTCTTCGATGAGGCCGCGGAGAGTGCGGCGCGTGGGATCGAGGCCGATCAGGAACATATCCCGGAGTCCGGCATGATCGGAGCGGACCAGTTCCGGGTCGCTCGTGAGGGCGGGAGCCAGCACGCGCGCCAGCTCGAGCCGGGCGCGCGTGGCTTTGGAAACGAGGCCGCCGGTGCGGTCGTATTCGGCGATCTCCTCGGCCAGTTCGGCCAGTACGGCGAAGGCTGCGACGTTCGCCTTGTTGTCGTAAAAGTTGCGAAACTCCGTCTCGGCCAAGTTGATGGCGATGGGCGTGCGGACGAGGCTGCGCGCGCGAATGCGCTGATCGAGGGCGGCATTGAGCTCGGCTTGCCTGCGGCGGATTTCCAAGCCGAGCCGGACGCCTTTGAATACGCCCTCGGCGAGAAAGCCGAGCACGGCCGTGGGACCGGCGCCGAGGTTGAACAAACCTCCGAGCCGGGAGGCAGCGCCGCGAAGCGTGCCTTCCAGTTGCGCGAGCGCGTCGTTCCCCACAGGCAGCCCCTCCCGGCGGCTGCCCTGATTGTAGCAGCTTCGGCAGCTTCGGCGCCCGGAAGCCGGTCAACTACAGGGGTTCGACGACGAGTTCGTTGACGACGCGCCGGACGCCTTTGACTTTGCGGGCAATGCGCTCGGCTTTGCTCTTTTGCTTTTCGGTGCGCACCTTGCCGCGCAGGGTGACGGTGCCTTCGTGAACGTCCACTTCGAGCGCGCCGCCTTTGACGTCACGGTCCGCGGCCAGTTTGCGGCGGACCTCGTCATGGATCCAGTCGTCAGAGACCTGTTTCTGGGCAACCGCGGCGGCCGCAAATGCCAGCAGGAGGAATACACCGGCGGCGAGTGAAATCCAGCGCATGATCAACCCACCTCGAAACCGGCCATCGAACGCCAGTCTAGCGCATTGAGGAAGGCGGGATTCTGGCGCCATTTCGGGCGCACTTTGACGTAGAGCTCCAGGAAGATCTTGCGGCCGAACAGCAGTTCCATCTCCTCGCGCGCCAGGGTGCCGATCTTTTTGAGGCGCGAACCCTGGGCGCCGATGATGATCCCTTTCTGGCCCTCCCGCTCGACATAGATGGTTGCGGCGATGCGGGTGAGCTTCGGGGTTTCCTCCCAGCGGTCCACGATGACGGCCACGGCATGCGGAACTTCCTGTCGGGTTTCGTGGAGAATCTTTTCCCGGATGAGCTCGGCGGCCAGGAAGCGCTCGGGCTGATCGGTGAGGTAGTCGGGCGGGAAGTAGGGAGGCCCCTCGGGCAGGCGCTTGACAATCTCCTGGCGCAGCACATCCAGACCCTCGCCCGTGAGGGCCGAGATCGGGATGTAGTCGGAGAACTCGTGCAGCTGGCGGTACTGTTCGATGAGCGGCAGCAGTCGGGACTTGTCTTTGATGCGATCAATCTTGTTCAGCGCCAGCAGAACCGGCGTGCGGGCCGCCTTGACCACGTCCACGGCGGCGCGGTCTTCGTCCTCGAATGGAAGTGTGGCGTCCACCAGGTAAATGAGCAGGTCGCGGCCGTCGAGGGCGGCTTTCACCGTTTCGAGCATCCGCTTGTTGAACAGCGTGTCGGGCTTATGAATGCCGGGAGTGTCTACGAAGACGATCTGCGCGCCGGGGAGGTTGAGGACGCCCTGGATCGCCGTGCGCGTGGTTTGCGGTTTGTCGGCTACGATGGCCAGCTTGGTTCCGACCAGCGCGTTCAACAGCGTGGATTTTCCGGCGTTAGGCCGTCCGAGAATGGAGACGAACCCCGAAACGAAGCGGCTATCCGGCGCCGGAGTCATGGTTTTCTCCCGCAACACGCATGACGCGCAGCTGTTCTACGCGGCGTTCGTCGGCCGACAGTACCTCCATGCGGATGCCGTCGCGCTCGACGACTTCCCCGGGCTGAGGCACGTGTCCGGCCCACTCGGCCACCAGCCCGCCCACGGTCGTGGACTCGGTGGTTTCATGGGGGCGGAACCCGAACAGCTCGCGCAGGCGGTCCACGTCGCAGCTTCCGGAAACGACCCAGGCCCCGCCCGGCTCGGGCGTGGCGTCCAGCTCCGGCTCGTGCTCGTCGCGGATCTCCCCCAGGATCTCCTCGACCAGATCCTCCATGGTGGCCAGGCCGGCGGTGTTGCCGTATTCGTCCACGACGATGGCCATGTGGGCCCGGTCTTCCTGCATCTCGCGCATCAGTTCTCGGACAGGCTTGGTTTCCGGCACCAGGCGCACCGGCCGGACCAGCTCCCGGACCGTCCGCCTGCGCCGTTCCTCCTCGTCGAGCTCGAACATGTCGCGCACGTGGACGAAACCGATGATCTGGTCAATGGTGCCTTCGTAGACCGGGATCCGGGAGTACTGCTCGTTGATGACAAGCTGGCGCAGGTCCTCGAGCGTGCGCGAGGCCTCAATGGCGACGATGTTCGGCCGCGGCGTCATGACCTCGCGGACCGTTTTGTCACCGAATTCCACGGCAGCCTGGATGAGCTCCCGGTCCTCTTCGCCGATGATTCCCTCTTCGGCTCCGGCGGAAATGAGAGCTTCGATATGCTCGGCGTGGTTCGAATTGGCCGGGGACGGCTCTTCGGTGTCTGCAAGCTCCACGACCGCTTGGAAAAACTCCATGACGGCGATCACGGGGCGTACCAGCCAGCCCATCAGTCGCAGAGCCGGGACCAGTGGGAGCAGCCAGCGGCCGTCGGTCTTTCGGTACAGCGTCTGGGGAACCACGTAGGCGCTTGCCAGCATGAGTGCCCACGCCACCAGGGCCGCCTCCGCCAGCGCTTGCCACAGGGCCGAAGATCCGGCAAGCGTCACCCCGAAGATCACGACTCCCAGCAGCACCAGCACCGTGTGCTTGAGCAACGAGAAGACGAGGGCGCCGCGGGCGCCCTTCCAGCCGATGCGCGCTTCCAGCGTCTTTTTGAAAAATTCCAGGGCGGGGAGCTCGCGGCTGCGGAGCCGGAGCGATTCCAGGTAAAGCACCTGCACGAAGGTCACCGGGGCCAGCACGAGGGCCAGCAACACGGCCAAAGCGATCAGCAGAGGCGTCATGCGTGGCTCCGCTCCGTGAGCGCCTGGGGCAGGCCGAGTCGCTTGCGCCAGGCGCGCTCGGCGCGGGCCATCCGCCCGCGGTCGCTTTCGTGATCCATGCCCAGAAGGTGCAGCACGCCGTGCAGCATCAGGATCTGGATTTCCTCGGCGGGGGAATGGCCGAAGCGCCGGGCCTGCTCGGCGGCCCGGTCCACGGAGATGGCGATGTCGCCCAGCCATCCCGTGCGGCCCGGCTGAGGGAAGGAGAGCACGTCGGTGGGCTCGTCTCGTCCCAGGAAACGGCGGTTGAGGTCGCGCAATTCTCGGTCGGTGGCCAGCAGGCAGGTAAAGCGCTGCCCGCCGGCGACGGTCTCTTCCAGGCGGCGGGCGAAGGCGCGCAGGGCCTGGCGCGGCAGGCGGCGGCGGCCGCGGAACAGGAGCGGATCTTCGGAAGCCGGCATGCGCGTTGGCTCAGGCCCGGGGCGTTCCGGCAGCCCACGGGCCCGCCTCTTCCTCGCGCGCGGCGCCCTCCCGCAGCGCGGAGGGCTCTCCCAGCTTCAGGCTGAGCTGGCGGCCGGCCTCCTGCGCTTCCTGGTAGCGCTCGTAGGCTTTGACGATGCGCTGCACCAGCGTGTGCCGCACCACGTCGCGCTCGTCGAAGTAGATGAAACGGATCCCTTCGACGCCGCGGAGCACCTCGATGGCTTCCAGCAGGCCGCTGCGCTTGCCGGCCGGCAAGTCAATCTGCGTCACATCGCCGGTGACCACCATCTTGGAGTTGAAGCCCTGACGCGTGAGCACCATCTTCATCTGTTCCGTGGTGGCGTTCTGGGCCTCGTCCATGATGATGAAACTGTCGTTGAGGGTCCGGCCGCGCATAAAGGCGATGGGGGCCACCTCGATCACGGATCGCTCGAGCAGTTTTTCGACCTTCTCGGCCTCCAGCATGTCATAGAGAGCGTCGTAGAGGGGCCGCAGATAGGGGTCCACCTTTTCCTGAAGCGTGCCGGGCAGGAAGCCGAGCCGCTCGCCGGCTTCCAGGGCGGGCCGGGTCAGCACGATGCGGCTGACGCGTTTGGAAGTGAGCGCCGAGACCGCCATGGCCACGGCCAGATAGGTCTTGCCCGTGCCCGCGGGGCCGATGCCGAAGACAAGGTCGCATCGCTCGATCGCCTCCACGTAACGGCGCTGGTTGACGGATTTCGGCGCGACGGCTTTTTTGCCGAAGTTGCGCTGGCGGCCGCTCAAAACCAGGTCACGCAGCGTGACCTCGGGATCTTCCGTGACCACGCGCAGGTAGCTGTTCAGGTCGCCGTTGGTGAATTGATGCCCCTCCTGCACGAGCGCGACGTAGTCGTTGAGAATCCGGCCTGCACGGGCCACGCCGTCTTCGTCGCCTTCGATTTCCAGGCTGTCCTCGCGGAGCTGGGCGCTGACGTTGAGGCCCTTTTCGAGCAGGCGAATATTCTCATCGCGGGTGCCGAACAGCGGTTCAATCCCGCGGCTGATCTGGACACTGATTCTGGTTCTCAAACGAGTGTCGTCACCTCCATCACAGGGAAGGCCCGTTCACATCGGAGACAGGAAGGAAACCCGCAAGGAAACGCCCGGCTGCGAGCCGGGCCCAGAAGCTGTGCCGCGTCCGCATGCGCGGAGGTTGGACCATCCACCTTCATTATACCCGGAAGAGGGGTGCGCAGGAGGCAGGGAAGGAAGCCGTGGAAGCCGTTTCGCTAGGGTCCTGCCGGGCGATTCCGGCGCTTGAGCTGCGGCGATCACGCTCCGGCCCGGGAAGCTGCGTGCGGGCGCTCGGCCGCCTACCGCCACAATGCCACACGGGCCGTTACGATGTAACGGTTTCCGGAGGCTGTATCCTGTTGCCAGCAAATCAGCTCGCCATGCTCCGTGACGGCGACGGGCCGCAGGGAGCCGAATTCGCGAGCGCTGGCAGGACGAGAGCGCAGGCCGCCATCGAGGTCATGGAGAGCTGCCACGACGGCGACGGTCTCGGTCTGCGTCGCCAGTCCCCGGCGCGACATCCAGAAGACGAGGTAGCCATCCTGGAGCGGGAGGAGTCGGCGGACGACCAACCCGCGGGCACCACTGTCGGGAGCCTGGAGCCGGATCGTGCGCAGCAAAAGATGGGATGCCGAGAAGATCCTGATTTCTCGGCTTGCCGGCAGCAGATGACAGAGCCTGTCGCCGTCAAGCCACAGTTGCCCTGGATCTACATCCTGCTGCAGAAGATGGAAGTCCACGCCCTCCCGGCGACTGGCACTGGAACCCGCCACGCCGTGATCGGGACAGGGCGACAGCGAATCCAGCCGCCGGCCGTCTGCGCTGTAGACGTGGAGCAGATGGCAACGGTTCTCGCGGCCGGAGAAAAACCCGCCGTCAATACCAAGAACCACGAAGCTCCCGTCGTCTCGGACGGCGACATGGCGCGCCATCACCGGCGGCATCAGCCGCACGCTGGACACTCGGCCGCCGGCCGACACCCGCACCACGGCTGCTTGGAATTCGACATCCCGCCACACCACCGGGAAGAAGACGTCGCCGTCTCCTCTGGCAAACAGATTCGGGACGATTTCGAAAGGGGACGGGATACCCGCCTGAGCCAGGTCGAAGCGAATTTCGGTCGCCTCCGGCACCCCGGGGATAAAGCGGTACAGTCGCGGAAGATGTGTCTTGAAGTCTTCGAGCCCGTAGGACCAAAGCACACCCGAGCGATCCCACGTCAGGCCTATGGCTTTCCTCGCGACGTCGGGGTATGGTCCCAACTTGCGGACCGGCTCCAGCCGGAGGGCAGGCGCCTGAGACTCGCCGGCAGCGGTCCAGGGAAGAACGAACGCCAGGCAAATCAACTTTCTCATGGGCTAATTCTCCTGTGCCGCACAGCGCGCCACGGCCCGATGAGCCAGCCATTCAGAAGCGCAACCACAGTCAGAGTCATAAGTTCCCTGGTACCAATTTTCACAATTTCCGCTCACACAATAAACCATGGTGCCGTATTGACATTCCACACAGATCTGACTGACTGCGCAGTAAGCGAGTATCGGACAGCCGCACAGCAGATTGTTCGGATCGTAGAACTCAGCCCGGGTTGTCATCCTGCAGCCGCTCGCGCACGCCCAACATCGTTGTTGGCCTTCCGCATCGCCCACGGACAAGAGAACGACGAGCAAAGCCGCAATCGCCGCCGCGGATTTGCCGCCATCGCGTGATCCGCTCCACATGTTAACCGTCCCCGGGGTTTAGTGTAGTGCATTTTTTTTGTCAATCCTCAGGACACTCTACCTGGATCCAGCCACCGCAGTCCCGGCAACGACAGCCTGGCGGGCGACATCACCGAACGGCTGACGCGCCCGGTCTTGCCAACGGACCAGAGGCCGGTAATGCGATAGAAAGAATTTCTTGCAGAAGCAGCTAGTTCCGAGCTGACACGCGCGGTACAATCTTGGAATCGTGCAAGAGTTCAAAATCAAAATATTCGATAATGCGGCGGCGGCATGGTGAGCCACACAATACGCAGGGAAAAAGCCCGCCCCTGGCGGGTCGCGGAACGGGCGGCCCTTGCCGCGAATCTTGTGATTGCGACAAGCGCCGTCGTTGCCCACCCCGGCTCCGGCATCGTCGTGGACTCCCAAGGATACGTCTACTTCGTGGATACCGGCCAGGGCGTCTGGAAGCTGGACCCGCAGGGCAAACTGACTCTTCTCCACACGGCCGCCTACCATTGGATGGCGCTGGACGAAAAAGGGCATTTTGTCAAATCCGGGGCTCTCGGCAATTTCGACCGCGGTTCCTTCGAACGCGTAACGCCGGCCGGCGCCGTGCCGGGCTTGATCATCTCGAGCGACTACCCCATCGTCATAGGTAGCGACGGAGGGCTTTACTACGTGCCGTACAACCCCGGGGGCCCGCGCGAGCTGATCCGCAGATTGCCCAGCGGACAGCGTTCCGTTTTCGCGGTCTTGCCGGCAGATGCCGGCCCCGAGCCGATCAAGTGGGTGAACGGAATCGCTACCGGCCCGGACGGTGCGCTCTACGTCACCGATAACGACGCGGTGCGGCGGATCGGTCGAAACGGCGCCGTTTCGACCTTCCGAGAGGCCGTCCAACTTGCCGAATGCGCTGACCCACTGCCGAGCACGCCGAAACTGCCTTATCTTCGGGGCCTCGCGGTGGCGCGCGACGGAACCGTCTACGCAGCCGCCAACGGTTGCCGCGCCGTAGTCGCCATTCCGGCCAAAGGGCCGATCCGGATTCTCTTGAAAGCGGAGCGCCCCTGGTCACCGACCGGGGTCGCGCTTTCCGGAAGAGACATTTACGTGCTCGAATACCTCCACACACCAGGAGACAATCGCGAGGAATGGATACCGCGCATCCGCCGAATCGCTCCCGACGGCACAATCACAACGCTGGCCACGGTACCACGCCGGTAGCATGGGGCGGTTGAGAAGCCTCCACGCAGGGCTGGCCGGGAAGGTTCCAAACACGGCGGATCGCCTGAGTTACAACTACCTTCTCTCTACGGACTTACTGAGCGGCTCTGGGCGGCGGCCGTGAGGATGGCTAAGGCGATGGAGTGAATCTTTGTCTCCGGCGTCTCGGCCCGGGACAGCAGAATCAGAGGGACGCGCGCGCCGACTACGATGCCGCCGGAGCGGGCCTGGGCGAAGTACACGATGGCGCGGTAGAGGATGTTGGCGGCCTCGATATCCGGAGCGATAAAGATGTCGGTGTTTTCGACCAGAGGGCTTTCGATGCCCTTCCGTTCGGCGGCGAAGCGGCTGAGCGGGACATCCAGAGCCAGCGGGCCGTCCAGGTAGGCGCCGGAGATCTGCCCGCGGCGGTTCATCTGCGTCAGGGCGGCGGCATCCACGGTGGCGGGCATTTCCGGATTGACGAACTCCAGGGCGGCCAGCAGGGCGACATTGGGCTTCTCCACCCCGAGGGCATGAGCGACTTCAATCGCGTTGCGGCAAATCTCCGCCTTCTGCTCGAGGTTGGGGGCGATGTTGATGGCGGCGTCGCTCAGAAACATCAGCCGGTAGACGCCGGGGACCTGGAAGACGATGACCTGGCTGAGGAGCCGGCCCGTGCGCAGGCCGGATTCCCGATCGAGCACGGCGCGCACCAGTGTGGCAGTGCTCACCTTGCCCTTCATCAGCAGCCGCGCATGGCCGTCGCGCACCAAGGCGATGGCGCGGCGAACGGCGGCGCCGTCGTCAGGCTCGTGGATGATCTGACTCTCGGGCAGGTCGAACCAGACCGAGCGGGCCAGCGCACGGATCCGCGAGGCGTCACCGACCAGAGTGCCTTCCGCCAGCCCCATTTCGCGCGCTTGCTTGAGGGCTTCGATGACGTCCGGATCGTGACCCGCCGCCACCGCGATGCGTACAGGGCCCTTGCGTCGGGCGGCGTCCACCATCGCGTCGAGACTGCGGAATCCGCTCACTCGGCCACCACGGGGTTGCGCAGTTCCCCCAGACCCTGGATGCGCACCACCACCTCGTCGCCCGGCTTGAGAAAGCGCGGGGGCTTGCGGGCGAAGCCGACGCCGGGCGGGGTTCCCGTCGAGACCACGTCGCCCGGTTCGAGGGTGAAGACGCTCGACAGAAAGGCGATGAGCTCCGGGATCCGGAAGATGAACTGGCGGGTGTTGGAATGCTGGAGGACTTCGCCGTTAATTTCGCAGGCGATGTCGAGCGCATGCGGGTCCGCGATCTCATCGGCGGTGATGAGCCAGGGGCCCATGGGGGCGAAGGTATCGAAGGTTTTACCCATGAGCCACTGGGTCGTGGCCATCTGGTAGTCGCGGGCGCTGACATCGTTGAAGTTGGTGTAGCCGAATACGTGTTCCTCCCAGCGCGTCGCGGGGATGTGCCGGCCGCCTTTTCCGATGACGAAGGCCAGCTCGGCTTCATAGTCGGGCTGGGAGGAGGAGCGTGGCAACACGATGGGCTCGCCGGGTCCGATGACGGCCGTGGAGAATTTCGAAAAAATGGTCGGCACCTTGGGGATCGGCAGACCGGATTCGGCGGCGTGGTCGGCGAAGTTCAAGCCGACGCAGATGATCTTAGGCGGGCGAGGAATGGGGGCCCGCAGCGTCACCGCCGAGAGTTCCGCGAAGGCCGAAGCGGGCGCCGCAGCGGCGAACTGCTCGATACGGCGCCGGGCTTCGTCGCCCCCGGCGATGACGCTGAGCAGGTCGGGGAAACCGGCGCCGCCAAGTCCCAGCACCCGGCCGTCGGTGATCAGGCCCGGCTCAGGCGGAGCACCCGGACGTTGAAACGTGACGAACTTCATCCGGCAGGATTCCTTTCGAAAGCGAGTATTGTAGCACCGGGACTGCGCGGCGCCGGGCGCGGAGAGCGCCGCCGTGGCTGCGGAAATTGACTTGTCCTCGGCGCTCCGGTACACTTGGGCTGCTAAGGATAGATCATGTGAGCGGTTGGTGGTCGCAGGTCTCGGCCTTCGGCGTGTTCCTGGGCATTGCCGGGGTCGGATTTCTGTTTCTGGCACTCTCCTTCCTCTTCGGAGAGATCTTCGAGCACTTCGGCGCGGATCTGCATCACGACTGGGACCACGCCGGTCCGAGCTTTTTCAGCCCGCGCGTGCTGAGCGTGTTTGTCACCGCCTTCGGGGGGCTCGGCGCCGTGGCCGTCTACTACGGACTGTCCACGCCGGCCGCCTCCGGCGTGGGCTTCGCCGGAGGATTGTTCTTTGCCACCCTCATCTACCTGTTCGCGCGCTTTTTGTACGGACAGCAGGCCACCACGCGCATCGAGAGCCAGGACGTCGTAGGCCGGACGGCGCGCGTCGTGGTGGCCATCCCGGCGGGAGGAGTGGGGCAGGTGCGCTGCCAGATCGGCGAGGAGGTCGTGGACAAGATCGCACGCGCCCGTTCCGGCGAGGCGATTCCCGCCAACGCCATCGTGCGCATCGAGGAAGTGCTGGGCGAAGTCGTGATTGTGCGTCCTCAATAGGAGGTGACGCCATGTCGCAACTGCTGCTGCCGTTTATCGTGCTGCTGGTCCTGCTGGCCTTTTTCATCGCCATGGGACTCTTCAGCCGCAACTACATCAAGGTTCCGCCGAATCTGGTGGCCGTACTGAGCGGGCGCAAGCGCAAACTGCCCGACGGGCGGGTGGTGGGCTACCGCTTGGTGCGCGGCGGGGCGGCGCTGCGGATCCCGCTTCTGGAGAAGGTGGACTATCTTTCCCTCAACGTGTTCACCATCCCGCTGGAAATCAAGCGGGCCTACACGCTGCACGGGGTCCCGGTTTCGGTGAAGGCTATCGCCAACGTGAAGATCCGCAGCGACGAGACGTCGCTGCACGCGGCGGCGGAGCGCTTTCTGGGGATGTCGCTGCAACAGGTGCAGCAGGTGATCTTCCAGACGCTCGAAGGGCACCTGCGCTCGATCCTGGGCACGCTCACCGTGGAAGAGATCAACAACGACCGCCAGAGCTTCGCCCAGAAACTGACCAGCGAGGCGGCGGTGGACCTGGAAAAAATGGGCATCGGCGTGGACGTGCTGACGATCCAGGAGATCAGCGACGAAGAGGACTATCTCAATGCTCTGGGGCGGCGGCGTACGGCGGAAGTCAAGCGCGACGCCGTGATCGGCGAAGCGGAGGCACAGCGGGACGCCAAGATACGCTCAGCGCAGGCGCTGCAGGAAGGCGAGCGCGCCAAGTTCGCCGCCGACGCGACCATCGCTGAAGCGCAGCGCGACTTCCAGATCAAGCAGGCCCAGTACCAGGCGGAAGTGGAAACCGAGAAGGCCAAGGCGGCTCAGGCCGGTCCCCTGGCCGAGGCGCGGGCGCGGCAGGCCGTGGTGGCCGAAGAAGTCAAGATCGAAAAGACCCGCACGCAGGAGCTCATCGGCGTGCAGGAACAGGAGATCCAGCGCAAGCAGCGGGAACTGGAGGCCACGGTGATCAAGCCCGCAGAGGCTGAGCGCCAGGCCGCGATCGTGCGCGCGGAAGCAGCCAAACAGGCCGCGGTGCTCGAGGCCGAGGGCCGCCGGGCCGCGCTGATCGCCATGGCGGAGGCCGAGCAGGAGAAGCTGCGCAAGGAAGGCATCGGACGGGCGGCGGCTCTGGAAGCAGAAGGCAGGGCGGAGGCGGCCAAAATCGAAGCCATTGGGCTGGCCAAGGCCAAGGCCATCGAGGCGCAGGGACTGGCAGAGGCGGCGGCCATCCGCCAGAAGGCGGAAGCGTGGAAGCAGTTCAACCAAGCCGCCCAGCTACAGACGATCCTCGAGCGGCTGCCGGCGATCCTGGAATCCTCGACCGGAATCTTCAGCGCCGTGGCGGCGCCGCTCGGCAACATTGACAAAGTCGTGGTGATTGACCACGGCAACGGCGCCGCAGGCGCCTCCGGTATCGGACGCCTGGCCCAGACCGGGCCGTCGGTCGTCTTCGGCCTGCTCCAGCAGCTACAGGCACTCGGCCTGGACGTGCCGGCGATCTTGCAGCAGCTCGGAATTCGCGCAGCGGACGGCGGAGCGGCTGCGGCGGAGCCTTCCGAGACCGCTGCCGGACAGCCGGGAGGCTGAGCCGTGAACGAAGTCTACCGGACCGGCGCGCGTCCGACGGGTGAGGCGGACACGCTGGTGCTTCATTGCAGCGATCCGCGGTTCCAGGGGCATTTCCAGGAGTTTCTGCGCAAACGGCTCGGGACCGAGCGCTACGGTCTGGTGGCGGTGCCCGGCGGGCCGCAGTTTCTCACGCTGGTGGATTACCTGCCGAAGTTTTCCTGGGCCGGGTGGCGCTGGTTGAAGTTTCTGGTGGACTTGGCCAAACCGAAACGCGTGATCCTGATCGCCCACGAGGACTGCCGGTGGTACATCGAAGGACGTTTTGTGCAGCGCGGCAGCGTGCGCGAACGGCAGATCCACGATCTCGAACACGTGCGCCGGGCCATCGGCGAACGATTTCCGGGCGTCGCCGTCGAGACGTACTTCGCGCGTCTGGACAACGGCGCCGGCGTGTTCGAAGCCGTATGAGCCCGGCTCCGGCGTGGGCGGCCGGGACCAGGGTCACGGCTTTTCCAAGTTGAGATGCGGCGGCGGGACTTTCTGGCGGCGCTCGTTCAAGCGGGCGCCGGCATCCGAGTGGAAGGCAGCATCCTCGTGCACGAGCACGTGCTCGTGGACTTCATCGGAGCGGACCGGATCGGGCCCGGCCGCTACGACCCGGAAGAAGTGTTCCGCGTGGCTCTGCCCAAGCTCGAAGAGGTGCGGCGGTACGGCTGCCGGCGACTGCTCGAGTGCACGCCTGAGTTCATCGGCCGCGATCCGCGACTGATGGACAGGCTGGCACGGGCCACCGGCCTGGAGATCTGGGTCAACACGGGTATCTACGGCGCTGCGAACCATAAGTTTGTCCCGGCTTTCGCGCGGCGGCAGGCGGCCGAAGAGCTGGCCGAGCGCTTCGTCAAAGAATGGCGGGAAGGTGTGGGCGGCGTCCGGCCGCGGTTCATCAAGACCGGCGTGAACAAAGGTCCGCTCAACGAGCTGGACCGCAAACTCGTGCGCGCGGCCGCCATCGCTTCGCGCCAAACGGGCCTCACGATCGCCTCCCATACCGGCGACGGCCGCGCCGCTCTGGAGCAGATCGAGCTCATTGCCGCAAGCGGCGTTG
Organism: Bryobacteraceae bacterium; assembly: GCA_035575135.1. Lineage (GTDB taxonomy): Bacteria > Acidobacteriota > Terriglobia > Bryobacterales > Bryobacteraceae > JANWXD01. Next base: position 41,270 of record DATLYE010000084.1, read on the forward strand.
CGCCCTCGAAGTTCGTCTGGGTTCACGCCCAGAACGAAAAAGATCACAGCTTCCACGAACAGGCGGGCCGGGCGGGGGCGTGGGTGGAATTCGACGGCATCGCCTCGGAGACCGCCGACTGGCACCTGGAGTGCGTCCGTTTCATGGCGGAAAAAGGACTGCACGGCCGGACGCTCATCTCCCAGGACGCAGGCTGGTACCACGTGGGCGAGCCGGGAGGCGGCCGCTACCGCGGCTATACCTACCTCTACACCGGTTTTCTTCCCCGCCTGGATCCGTCCTGGATCCACGTGCTGCTGCGCGACAATCCGGTGCAGGCCTTCGGCGACTGAGAGCCGTGCGCCGGGAGGAAAAGCTCATCCGCGGAGATCGCGAAAGGCTTCTTCGATCTCGCGCCGGGCTTCCGGGCCGGGCACGGTAAGCGGCAGGCGTGGCGGCCCGCCGTAGTAGCCCATCAGATCCATGGCGTATTTCAGGCCCGGAATACCATACTTCACCGTCACCAGTCGTGCGGGGTGTGCGATCCGTTGCTGCCAGTCAAGGGCCGCCTCGGTCTGGCGGGTGCGGTGGCTCTCCCAGATGGTGATGCAGGCATAGGGAGCCGCGTTGGCGAAAGCGAGCACCGCGCCTGCGGCGCCGACGGCCAGCGAGGGGGCTAAGGTGGGCGCCGAACCCACGAGG
>DATLYE010000085.1:0-4317 GCA_035575135.1 Bryobacteraceae bacterium
GCTCTTGCCGGACCCCGGCGGCCCCGTCACACCCACGACCAGCTGCGGACCCTCCAGAGCTTTCAACTGCTCCCGCAGCGCCTCCGCCTCCGGCGCCTCGTTCTCGATCGCCGTGGCGATCCGCGCCAGCGCGCGGACGTCGCCGCCGCGCATCTTCTCAATCAGCTCTCGCATGCGTCTTTGAGCAGCTGCCGCGCGATCACCAGTCGCTGAATCTCGCTGGTGCCCTCCCCGATGGTGCAGAGCTTCACGTCCCGGTAGAGTTTTTCCACCGGGTAGTCTTTGATAAAGCCGTAGCCGCCGTGGATCTGAACAGCCTCCCCCGCAGCGCGCACTGCCATCTCGGAAGCAAACAGCTTCGCCATGGATGCCTCCTTGGTCATGCGCTGCCCCCGGTCCGCCAGCCGCGCCGCCCGGTACGTCAGCAGCCGGGCGGCGTCCAGGGACACGGCCATGTCCACCAGCTTGTGCTGGATCGCCTGGAACTCCGCAATCGGCCGGCCGAACTGCCTGCGCTGCCGCGCATGCTTGAGGGAGGCGTCAAAGGCTCCTTGCGCAATCCCGATGGAAAGCGCTGCGATCGAGATGCGCCCGCCGTCCAGGACCCGCAGACTGTCCACAAACCCCTGACCTTCGCCTCCCAGAAGTTGCGACGCAGGCAGGCGGCAGTCTTCGAAGATCACCTCGCCGGTCGAGGTGGCGCGCATTCCCATCTTGGCCTCTTTCTTCCCCAGGCGGAAACCGGGTGTGCCTTTTTCGATGATGAACGCCGAAATGCCCCGGTGGCCCGCGGCGCGGTTGGTGACCGCCATCGCCACGCAGACATGCGCTTCCGCGGCGTTGGTCGTAAAGGTCTTGGCCCCGTTCAACACCCATTCCGATCCCTGCCGCACCGCCGTGGTCCGCGTGCCCGCGGCGTCGGAGCCCGCTTCCGGCTCCGTCAGCGACCAGCAGCCCAGCCACGCTCCCGAGGCAAGCTTCGGCAGGTAGCGCCGCCGCTGTTCCTCCGTGCCGGCCAGGTAGATGTGATTGGCGCACAGCGAGGTGTGAGCCGCCACGATGAGAGCCACCGAGGGATCCACCCGGGCCAGTTCCTCCAGAATGATGCAATACTCCACATAACCCAGACCCGCCCCGCCCAACTCCTCCGGAAAGATCGCCCCCAGATAGCCCATCTGGCCGAGCTTCGCCACGATGTCAGCCGGAAACGTCTCCTCTTCGTCCCAGCGCCGGACATGGGGAGCAATCTCCCCCTCCGCAAATTCCCGAACGAGTTGCCGGAGCTGGATTTGCTCAGCGCTGTAGTCGAACTCCATGCGGGGTCAGACGATTTCCTCCCGGGCGGGATCCCACCGCATGGTACGCCCCTGCCGGTAGCTTTCCACCGCCATCCGGCAAGCAATCGAAACGCGAAATCCGATCTCAAAGGGACAGTTCGGCTCCGCGCCGTTCCGGATCGCATCCAGGAAATTCTGCATATGGGCGTTGGGAGCGGTGCGCGTCTGCCCCAGAATCTCCTCCCCATCCGGGCGGTTCACCTTCTGCGGCAGATAGCGGATCTGCTGGCTGCGCACGATGGTCCCGTCCGTACCCAGCACGAACTCACCGTAGCCCAGGTGGTTGTTGCCAAACCCGGAGTCCCAGCTAAACAGAATCTCCTCCGGGTGTTCCATGGCCACGTTCATCGTGTCCGGAACCTCACGGCCGTCTTTCCACAAATACAGGCCTCCGGTCATGGTGACCGCCGTCGGGATCTGCAAATTCAAGGCTTTGTACCAGAAGGCGAGCTGGTGGCACATGTTTTCATACACGTTGCCGCCCGAATAGTCCCAGAAAAAGCGCCAGTTGATGTAACGGTTGGCGTCGAAGGGACGCTCCGGCGCCTCGCCCAGAAACGCCTTCCAGAGGATGTTCTCCGGCGTCATGTCCGGATACACGGGCCGGGACCATTGCGGTTTCCCGTGCGGCGTGTTGCGGTAATGATGGGCGTGGATCGCAGTGATCCGCCCGAGATAACCCGTCTTGCAAAAGGCCACCGCGTCCGCCATCTGGCCGGAGCTGCAGGCCTGGTGGCCGATCTGCACGACCTTCCTGCCCGCCTGCTTGTAAGCCGCCCGCATCCGCTTGGCGTGCTCGACCGTAAAGGCCATGGTCTTTTCCTGGTAGACGTGCTTGCCCGCCTCGAGCGACGCCACGAAGTGTTCGCAGTGCAAATGCTGGGGCGTGGCGATGATCACTGCGTCAATGGTCTGGTCCTCGAGCAGATAGCGGTAGTCCAGAAACGTCTTGGCCGACGGCACCACCCTCCTGGCGTCTTCCAGGCGCCGCGTGTACACATCCGCAAACGCGACAATTTCGGTGTTCGCACACGCCAGCGCCTCCTGAACCAGCTCCATGCCGCGCGCTCCCGGCCCGATCACACCCAGCCGGATCCGCTGATTGGCCCCCAGCACGCGCCCGGGGCTGGCGGCCGCGGCCAGGCCGCCTGCGACCGTCCCGATGAAGCGGCGGCGCGAATCCTTGTGTTTTGCCTCTCCCATGTCGCTTCCAGGCTCCTTCATCTTAACAACTTTGCGCCCGGCGCCCGGCTTGCAAGCCCGGCGCGGACTTTACCATCCTCAAAAGAGAATGAAACCAAGCGCATCCTGCGTTCTTGTCGCGGCGCTCTGCCTGGGCTGCGGCCCGAAACCGGTTACCCTCGATGAGTACAATACGCGCATCGTCACGCTGCCGGGCGGACAGCAAATCCGCGTCGAGGTCATGATCCACCCGACGGACCTGATGCGCGGCATGATGTTCCGCGACTCGCTGGCCCCCGACCGGGGCATGCTGTTCGTGCACGCCGAGCCGGGCCCGTACACCTACTGGATGTACCAGGTGAAAATTCCTCTCGATATCATCTGGATGGATTCTTCCCGCACGATCCTGGAGATTTCGGCCCATACGCCGCCCTGTAAGACCGCGGCCAGCGAATGCCCCCACTACGGGGGTAATCCGCACACGCGCTATGTGCTCGAGCTCGCCGCAGGCATGGCCGCCCGGTACGGGCTCAAAGTCGGCGATACACTGAGTTTTTGACGCTTGCCTTGCCATCCCCGTCGAGGTGCCAGAAGGAATGAATCGCGAACAACTGCGGCGCCTGCTCGAGCAGGTGCGCTCGGGAAAGTTGAACGTGGATGCTGCTCTTGAGCGGATGCGGCACCTCCCGTTTGAAGATCTCGGCTTCGCCAAGGTGGACCATCACCGGGCGCTCCGCCACGGCATGCCGGAGGTCATCTTCGCCAAGGGGAAGACCCCCCAGCAGGTGGCTGCCATCGCCGGTTCGCTGCTCGAACGCGTGCCGAACGTCCTCATTACCCGCGCCGACCGCCCCACGGCCTCCCTGGTCAAGCGCAAGTTCCGCCAGGCGGAGTACTTCCCGCTCTCGGGCGCGCTGCGCATCTGGCGCGACCGTACGCTACTGGGCAAAGGCACCATCGCCGTAGTCTGCGCCGGCACGAGCGACATCCCCGTGGCCGAAGAAGCACGGGTCACCGCCGAAGTCATGGGGAACCCCGTCGTGGCCATTCACGATATCGGCGTCGCAGGCATCCACCGCCTGATGAGCCACCGCGAGCAACTCATGGAGGCTCGCGTCGTGGTGGTGGTGGCGGGCATGGAGGGAGCATTGCCCAGTGTCGTGGGCGGCCTCGTCTCCTGCCCCGTGATCGCCGTGCCCACCAGCATCGGTTACGGCGCCAGTTTCCACGGCCTGGCCGCCCTGCTGGCCATGCTCAACAGTTGCGCCAGCAATGTCGCGGTCGTCAACATTGACAACGGATTCGGCGCCGGCTATGTGGCCAGCCTGATTAACCGAGTCTGAAGGAAAGCCTCACGCCGTGCGGGCCGCCGCCGGCTGCTCGGCCGCCTCCTCGGCAAAAACATAAAACCCGAACAGCGGCTTCGGATCGCCCCGGCCCCACCGGTTGACTTTCCACTGCGCTCGCAGATATTTCACCTCCGGCGAGCGAGACAGATCCAGCAGGATTTGATAAGTGCCGCAGTAAAACTTCTGCGGAAATGATACCAGCGGCTTGGCGCCCCAGGAGCTCTTGTCCGCCGATCCCCACACCGAGACATCCAGGCTCTCCTGCTCGATGATGCGCGTGATACCCAGGGTCAGCAGCAGCGGCTTGCCCTGGGACGGTCCAAGCTCAAGTTCCGGCCCGGTTCCGTCTTCCCGGACGACCTGCTCAGGCACCAGGAAATTCGGCAGCATTCCGCCTTCCTCCTTGGCTGGTGCCGGCCCGGCGGTTACAAGTACTTTCGCAGCCGGGC
>DATLYE010000086.1:0-40025 GCA_035575135.1 Bryobacteraceae bacterium
GCTTTCGCGCAGGATGACGGCCGTATCGGCGTAGAGACCGAATCCCTCGCGCGGGTAAACGAAGCGGATCGCGGGCGAGGCGTCCATTGCCTGCTGGGCGGTGGTGGCCCACAGCTGGGCGGCGAGCACGTCACCGGCAACCAGCTGGTCGCGCACTTCGGCGTTTAAATAAGCCCGCAGTAGCGGCTTCTGAGCCACTGCTTCCCGGGCCGCCAGGCGCAGCTCGCGCTCGCCGGTCGCATTCAGCGAGAACCCGAGTTTTTTGAGACAGGCGCCGAGGACTTCGAAGGGATCATCGAGCATCGTCATTCGCCCGGCCAGGTCGGGCCTCCACAGGTCCGCCCAGGAAGACGGTGCAGGCACGACGGAGCGGTTGTAGGCAATGCCGGTGGCGCCCCACATGTAGGGAACCGACCAGCGCAGCCCGGGGTCCCACTCCGGCGAGCGGAATGCGGGAGAGAGCTGATCGAGATTCGGAAGGCGTCGGTGTTCGAGTGCGGCCAGTAACCCCAGGCGGTGCATGGGCTCGACGTAGGAATGGGTGGGGAAGACCACGTCCCAGCCCGAGTTTCCGGAGAGCACCCGGGCGAGCATCTCCTCGTTGCTCTCGTAGACGCCGTAGCGGACGCGCACGCCGAACTCGTTCTCAAAGTCCGGTATGGTCTCGGGAGCGAAGTAATTGGACCAGTTAAAGACGTTGAGGCGCGGCCGCCCGTGGGTGCAGCCGGCGGCGCCGGCGAGGCCCATCAGAAAGATCCGCCGCTTCACCGCCGCCGCAACCTCTCAGAAAGGATCACGAGCCCGCCGAGCGTGACCACGATGAGGGCCGAAACGGCGTTGACCACCGGATTGGCGCCGCGGCGCGCCATGGCGTAGATGACCATGGGCAAGGTTTCCGAATCCACGCCCGCCACCAAGCTGGTGATGACGTAGTCGTCGAAAGAGACGGTAAAGGCCAGCAGCGCCGCGGCGGCGATTCCGGGCCACAGCGCCGGAAGGGTCACGTCCCGGAAGGCGCGCCACTCCGTTGCGCCCAGATCCATGGCGGCCTCTTCCAGAGCGGGATCGAGCGCCCGCAGGCGCGCCAGGACCACGACCACGACGAAGGCGAGCGAGAAGGAGACGTGGGCCAGCACGACGGTGTGCATGCCGAGCTGGAGGTTCAGGTAACGGAACAGCCCCTGAAAAAAGACGAGCAGCGCGATTCCGGTGACGATTTCCGGAGTTACCAGAGACAGCATCAGGGAGGCCACGATGAGGCGGGAGCGCCGCTTCCAGAGCGCGTAGGCGCACAGGGTCCCCGCCACGGTGGCCAGGACGGTCGAAGCGGCTGCGATCACCAGGCTGTTCCAGGCGGCCTCGGCGAGCTGCAGATCACGGAAGGCTGCCCGGTACCAGGCGAGCGAAAAGCCTTCCCAGACCGTGAAGCGCGAACGGTTGAAGCTGAAAACCGCCAGGGTGATGACCGGCAGGTGCAGAAACGCGTACGCGGCCGCCGCATAGAAGGCAAGCAGGCGCCTCACAGCAGGTTCTCCCCCCGGCGGCGGAGCCAGACGAGAACCACCAGCAACGTCAGGCCCATCAGGACCAGCGAGGCGGCGGATCCGAAAGGCCAGTCGCGGGCGGTTGTGAACTGGTTCTGGATGAGATTCCCGGCGAGGAACGTCTTGCTGCCGCCGAGCAGATCCGAAGTCAGATACGTTCCGAGGCAAGGGATGAAGACGAGGAGCGCTCCGGCACGCATCCCGGGCGCCGCCAGCGGCAAGACGACGCGGCGAAGGGCGGCAAGCGGCCGGGCGCCCAAGTCCGCCGCCGCTTCCAGCAGGGAGGGATCGAGGCGTTCGAGCGTGGCGTACAGCGGCAGCACCGTGAAGGGCAGGTAGCCGTAGACCAGACCGAGCAAGACGGCGCCATCGTTGTAGAGCAGCGGCAGCGGCTCACGGATCCAGCCGGCGGCCAGCAAGAGCGTGTTGATGAGCCCGGTGTCGCGCAACAGAAACATCCAGGCGTAGACGCGCACCAGAAAGCTGGTCCAGAACGGGAGGATCACCAGCGAAAGACAGAGGTGTTTCCGCGGGCCCGCGCGCGCAATGAACCACGCCAAAGGAAAGCCGAGCAGGAGACAGAGGGCGGTGGCAGCGGCGGCCAGGACCGCCGACCGGACCAGGATTCTGAGATAGAGGGGGTCAAGGAGGCGCGCGTAGTTTTCGAGCGTCCCGATCCATTCGACGCCGCCGTAGGCGCCGCGCGACAGGAAACTGTAACAGGCGACCAGCGCCATGGGCGCCAGGATCAGGGTCGCGATGATCAGCGCCGCAGGGGCCAGGAAACACAGACGCAGGCGGTTCATGCGCCGTCGAAGCGCAGTTCATCGGCGGGGAGCCAGCAGATGTGGACCGCCTCCCCGGGGCTAAAGTCCCCGTCGTAGCGGGACACTTCCGCAGTGACGACCTCGCCGTCCGGCAGGCGGGCCCGCACATGCACGCAGCTTCCGAGGAACAGCGAGTCGAGGACGGTCGCCGGGAGGGAGCGCAGGCCGCCGTCCGGCGGACGGCGCGAGATCCGCGTGGCCTCGGGGCGCAAGCCCACTCCGTGGATCCAGTTGACCGCGCCGAGGAAGTCCGCGACGAAGCGGGTCTTCGGCCGCAGGTAGAGTTCCTCGGGGGCGCCGACCTGTTGGATGCGCCCCTGATGCATTACGGCGATGCGGTCGGAGAGCGAGAGAGCTTCCTCCCGGTCGTGTGTGACCAGCAGGAAGGTGATGCCCACGCGCCGCTGGAGGTTTTTCAGTTCCGCTCTCATCTGCTTGCGGAGGTTGGGATCCAGGGCCGACAGCGGCTCATCGAGCAGCAGCACCTCCGGCTCGATGACCAGCGAGCGGGCCAGCGCCACCCGCTGCCGCTCGCCGCCCGAGAGCTCAGCAGGGTAGCGAGACTCCTTGCCGGCAAGCTGCACGAGCTCGAGCGCCCGCCGCAGGCGCGCGGCGGTATCCGTTGCGCGCCGCTGCCGCAGCCCAAACTCGACATTGCCGCGCACGGTCAGATGAGGGAAGAGAGCGTAGTTCTGAAAAACGGTGCTGACGGCGCGCTGGTACGGACGCAGGTGGTTGATGGGGACGCCGTTGAGCAGGACCTCGCCGGAGGTGGGCTGCTCGAAGCCGGCGATCAGGCGCAGCGTGGTGGTCTTGCCGCAGCCGGAGGGACCCACCAGCGTGAAAAAGGCACCGCGGGGGATCTCCAGGTTGACCGCGTCGAGTGCACGGTGGCCGGGGTAATCCTTAGAGATCTGCCTCAGTTCCAGGACCGGCACCATCGCCTGATTGGCAGAAATGGTAACTCATTATGCCCTTTCCGGCAAGAACGGGCTTTTAGGAAAATGGGAGCGCCAGATACTCCCGGACGTTTTGGTAACAGATCCGGCGCACCATCCCTCCCACCAGGTCGAAATCGTCCGGAAGCTCGCCGGTTTCCATCTCGCGGCCCAGCAGGTTGCAGAGCACGCGGCGGAAGTACTCGTGACGCGGGTAGGACATGAAGGAGCGCGAGTCGGTGAGCATGCCGATGAAGCGCGCCAGCAGTCCGGTGTTGGAAAGGGCGTTGAGCTGCCATTCCATGCCTTCTTTCTGGTCGAGGAACCACCAGCCGCTTCCGAACTGGATCTTGCCCGGAGTGCACGCGGTTTGGAAATTGCCCGCCATGGTGGCGAACACGTAATTGTCGGAGGGATTGTTGTTGTAGAGGATGATTTTGGGGAGTGCGTTCTCGCGGTCGAGGCGGTCGAGATAAGCGGCCAGCGAGTCGGCGTGGCGCCAGTCCCCGATGGAATCGAAGCCCGTATCCGGACCCACTTTCTGGAACATACGGGTGTTGACGTTGCGCCGCGCACCGAGGTGTAACTGTTTGGTCCAACCTTTTTCCGCATCGAGCCGCCCGAAAAACAACATGAGGAAGGAGGCGAACCGGGAGTGCTCTTCGGGGGTGGCGGCGTTGCCGGAGCGGGCTTTGTCGAAGACGGCCGCGGCCGCCTGCTCGGTGCAGAAGTCGGCAAAGCAGTGGTCCAGCCCGTGGTCCGAGAGGCGGCAGCCCATCTGATGAAAGGCGTCGTGGCGGCGGCGCAGCGCCTCGAGCAGGTCGGCAAAGCGCACGATGTCCACATCGGCGGCCTCGCCGAGCCGGTCCACCCACGGGTTGAAGACTTCGGGCCGGTTGACGGCCAGCGCTTTGTCGGGCCGGAATGCAGGAAAAACGCGCGTCTCCAGGCCGGAAGAGGCGATTCTGGCGTGCCAGGTCAGATCTTCCGCCGGGTCGTCCGTCGTGCAAAGGGCGCGAACGCGGAACTTCTTCAGAATTCCGTGGGCCGTGAGTTCGCCGGCGGCCAGGCACGCGTTGGCCTGTTCCCAGATCCTGGGAGCGGTTTCTTCGTTGAGCAGTTCGTCAATTCCGAAGTAACGTTTCAGCTCCAGGTGGGTCCAGTGGTAGAGCGGATTGCGAAGGGTGTAGGGCACGGTGCGAGCCCAGGCGAGGTATTTCTCATACGGCGTCGCATCGCCGGTGCAGAAGCGCTCTTCGATGCCGTTGGCCCGCATGGCGCGCCATTTGTAGTGATCCCCTTCGAGCCAGATTTCATAGAGGTTGGCAAAGCGCCGGTTCTCGGCGATATCTTTCGGTGAAAGATGGCAGTGATAGTCCAGGATCGGCTCGCCGGCCGCGTATTCGTGATACAGGCGGCGTGCCGCCGCTGTGGTCAGAAGAAAGTTGTCGTGAATGTAGGACATAGACGGTGATCTGAAAAAAAGTTTTATGTCACAAATCCGCTGCGGTAGGGCGGATCCACCCAGGCGTTGGCTTTTTCGGAACTTGTGATGCGCATGGCGGCGCTGTCCCATTCCAGGCGCTCGCCGGGCAGGCGCTGGGCGATGCAGCCGAGCAGGAACGCTTCGGTGACGGGGGCCTGCGCCTCGAAATTCGTCAGCGGGGCCGGGCCGCCGCGGCAGGCCGCAAGCCACTGCTCGACCGCATAGTCGCGCGGGGCTCCTGGTTGTCGCGGCGGCGGTGCAAACTTATCCGATTCGGGATAGAGCCGGGGGCTGTCGCCGTTGAATCCCGCCAGGATGATTCCTTTGTCTCCGACGTACATCACGCCTTCCTGGCGCGGTCCGAAGCGGCGCTGGTCCTCGGCCCTGAGTCCGGCGGGACGGGGCGGCTTGAGGCCGCCGTCGTACCAGGTGACGCGGAGGGGCGGCCGGCTGCCGTGAGCCGGAAAGTCCAGGTGGACGATGGAGGCCAGCGGAAAGGTTTCCTCGTGGGACTCGGTTGTGGAGGACTCGGCAGCGACGGGAGGGGTGAGGTCGAGAATCTTGAACAGGCCCGCAAAACTGTAGCAACCCATATCGCCGAAGGAGCCGCAGCCGAAGTCGTACCATCCGCGCCACACGAAGGGGAGGTAAGCCTTGTGGTAGGGTCGCCACGGCGCGGGGCCGAGCCACAGGTCCCAGTCCAGGCCGTCGGGCACGGGCATCTCCTGCGCGGGCCGTTCGATCCCTTGCGGCCAGAAGGGGCGGCTGGACCAGTTGTGCACTTCGCGAACGCGGCCGATGGCCCCGCCGGCGATCCACTCGGCGATGAGGCGTGTGGAATCGGTGGAGGGATTGTTGACGGGCAGCGCCGTAGCCACCTTGGTCTCGCGGGCCACGGCCGCCATGCGCCGCGCCTCACCGATCGAGTGCGCCATGGGCTTCTGGCAGAGCACGTGTTTGCCCTTGCGCATGGCCGCAATGGAGATGGGCGCGTGCCAGTGGTCGGGCGTGGCCACATAGACGGCTTCGAGATCCTTTTCTTTTTCGAGGAGCTCGCGGTAGTCGCGGTAAGCATTGCACCCGCGCCAGGAGCCTGACTCCTTGCGGGAGGCGTAGAAGGCTTCGACCAGCCGCTTTGCGGGCTCCCGGCCGCCCATGCCGAGGCTGGTGCGGAAGGTGTGCGTCAGTTGCGCGAATCCCGGCGAGGCCAGATCTTCGCCCCAGTTCTCGTAGCCGGGTCCGAGCAGGCGGCGTGCGGCCAACAAGAGGGCGTTGGCTCCGTACTCGACGTAGTCTTTGCTGCCGCGATTGGGATCACAGACCGCGACCACCTGGACATTGGGGCGCGCGAGCAGCTCCATCATTACGGCCATGCCTTGCCGCCCCATGCCAATACAGGCCAGCGTGATACGGTCGCTCGGGGGCACGTAGCCGGGTCCGCCGAGGACCGCTCTCGGCACGAGGGTGAAGGCTGCGGCCCCGAAGGCCCGCCGCGTCATTTGTTGCGGTTTGTTTTCCTGCATGAAGCACCTCCTCGGGCGTGGCAGAGCCCGGCTCAGCTACACGGTTGCACTCCGTTCAGAAACAGAGGCCGGATGTGGCGCTCGTAAAGATTCGCCGTGACGTTCGGCGCGATCACGTCCTCACAGGCAGTGAGCATCGCCAGATACCGTTCCCCCATTGCGGCTGCGATCTTATAGCCGACGTGGAGGAGCTGCCGCAGGTGGGGGTTGAAGGCGGGGTTGGCCGGGTCATGACGCAGCGCCGCGACGAACGTGCCGGCGTCCCAGCCTGCCACTTGCTCGGGCGGCGGGAGGCACGCCGGGTCAATGGCGATCACGGCGGCGTAGGGCGCGCACAGTTCGTGGCGTTTTGCATAGGCGCGGGCGTAGACCTCTTTGGCCAGCGCGAGTCCTTCCCCACCGGATTCCGCCAGTCCGATCAGCTCCTCCAGCCAGGTCGTGCCGGCGGTCTTGACGTGGACGCCCGCGCCGAAGCGGGCGAGCGACCGCCGGATGGCCGGATAGATCGAGAATTTGTCGCTGCCGGAATGCACGCTCAGCTTCAGGCCGGAGGGCAAGCCGTAGTGCGCGACGGCGTGGCGGATGACGGCCAGGTCTGCAGCGAACTCGCCTTCAAACTGCGCCACATCCCCCTCGTAGTCCACTCCCTTGTTGAAGCGCCCGGTGAACTTCGGGGCGATGGTGTCAAGGGGGATGCCTTCGTCCGAAATGGCGGCCAGAATGACCAGAAGTTCCAGAGGGCCCTGAGGCTTGTCGGTTTCGTCCATCGAGACTTCGGTGATGAAGGACCCTCTGCCTTTGCGCGCCTCGATGTGGCGGTATATGCGGCCTGCCTCCTGGACGGCGCAGAGATAGGTTGCCGCGATTTGCCGCACCGTTTCGGGGGACGATCGAACCGGCGCATCGAGGCCCGCAATTTCCACTTCCGCGGCCAGCTCCGGGTGGCGCTTCAAGAACGCCTCGACGTCCTGCGGATCGGCAGGCCGACCGATGGCCTCGGCGACGTCAATGGTGTAGTAATCGCAGGAGTCTAGGAACCGGTCCACCGTGGCCAGATGGATGTGATCGGCATCCACGAAGTACGGCCGGTTCCATCCGAGGGCGCGCACGGCCTCGTCCGCTGCGGCGCGCGCGCTCTCAGGGGCGGAGCCGACGATGGTGTGCTCGCGGTGGGACTTGTTCCAGACCGGAGTGATCTCGACGCCTTGCCCGGCGGCGAGGAGAAAGGCCCGCAACTGGGCTTTGCCCTGGCGCGCAAAGCGGTCGCCGACGCCGAAGGAGTATTTAGCGAGCTGCACCGGCACTGAAGATGGATTATCCCACGAGCACGGCGCGCGCGGCGAGGCCGCAGATGCGACCGCTCCAGGCCGGGACGCATCCAAAGACTATGGGCTCAGAGCGGCGCGGCGAGATCCACGTTGCAGCGATCGGCGGTTCGGTGCGGCCGGGGAGCTACACGCTCAAGGCGTTGCGAGTCGTGGCGGATGAGCTGGCCTCCCGCGCGGGCGTCTCCGTAGATGTGATCGAACCGGCGACGCTGAACCTCCCTCCGCCCGGTCTGGACGACGGGTCGGCTTCGGTACAGGCGCTGCGGGAGCGCGTGCGAGCCGCCACGGGAGTTGTGCTGGCCACGCCGGAGTATCACGGCTCGTTTTCGAGCGTGATCAAGCTGGTGATCGAGAACCTGGGGTTTCCTTCCGCCCTAGCCGGGAAACCCGTGGCGCTGCTAGGAGTGGCGCAAGGCCGGATCGGGGCGGTCAAGTCGCTCGAGTCCCTCACGGGTGTGTGCCTGCACGTGGGTGCGATCGTGCTGCCAGGGAGCGTGTCGGTGGCGAACGTCCAGACGGTGTTCGACGGCTCCGGGCGCCTGACGGATGCGGCGGTGGAGCGGCAGCTCCGCAGGCTGGCTTCCGGGTTAATTGATTACATTCTCGGAGCGATCTGCCCGCGCGTCGCGCTCGAGGCCATGGCCCGCGCGAAAGAGGAGACGGATCCGCCGCGGGAAGGCGGTGCATGATGCCACGGCAGCGCAAGCGAGAGGGTGCTGCGGGGAGGCACGGGATCGTCGCAAGCTGCAGAAAGGGGTGACAGGATGATCACTGTTCGGAAGGCGGAAGAACGCGGCCATTTCCACTACGGCTGGCTGGATACGTATCACACATTTTCGTTCGATCGCTATTACGACCCGCGCTACATGGGCTTCCGCTCGCTGCGGGTGTTGAACGAGGACCGCATCGCTCCGGGGGCGGGTTTTCCGTTTCACCCGCATCGCGACATGGAGATTCTGACTTACGTGCTCGAAGGGGCGCTGGAGCACCGCGACAGCATGGGCAACGGCTCGGTGATTCGCGCAGGCGACGTGCAGCGCATGACGGCGGGCACGGGCATTACCCACAGCGAGGCGAACCCCTCGGGCTCGGAGCCGGTGCATCTGCTCCAGATCTGGATCCGCCCGGAGCAGAAGGGCCTGCCTCCGGGCTACGAGCAGCGCAGTTTTCCGGAGCCCGAGAAGATGGGCCGCCTGCGGCTGGTGGCCTCCCGGGACGGCCGGGAGGGCTCGGTCGAGATCCATCAGGACGTGGACTTATATGCGGCCATTCTCGAAGAGGCGGGCGAATTCCGCCTGCGACCGGGGCGCTACGGCTGGCTCCAGATCGCGCGAGGCCGGGTGGCCGTGAATGGAATCGAGCTGCACCAGGGTGACGGCGCGGCCATCGAAGGGGAGACACGGTTGCGCATCGAGCCGAAAGAAACTTCCGAGCTGCTGCTGTTCGATCTGGCCTGAGGACGGATCAGAGCACCACGCAGGGATGGTACAGGTTGGGCAGTTTCTGCTCGCCGATGGCGACTAGCTGTCCGTCCGGCGTGACGGCCTTGACGTAGCGGGCTCCGGTGCGGGCGCGGAACGGGGAGACGCGGAAGTCGCGCCCCTGGCGGATCTGGCGGGCGGTAAGGGAGTCCACCATTTCGCTGGGGAATTCCGGGAGGAGTTGCGCCGCAGGGATCAGGGCCTCGGCGAGGCGTCCCTGTCGCGCCAGTTCTTCGAGTTCCGGAATGGTCCGCGCCTGTTCGATGCGGAAATCACCGGAGGCCAGGCGCCGCAGGCTCTTGAGGAAGGCACCGCAACCCAGCGCCTGTCCGAGGTCATGTGCGATGGAACGCATGTAGGTTCCCTGGGAGCACCGCACCAGGAGCCTTGCCTCGGGACCTTGTATTTCAAGGAGCTCGATGGAATGGACCGTGACTTCGACCGGTTTGAGTTCGACAGGGATGTTGCGCCGGACCAGGCGGTAGGCGGGCGTGCCGCCGACCTTTTTTGCGGAGATGGGCGGAGGCATCTGGGTGATCCGCCCGCGAAACTGATCGAGGACCGCCTCGAGGCGGGCGCGGTCGAGCTCGGGCTCGGTGACGGGCGATACGGGGGTTCCGTCGCGGTCATAGGTGTCGGTGGCGTAGCCGAACCGCACCACGGCGTCGTACGTCTTGTCTCCCCGCATGAGGAACTGGGCGAGGCGTGTGGCGCGGCCCACGACCAGCGGGAGCACGCCCGTGGCCAGCGGATCCAGGGTGCCGAGATGGCCGACTTTGCGGGTGCCGGCCAGGCGGCGGACCTTGTTGACCGCGTCGTGGGAGGTCCAGCCTTCCGGCTTGTCTACGACAATCACTCCGTCCATGAAATTCCACTGTAACAACGGCGACGGACCGTAGTCAGAGCTTCCGGCAGCGCCTGTTACACTGAACGTGATGGAAGAGGAGGTCCTCGGCAAGGCCTACGACAGCCGGTTGATGCGGCGCCTGCTCGGCTACATGCGCCCGTACGGGGGGCTGGTGGCGGTTTCGGTGGCGCTGCTGCTGGTGAACTCGCTGTTTCAGATCGTCGGGCCGCTGCTAACGAAGCTGGCCGTGGACCGCTACTTAGTCCCCTCCGGACGCCCGTCGCCCACGCCGCTCGACCGGTATCTCGCGGCAGACCCGTGGACGGGAGTCAGCCAGATTGCGGCATTGTACCTGGCGGTGCTCGGCGCGGCGCTGCTGTTCGAGTTCGTTCAAGTCTATCTGATGAACTACGTGGGCCAGCGGGCGATGTTCGACCTGCGGCGGGAGCTGATGGCGCATCTGCAACGCCTGGATATCAGCTACTTCGACCGCAACCCGGCCGGGCGGCTGGTGACGCGCGTGACCACGGATGTGGACGTGCTCAACGAGCTGTTCACCTCCGGTCTGGTCACGATCGCCGGCGACGTACTGGTGCTGAGCTTCGTGGTGGCGGCCATGCTCAAGCTCAGCGGCGAGCTGACGCTCGTGCTGTTGGGCGTGATGCCGCTGGTGGTGTTGGTAACGGTGATGTTCCGCCGAACGGTGATGGACAGCTACCGGCGGATTCGGACGGCGGTGGCGCGGATCAACGCCTACCTGCAAGAGCGGATCAGCGGCATGGCCGTCGTGCAGCTGTTCAATCGGGAAGAGCGGAGCCGTGAGGAGTTCGAGCGCATCAACCGCGAGCACATGGAGGCTTACAAGAAGGCGATCACGGCCTACGGGTGGTTTTATCCGGCCGTGGAGTTTTTGGGGATGCTGGCGCTGGCCTCGCTGCTGGCCTACGGAGGCATGCGGATCGAGTCCGGGGAGCTGACGCTCGGGGTGCTGGTGGCGTTCTTTCAGTACGGCCTGCGCTTTTTCCGGCCCATCCAGGATCTCAGTGAAAAGTACAACATTCTGCAGGCGGCCATGGCGGCTTCGGAGCGGATTTTCAAGCTGCTGGACACTCCCGTGGCGATTGCGCCGCCGGCTGCGCCGCGCCCGTTTCCGCCGGGCCCGGCCCGGGTGGAGTTCGAGGGCGTCTGGTTCGCTTACAAAGACGAAGAGTGGGTGCTCCGGGACGTCAGTTTCGCGGTGGAGCCGGGAGAGACGGTGGCGGTGGTGGGCCACACGGGAGCCGGCAAGACGACGCTGATCAACCTTTTGCTGCGCTACTACGATGTGCAGCGGGGGGCGATTCGCATCGGCGGAATTGACATCCGGGAATTCGACCCGCGGGAGTTACGGCGGCACTTCGGCGTGGTGCTGCAGGATCCGTACTTGTTCACGGGAACGATCGAGGAGAACATCCGCCTGGGCACGGACGGCGTTTCCCAGGAGCAACTGGAGGCGGCCGCCGAGCAGGTGAATTTGCTGGACTTTATCCGCTCGCTGCCCGACGGCTTCCGCCAGCCGGTGCACGAGCGAGGTGCGGGGCTTTCGACGGGCCAGAAGCAGCTGATCAGCTTCGCGCGGGCGCTGGCGCGCAACCCGCGCTTTCTGATCCTGGATGAAGCCACCTCCAGTGTGGATACGGAGACGGAGATGCGGGTGCGGGACGCTCTGGCCCGGATGATCGAAGGGAGGACTTCGATCATCATCGCGCACCGGCTGTCCACGATTCAAAAGGCCGACCGGATTCTGGTGATGCACAAAGGGCGGCTCCGGGAGACGGGGACGCACCAGCAACTGCTGGCCCTGCGGGGAATCTACTGGAAGCTCTATCAGTTGCAGTACCGGGAGCAGGAAGCGCCGCTCGAGACGACGCGTTAGCTGGAGCGGGAGACGGGAATCGAACCCGCAACCAACAGCTTGGAAGGCTGTGACTCTACCATTGAGTTACTCCCGCCCGGAACACATTTTAGAATGCGGCGGAGCCCGGATGCAACCGGGAGCGGGACCCGGGGACCCGGCTACTGAAGCTCCATCGTCAGCACGGCGCCGCCCATCTGGGGCATCACGGTGGTCACCTTCACGGGTTTGCGCGAGTCCCTGGCCACCCACAGAGTGGCCTTATCCGGCCCGCCGTCGGCCGATGAGATCTCGACGCGCCAGGCGTCGAACTCGCCGGCCGGGACCGCCACCTTCTCGGCGCCCTTCACTTCGAGCTGCATGAGCTTGACCTTCTGGAGCTGCAGATCGAAGTTGCGGAAGGCCGTCCGGTAGCCTTCGGCCAAAGGGAGGGCGGCGATGGCGAACGGGCCGCCGGCGCCGTGTGCGAACAGCGGCCCGCCCACATCGGCATCGATCGCCTTTTCCTGCCCGCCCGCATTCATGGTCCCCTTGAGGCGGTTGTCGGCGAACGCGACTTCGATGGCCACAGGACCCTGCTTGACGCTGCGCCGGAGGAGGGTCAGGGTTTTCTGGTCCAGGACGGTCGTATCCACGGCCTCACCCATGGGTGTGCTCATCTTGTCCACAACGGTCCAGGAGGACCCCTCCGCGGCGATCGTGGTGGCGATCTCAAGCTGGATGGAGCGTTCTCCCGCCTGAATTTTGGCAGCGTACTTGTAGCTTCCCGGGGTCAGGCCGGCGGCGGGCACGGGCGCCGTTACTGCTGCGGGCTCGAGCGCCTTGGCCAAGACCACGGTCTTGGGATCCACGGTGATTTCCTTGAGGCGCGCCATGACCTCGGGGGTGCCGCCTTCCTGGTAGCGCCCGCCGACGTGTTTGGCCAGGAACTTCTCTGCGGCGGCGAAGGCGGCCATGTTGTTCACCGGGCGGGCGAAGCCGTGACCTTCGTCCGGGGCGACGAGGTACTCCACCGGAAAGCCACGCTCGCGGAGGGCGACGACGATCTGATCCGACTCGCGCTGCTTGACCCGAGGGTCATTGGCGCCGTGGATCAGGAGCAGAGGCGTCTTGATTTTCGAAGCCGCGTTGAGCGGCGACTGGCGCTCGAGCTGTGCGCGGCCTTCCGGCGTGCCGGGGTCTCCCATGCGCTTGTAGAACATCACCCGCACAGCTTCCCAGTACGGCGGGATGGAATCGAGCAGCGTGATGAGATTGGACGGAGCGACGAGCGCTACGGCGGCGGCGTAAAGATCCGGGGTGAAGGCGACGCCGGCCAAGGTCGCATAGCCGCCGTAAGATCCGCCGAGAATGGCCACGCGCTTGGGATCCGCGATACCTTGCTCGACGAGGTATTTGACGCCCCAGGTGAGGTCGTCCTGCATTTTGTCGCCCCACTGGCGATTACCGGCGTTCAAGAACTGCTTGCCGTAGCCCGTGGAACCTCGAAAATTGGGTTGCAGCACCGCATAGCCGCGGTTGGCGAGAAACTGCACCAGACCCCGGTAGCCCCAGGTATCCCGCGCCCAGGGGCCCCCGTGAGGCAAGACCACAGCCGGCAGACCTTTGGGCTCGACTCCTTTGGGAAGGGTCAAGTAGGCGGGGATTTCCAGCCCGTCGGAAGAGCGGTAGCGGACCGGGCGCATCTGGGCCAGGTGCTCGCGCGGCAACTTCTCGCGGATGCGGTACTGGAAGGTGAGCCGCCTGGTCTTTCTGTCAAAGAGGTAGGTTTCGCCCGGCTCCGTGTCGCCGTGAGCGGCAATCAGCCACAGGCGTTCGTCCCGGGTGCGGGACACGATGTTGATTTCTTTGCCGGGCAATTTCTGTTCGATGCGCTTGTAGTCGGCCTCGTAGGACTTGTCTTTCCAGTACCGGCGAAGCTTGTCGTCGTAGTAGAAGGTGGCCAGCAGTTCGTCGGTCAGATCCGAAAAGAGGGCGCCGCTCAGGTCCACGCGGTTTTCCGGGTCGGACTCAACGGGCCGGACGGCGCCGGTTTCAGGGTCGAGCAAGGCAAGCTGGGTGAGATTCAGGTTTTCGCCTTTGTTCGTTTCGATGTAGATCTGTTTGTTGTCCTTGTGGAAACGCAGAGGCTGGCAGGTCTCGAACACGTCGCAGGAGTAAATCTTTCGGAACCCACCGGCCTCTACGCGGAGGATCTCGGTGTCGCCGTTCGGCGCGGAGCGGACGGCCAGGCGCAGCTGGTCTTTGTTGTCGAACACCCAAAGCGTGATGCGATCGGTGTTCTGGCGAAGAAGTGTGCGCTCACCGGTGGAGATGCGAACTTTGTAAAGATCGTGCCAGGCTTTGTCGCGGTCATTGAGGCCCACGTAGATGGTGTCGGGATCCGAACGCGGTACGGCGTAGATGAAGGCGCGGACTCCCTTTGCGTCCGTGAGGTTGCGCGCGGCCGGAGCGGGGGCGCCGGGGGGCGGTGCGGCGGCGGGGTCCACGGCGAAGACGTTATAGTTTTCGTCGCCGGCCTGGTCTTGCACGTAGAGGATGTAACGGGAATCGCGGCTCCAGAAATAGCCCGGGATCGGACGCTTTGTGTCGGCGGTAATCAGACGGGCGGCGGTGAAGGGCTCCTCTGTTTTCTTGACCCAGATATTGCGCGTGCCGTTCCACGGCTTGAGGAAGGCGACGTAACGGCCGTCCGGGGAGATCTGCGCACCGGAGATTTCCGGATCTCCGAAGAAGAGCTCCCGGTCAAGCAGCGGCGGCAGCTGGCCGAACGAGGGCAGGGTCAGGGCCCAGGCAATCAGACCCAAGGCGCAGCGACGATTCACAGGTACCTCCTGGCGAAACTTCTCAAGAGCTTGTACGAGTCTAGCACCGGTTTTGTTCGGCGGAGCCGGAAGCCAGTCGGCTTAGAGCGGACAGGCAGAGGCGAGCGTGGCGGGGTCGGCCTCCGGGAGCCTGGTTTTCAGCCGAGAGGTCCTTCGGGCAGTGAACTTCTCTAAAAAAGCCAAGCGCAGTGAATACTGCCGCCTGGCGCTGAGCGGCGAGCGCGACGGAGCGCGTTACTCCCTCATGCTCTGGAAGACACGATATTTGCCCGGCTCCGGCCGGCGAAGCTTGCGGGCGCTAGTTTCCCGTGAGCCGGAACCAGTCGAGATCGAACGGGGACCCCAGGGTGGTTTCCGCCACCAGGCTCTCTCCGTCGCAGCCGTACAGCAGGCCGCCCGCGGCAGCAAACCGTCCCAAACGGGGAACCAGGCGCCAGACGCCGGCGTCGCGGTCCAGACGGAAGATTTCCCAGGCCCAGGCCGCTTGAGAATCCGCGAAACGCTCAGATATACGGCGCCGTCCCGGCAGAATCCGAGGCCGTTGACCTCATCGTTGTTGCGGAGTTCCGGCCCCGGCAGTCGCACCAACATCTGCCCGTCCAGAGACCACTCGACGTATTCGTTGGTGGCGTTGGAGTACCAGCCCATGCGATCCGGGCCGGCGACCATCATGGCATAGTTCGTAGGATGAAGGTACTGAGGTCGAGTCTGGAACAGCGAACGGGGCCAGTATGCTCCGGTCTGAACGCCGGAAGGGCCGAAGCGGCGCAGCATGAGATGTTCCTTGCTCACGCGGCCGTCCGCCTGTTTCTCGTAGCCGGCGGCCCAGCAGGCGCCGTCGGGAGCAATGGCGATCTGCCACGGAACGAAGGGGTTCGTGCGAATGACGCGCTGAGTGTTTCCATCCGGGGCAGTCAGAGCGAGCCAGACGGCGCCCCGCCCGTCCGAGCTGTAGGCGGATCCGGTGGCCGCAACCGACCCGTCTCTGCCGTGGGCCACAGCGTAGACGTTAACTCTTGCCGCACCTTCGATTGCAATCGGAACGCGGCGCTTAAGGTAACCGTCACGGCCGAACAGCTTGACAACGGGCACGGCGACATTGCTGTCGTCCAAAGCCACCAACACACCCTCGGAGAACGTTCGCAGGCGCATGCGGGGGGATCGTAATGAAAGCTCACCCGGCCGGTATGGATCAAGGCCGGTGATGCTGCGCCGGAGGGTGTGACTTTCTCGCCGGCATTTTCCATTGCCGGAACTCCGACGCTGACAAGGAACAACGCAGCTGGAAGCTTCCAAAAGCTCCGGCCCATCCTCCATCCTCCTTTCTCGAACTTTCAAGGTTCGAACGGGCGGCTGCTGCCTTCAGCTCTCCTCTAATCTTACGCCCCCTTGTCAAGCCCGGTGGAGCGGCTGGTTTCCCTACCCAGGGCACGGTAACCCGGCCCGGGTGCGGATGTTTAGTTCCGAGACCTGAAAGCGGTTACGGGAGTAAGTGCCCGCGCAGGGGGATGCAGTTTCCGCCGCCCGTGCTCTCACAAGACTCGTGGGGCAGCAACGCGGCCGCCGGAAGACGTCCTCCGGCGTCGCGACTGTGAAGTACAATCGCGCATTGACCGAGCAACGGCCGAGTCGCGTTCGCTACATCGTACTGGCGCTGACGGTGGCGGCGTACATGATCACCTACATGGACCGCGTCGTCATTGCCGCCGCCGTGCCCGTGATCCAGCGCGAGCTGGGATTTTCGATGGTCACGATGGGGTGGATCCTGGCGTCGTTTCGCTGGGGCTACGCTTTGTTCCAGATTCCCGGCGGGTGGCTGGGTGACCGGATCGGACCGCGGCGGGCCCTGGCGCTGATCGTGACCTGGTGGAGCCTGTTCACCTCCGCCACGGCTCTGGCCTGGAACGCCGTCTCGATGGCCGCCTTCCGGTTTCTGTTCGGGGTCGGGGAAGCGGGCGCGTTTCCGATTGCGACCCGGTCGCTGTCTCGCTGGATGCTGCCCTCCGAGCGAGGTTTTGCCCAAGGAGTGACGCACGCCGGCTCGCGGCTCGGCGCCGCGCTGACCCCGCCGGTGGTGGTCCTGCTGATCGCCGCCTACGGCTGGCGGACGCCGTTTTTCGTTTTCGGGGCGCTCGGGATCCTGTGGGCGGCGGTGTGGTTCGCCTATTACCGCGACACGCCGGAAGAGCACAAGTCGGTCAACCAGGCCGAGCGGGAACTGATTCACTCCTCGCTGGGCGGACGGCGCTCGCGGACCGACCGCCAGGTTCCGTGGGGCAGGATCCTAGGAAGCCGCACGCTGTGGGTGCTGTCGGCGGCCTATTTCTGCTACGCCTACTGTATCTCGGTGTATCTGGACTGGTTTCCCAAGTATCTGAACGATCACCGCGGCTTTGATCTCAAGCGGATGGGACTGTACGCGAGCCTGCCGCTGCTGGCGGGCACGCTCGGCGACCTGGCGGGAGGCTGGGCCTCGGACCTGCTGGCGCGAAAGACCGGCAACCTGAAGCTGGCCCGGCGGGCGGTGGCCGTGGGCGGCTTTCTGGCGGCGGCCGCCTTCATCGTGCCGGCCGCGGTCACAGAAAGTCCGACCGCCTGTGTCTGGTATACGTGTGCGGCGGTGTTTGCTCTGGAGCTGACCGTGGGCGTTTCCTGGGCGGTGCCGCTGGATATCGGCGGCGATTACGCCGGGTCCGCTTCCGCCGTGATGAACACCTGCGGTAATATAGGGGGCGCGCTTTCGCCGGCGCTGCTGGCCTATCTGGTGCGCGGCTACGACTGGGAAGCGCCCTTTTTGGTCTCGGCGGCGCTTTGCGTGGTCGCGGCGGCCTTGTTCTGGCGCGTGGACGCCACAAGGCGCATTTTCGAAGAAAGGAGGGGCCATGCGCATCAGCCCTGATCGCTGCGTTGCCTGCGGCAACTGCACCTACGTCTGTCCCATGGGGGCGATTTACATTGACCCGGTCCTCAAGCGGGCGACGATTGACCGGGACGAATGCGTGGAATGCTACGCCTGTTACAACGGCCTGAGCCAAGAGCATCTGAATCCGACGCTGGTGCGGGCGCTGCGAAAGGTGTTTTCCTGGCTGCGGCTGAGGTTCGACCCCGAGCCGGACGTCTGCCCGACGGCGGCGTTCGAGCCCGAGGATCTCACCTGGCCGCGGGTGGTGCGGCGGGCATTCTCCGATCCGCGGGTCCCGCACGAATCCACCGGCGTGGAGGGCCGCGGCACCGAAGAAGTCAAGACCAACGACGTAACCGGGCGAGTGCAGCTCGGCGAGGTCGGCTTCACGATCGAGTTCGGGCGGCCCGGCGTGGGCGTGAGATTCCACGAGATTGACCGCATGACCCGCGCTCTGGCCAAAGCGGGCGTGGCGTTCGAGAAGCGCAATCCGGTGACGACGCTCATGTCGGACGTGGCTACGGGCGCCATCCGGGAGGACATCCTCAACGAGAAGGTGATGTCGGCGATTGTGGAGATCAAGACCACGGTCGAGAGGATCGAGGAGATCATCCGGCTTGTCTGGGAGATCGAGAAGCAGATTGACACGGTGGTTTCGATCGGCGTGGGAGCCCGGTGCAATGCCGAAGGCGAGGATGAGATCGTCGCTCCGATCCTGGAACGACTGGGCTACCGGCTGGAACGGGCGAAGACCAACATCGGGCTCGGGCGCGTGACCAACGCCGAAGCCACGAAGGCGGCCGAGCCCGCCGGCGCGATCATGTAGGGGGAAGCCATGACCAACACGCTACACCGATTCGGAGACGCCGCCAGTTTCCGCGACGATTACATCGTGTTCGCCATACCGAGCCGGGGCCGCAACGACCAGGGCTCCGTGCCGAAGCTGAAGAAGTTCCTGGAGATGGCGCTGCCGTTTCACCCCGTCAATCTCGGCGACGCGCGCCATGGCGGCGCGCTCCGGCCCTGCCGGAAGCTGACTCCGCTGGCGCACTGGCGGCGAGACGTGCGTCCCGACTTCCGGGCGGTCATCGAAGGCGTGGACTCGCCCACGACTGTGGCGGCGGTGTTCGACAACCGCGCGGCGGCGGAGGAATTTGTCAAAGCCGTCAAAGCGGCGGACCTGGGCCTGTCGGTGAACATTTCGACGTCGGTGGAAGGGGCCGAGCAGTGCTGCTGGGCGGCGGGGATTCCCCGCCACAGCGTGGGCTACTCGCTGGGATTCGAGGGCAAAACGGAAAAGCTGCCCGAAAGCGGGGTGTTGATGCTCTCGACGATGTGCGGGCACGGCATGATCAGCCACGCGCTTGCCCGGAAGATGATTGACTGGGTCAAAGAGGGGCGGCGGACGCCGGAACAGGCGGTGACGTATCTGACGCGGTTCTGCTCCTGCGGCGTGTTCAACCCGTCCCGGGCGAAGCGGATTCTCGAAGAAATCCGGCGGAAGGCGCCGGCGGCGGTGTAGCCGCAGGGCGCAGCCGGCCGGATCGCGTGCAGCTCAGAGAGGCAAGACGGCGCGTTTCTCGGCGGCCTCCCGGGCCACGAGGACGATTTCGTTGACCCGGTAAATGTCCTCGAGCGTCAGTTGCCGGGGCTTGCCCGCGTACAGTGACTCCACAAAGTCCACAAAGACTGAGCCGGGCGGAGGCAGCTCGCGCAGCGTTTCCGGTTTCCGCGCGGAGGAGACCACGGTGACCCCGGTTGCCTGCTGGTATTCCACGACGCCCCTGGTGCCCGCCAGGCGCAGCCGGTCATCGCCGTGGGTCGGGGCGGTCTCCGGACGGAAATAATCCATGCGAAGGGAGGCGACGCCCTGGTTGTCGAGCCGAAACAGGGCCGCAGTCGTGTTTTCCATGTCCCCGAGCTCCGGGAAGCCGACGCGGGCCTGGAAAGCGGCGGTCTCGACGAACTCGCGCCCGCTGGTCCAGCGCATGAGGTCCACCATGTGGATGCCGATCCAGGGAATGGTGCCGCCGTAGGTGGCGCGGCGTGTCATCCATTCGGGCCGCCGTCCGGCCTTGTAAGATTTTTGCGCTCCGATCTGCGCCACTTCTCCGATTTCGCCGGACTCCACGATCCGCTTGATGGCAAGGTAGGGCGGCGAGAAGCGCATCGGCAGCAGCATCGAGAGCTGAATTCCGCTTTGCGCCACCGACTGTTTGACCTCCTCCAGACTGCGGCGTTCGATGGCAAGGGGCTTTTCGGCGATGACGTGGATCCGGCGCCGGGCGCAGGCCAGAATGGCCGCCGCCCGCTCGCCGTTGTTGTTGCACACCGCCACAAGATCCGGCTGTTCGGCGTCGAGCATGCGTTCCAGATCGGTGTACCGGCGCGCCCGGGCAAGAGCCGGGCGCCGCGCCATGCGTTCGAGGACCCGGGGATCGGCATCGCAGACGGCCGCGATTTCCACGTCCGGCAGTTGCGGCAAGGGCTCGAGGATTTCGCCGTAGTGACCGTCGAAGCCGGCGATTGCGACGCGGATCCGCCTCCCGAGGCGCACGGGAGCCGGCGCCGTCTGTGCCCATAGCGCGGCCCCGCTTCCGGCCAGCAGCCCGCGCCGTGTCATGGTGCGGGACCCATCAGAGGGCTGCATGTCCAGATTGTCACACAGGATTGGTTACACTGTGGCTTTGCTCATGCATTACCGGCGTCTGGCCAGCCTGTTGGTGGGGGCCTGGCTGTCAGGCAGTTTCGGGATGATGGTCGTGGCCACCCAGAACTTTCGCGGAGTAGACCGCTTGCTCGAAGCCCCGTCGGCCCAGGCTGCACCGCTGTTGCGGGAGTTGGGCGATGACGCCCGCCCGCTGCTCCGCTATCAAGTCTCGGAGTTGAACCGGTGGTACTTCCAGATGTGGGAACGAACCCAGCTGGTGCTCGGGATCGCGGTGCTGGGCGTTTTGCTGTTTCGCGCGGAGGGCAGGCCCTCCATGCTGATTCTCAGCAGCCTGATGCTGGCGTCCACGGCGGCGGTGCACTGGCTGATCACGCCGGAGATCATCCGGCTCGGGCGAAGCATTGATTTCGTGCCCGAGACGGTGTTTTCCGAAGCGCGCAACCGGTTTTGGGGGCTCCATACCACCTACTCGATCATCGAGACCGTCAAGGTCGGCGCGGGTCTGGCGCTGGCGGCGATGCTGTTACGGCGGCGAAAACGGCGAGCCGAGAAGGCGGAAGAGGAGCCGGACCCGCCGGACCCCGTCTGAAGGGGCGCCGGTAAGGATCGAGGGATGACGGCTGCGGTCCGCGCGCGACAGAGCGCAGCCGCATTGCCCAGTCATGTTAAGCTCGGTCAGGAATGGCCATTCGCGGGGTCGTCTTCGACCTGGACGGCGTGCTCTGGGACTCAGCCAGGTGTCACCAAGCTGCGTTCGAGGCTGTATTTGAATCGCTCGGGATTCGTGAATTCCGCTACAGCGAATACGCCGGCTTTCGGACGGAAGACGTGATTACCAAGGTGTTGGAGAAGGCGGGCCGCCGTGTGACTCCGAGTGTGGTGGCCGGCGCGGTCCAGGCCAAGCGGAAGCTGGCACACGAAGCGTTGCAGCGTATCAACCCGGTGCGGCCGGGATGCGCGCAGGTGCTGGAGGAACTGGCCGGGCGGTACCGGCTGGCCTTGGCCAGCTCGGCCTCCCGGCACAACGTGGAGATCTTTCTGGCCGAGAACGGCTTTCGGGGGAATTTCCACTCTGTGCTGACGGGCGAGGACGTGCAAGCCGGCAAGCCTTCGCCGGAAATCTACGCCCGGTCGTTTACCGAGCTGGGACTGGATTCGCGTGAGTGTGTCGTGGTCGAGGACGCGGAGGCCGGCGTGATGGCCGGCAAGGCAGCAGGGGCCACAGTGGTCGGACTCACCGGTACTTGTTCGAGGGAAGCGTTGCTTGGCGCGGGGGCGGACGGCGCACTGGAGAAGCTGGAGGAGTTACCCGCCTGGCTGGAACAACGCCGGGAAGGGCCCCCCGGCGGGGTGATTCCGCCTTCAGGGTGGGAGGCTTACGCCGCGCCCAGAGTTCTGCCGATGTTATGGACAGCAGTCATTCCCGCAGCTGGGAAAGGGTCGCGGATGGGTTTTGACAAGCCGAAGATCCTTTATCCGGTTGCAGGCCGAACGATTCTGGAGTGGCTGCTGGAGCTGCTGTTGCCGCTTTGTGAGTCGGTGGTGATCGTGGTTTCTCCGCAGGGAAAGAGTCAGGTCGAGAAGGAACTGGCGGAGCCGGTCCGGGAACGGTGCCGCCTGGCCGTGCAGGAGGAACCGACCGGGATGGGAGACGCCGTGGCCATCGGGCTGCGGGCCGTCCGCTCGCTGCACGTGGCGGTGGTGTGGGGCGATCAAGTGGCGCTGCGTCCCCAATCCGTGGAGGCGTGCATGCGGCTGCACCAGGGCTGGCTGGCTCCCAAGATCACCTGCCCGACCGTGTGGCGCTCTGCTCCGTACATCCATTTTTTGCGGGGGCCTGAGGGGAGAATCTGCGGCGTCTTGCAGGCGCGTGAAGGAGACGCAATGCCGGCAGAAGGCGAAAGCGACACGGGGTTTTTCTGTTTCCGTTCGCAGGCGCTCGGAGACCTGCTCGAGCGAGGCCGCCAGCTCGGAGAGGCCAGAGGCAGGAAGACCGGCGAGCTCAACCTCCTTCCGCTCATTGCGGCGGCGGGCCGGGAGCCGGGGGCCGTGATTACGCCGCAACTGATGCGGGCGGAAGAGACGGTCGGGATCAACTCTCCGGAAGACGTTCCCATTGTAGAGGAGTTTCTTCTGCGCTCCGGCGGCAGTTGAGGAGATGGCGACGCAACCGCTCTCGGCTAAGGGATCTTCGGAGGCCTCCCGGATCAATGTGGTGTTATTCTCGGGGGGCAGCGGCACACGCAGCATCACGGAGGCCCTTCTCCGCCACCCGCAGATTTCGCTGCAGATCCTGATCAACGCCTACGACGACGGGCACTCCACCGGCCGGCTGCGGCGCTTCATTCCCTCCATGCTGGGCCCTTCCGACGTGCGCAAGAACGTCAACCGCCTGATGCCGGTCGGCGAACGCTGTCAGGAGAGTCTCCGGTTTTTGTCGGACTACCGGCTGCCGGTAGGGATCGGGCGGGAAGAGGCCCTCTGTTTCCTCGAAAACATCCTCGAAGGGCGCCAGGGCGCGCTTCCCCGTGCAGTGGCGGAGGCGCTGGACCGCATCACCGTGAGCCAGGCCCGGAAGTTCTGCGGGTTTCTCCGGGCGTTTCTTGAGTACTTCCACCGGCAGGAAAAAGAGGGCCGCACGTTTGATTTCACGGACTGCGCGGTCGGGAACCTTTTGTTTGCCGGGTGTTACTTAGAAGAAGGTGAAGATTTCAACAGGACCGTAGAAGCGTTCTGCAGGTTCTACGAGGTTCCGCCGGAGATGCTGCTCAACGTTACTCAGGGCGAGAATCTGTACCTGGTGGCAACCAAGGAGGACGGTACGATTCTGCGGAGCGAAGCCGAGATTGTGGGCGCACAGAGCACGACGCGCATTGCGGAGCTGTTCCTGCTCGATGCCGAAACGTACCGGAGCCGGGTGGAGAACGGGACGGAGGAACCCCCGGAAGGCTGGGCGGCATTTTTCGCGCAGCGGCACCGGATCCCGCGCATCAACCCACGGGCCCGCGAGGCGCTGCTCAAAGCAGACGTGATCATTTACGGGCCGGGTACGCAGCACTCCTCGCTGTTTCCTTCCTACATGACGGAGGGCGTGGCCGAGGCGATCATGGCCAACCGCGACGCCGACAAGATTTTCATCGGCAACATCCACCGGGACTACGACATCCAGCAGGAGGACGCCAACCAGCTGGCCCGCAAGTTCATGCACGCCATGAGCCGCAAAGGACAGCTGGCGGTGAACTGGAGCGACGTGGTCTCGCACTTTTTCCTCCAGGAACCCGGAGAGGAAACGGACTCCGAACCTGCCCGGTACATTCCGTTCGACCAGACGACGTTTCCCTTTCCGCTCGAGACGGTGCGCCTGAAGGACTGGGAGTCCGAGAGCGGCGGGCACGGCGGGGGCTTTGTGCTGGACGAGCTGCGCCAGATTGTCCAGTCGCGGATTGACGTGCAACTGGAGCAGGTGCAGCACATGGTTTCGATCATCGTCCCGGTCCTCAACGAAGAGCGAACGCTGGACGGAGTGCTCAAGTCCCTGACCGCCCTCGATTTTCAGCCTCTGGGCATGACCAAGGAGATTGTGGTGGTGGACGGGGGCTCCACCGACCGCAGTTACGAGATCGCGCGGTCCGTGCGGAGTGTGCGGGTTTTCCGTCTGGACCGGCCGCGCGGACGCGGCGCCGCACTGCGCCTGGGAATCGAGAAAGCGCGGGGCAATGTAATTGTGTTCTTTCCCGGCGACGCCGAATACCGGCCGGAGGATCTGTACACGGTGGTCACGCCGCTGGTGCGCTCGAGGTTCCGCGCCGTATTCGGCACCCGGGCCGTGAAGTGCACCAGCCTTTCCGAGCAGCTCAAAGGCATTTACCAGAATCGCTGGGGTCTGTATCTGACGAGTAAGTACGGGGGAATCCTACTCAGCGTCGTGACATTGCTGCTGTACAACCGCTACATCTCCGACGTACTGAGCAGCGTCAAGGCGTTCGATGCCGCGTTGCTGCGGTCGCTGTCACTGGAGTCCAACGGGCGGGATCTGGAGACCGAGATCGTGGCGAAGCTCTCCCGCCGGCGGGAATACATGTTGGAGCTGCCGGTGGAGTATCGGCCGCGGACCCGGGCGGCAGGCAAGAAGATCACGGTCAAAGACGGTCTGGCCGCCTTGGCGGCCCTGCTGCGGTACCGTTTCGGCGACTGACGGGCATGCCGGTACTGTCCATCGTAATCCCCGCCTACAACGAAGCAGCTTTTTTAGGGGCGCTGCTCGACCGGATTTTGAAGGTGCCGACCGAGGAGCTGGGGTTTGAGAAAGAGATCATCGTGGTCAACGACGGATCCACGGACGATACCGAGGCGGTGGCGCGGGCTTTCTCCGGGGTCCGATGCTTCACGCAGGTGCCGAATCAGGGCAAAGGGAAGGCCGTACAACGGGGCTTGCAGGAGGCCACGGGGGATTACGTCCTGATCCAGGACGCGGATCTGGAATACGATCCCGCCGATTACATGGGCATGCTGCGGGCGCTGCGCCAAGGGGCGGATGTGGTGTACGGCAGCCGTTTTCTCGGGCAGAGACGGCAACAGCGGCGCCTGACCCTGTTCCCGGGCAGGCACCCGCGGCAAGGCATCGGCCCCTGGTTGGCGGGCCTGGTGCTCTCCTTCTGGACGTGGCTGCTGTTCGGCCGCTGGATTACCGACACGCTCACCGCCTACAAACTCTATCCGGCCCCGGTGGTCAAGCGGCTTCGCCTCCGCACGCGCGGCTTCGAGACGGATCACGAGATCACGGCGAAGCTGCTGCGGATGGGACAGCGGATTGTGGAGGTTCCCATCGGGTATTCTCCGCGTTCTCGCGAGGAGGGAAAGAAGATCCGTGCCTCGGACGGACTCGTGGCCGTGTGGACGCTGCTCAGATTTCGCTTTGTGGACTAAGCTCAACCGCAACGATCTTGCCGCCGTGACGCTCCTGGTGGTGCTCACCGGGGCTCTGTACGGGATGACGCTCCGGCAAGGGCACGACTGGGGCGGAGACTTCAGTGTGTACATCATGCACGCGCGGAATATCGCCGAGGGACGGCCGTATCTCGAGTCGAGCTATGTGGTCACGCCGGAATCGGCGGTTCACCATCCGCCGACTTATCCTCCGGTGTTCCCGCTTCTTCTGGCGCCGTTTTATGCATGGTTCGGTTTGAATTACATCGTGCTCAAATCCGTGGTGCAGGCCTGCTTCGCGCTGTCGCTCGCATTTTATTACCTTCTCGGGCGGATGCGCGGAGGCCGAATCTGGGAGTCGGCGGTCGTTGCGGCGGCGTTCGGGTTGAGCGGCCTCGTATTCTCGTTGAAAGAATCGGTGATTTCCGAAGGGACTTATGCTTTGTTCTCGAGCGCTTCGTTGTGTGCGGCGCTGCTGATTTACGAGAAGGGCTGGGATCGCAGCCGGCCGGTGGCGGCGGGGCTGTTGCTTGCGTCCCTGTTCCTGCTGTCGTACGGCACAAGAGCCGCGGGGCTGGCGCTGCTGGCAGGATTCTGGATTTACGAGGCTCTCTCGATCCGAAGGGTGCGGCTGTTCGCCGTGACCGTCTCCGGCGTGTTTCTGGCGGGAACGTTCCTTTCCGCCGCCACGGTCTACGACTTCCGAAGCTACGGGAGCCAGTTTGCATCCGACTGGGCGGAGTACTGGCGGAACGCGGTCTACTATGTGCGTTCGCCTGCGTCGTTGTGGAGCGGGGCGCCGGAGTGGCTGCGGTACCCGCTGGCGGCGGGGGGTCTGTTGCTGGCCGGAACGGAAATGTTACGCCGAAGCCTGAAGGGACCCTCCGTCGTGGAGTGGTATTCGTGGGTGAGCATTGCGATGGTGCTCGTGTACACGGCGGGACGTTCGCCGCGCTATCTTGCCGGCTTCCTGCCGCTGTTTGTCCTCTACATGATGGAAGGGGCAAGGTACTGGTCAGAGCGGCTGGGCAGCCTCGAGCGGTTGCGGCTTCGCACGGTGCTGGCGGCGGCGCTGGTTGCCGGCGCCGCTTTCAATCTGGCGGCTCTCGAACGCGGCCCCATCCGCGAGGGTGTCGAGCAGCCCACTTTCGCAGCGCTTTGCCGGTTTTTGAAATCCGACATGACGGAAAAGGATGTGGTCGTCTCCTGGAACCCGCGGGTGCTGGCCTTATATACGGGAAGGCGCTCGGCCGAGTATCCGAAGACGAGCTCCCGGGAGGAATTTTCGCGCGGCCTGGAGCGGGTGGGGGCGACCCACCTGGTTTTCTACAAGCATTACGAAGAGGACATGTTCTGGCTGCGGCCGTTTTTTGAAAACGATGCGGGCGCAGCCCGGGTGGTTTACGAGAATCCCGATTTTCGCGTGTATCGGCTGCGGTGACGATTGCGGAAGCTTGTTGTGCGGGGAGTGCGGCGGTGCCGGAGCCGCTCCGGGTGGCGGTGGTGTTCGAAGGCGAGCGGGTGACGGGGCCGGCCAAGAATCTGCTCCGTTTCGCCCGAGGGGCGCAACGGGAGGCCGCGGGGCTGCCTCGCCTCGAAATCCGCCTGCTGACGTATCACCGCGGAAGAAGGGAGCAGGAGTCTCCGCTGGCGGCAGAGGCGCGGCGTGCCGGAATTGACGTACGCATCATCCGGGAACGGGGCAGGTTCGACCCCGGCGTGTTGCCGCAGATCCGGGGCTACGTCGAAGAATGGCGCCCGCACGTCGTCCAGACGCATCAGGTGAAGTCGCATTTCCTGATGCGGCTGTCCGGACTGCGGAGGAGCCATCTCTGGCTGGCGTTTCACCACGGCTACACGAGCGAGGATTTGAAGATGCGGCTGTACAATCAACTGGACCGCTGGTCACTGCCGCTGGCCGACCGCGTCGTGACCGTTTGCAACGCCTTCGCGCGGCAGCTGGAGAAGCGGGGGGTGGCGCCGGAGCGGATCTGTGTCCGGCACAACGCCGTAACGTTTCCGGACCCTTGCGATCCGGAGAAGGTGCGGGCGCTCAGGAGAGCGCTGGTCCCCGAGGAAGGAGTCCCTGTCCTGCTCACCGCCGGCAGGCTGTCGCCGGAGAAGGGGCACAGGGATCTCATCCAGGCTGCCCGCGAGTTGCGACGCCTCGAGCCCGGTCTGGCCTTCTGCCTGGTCGTGCTTGGAGAAGGAAAGGAACGACCGCGCATCGAAGCATTGTGCAAGCGATACGGTCTGGAGCGTGAGGTGAAGCTGGTGGGCCACCAAGACGATGTGGCGCCCTACTATGCCATGGCAGACGTGATGGTGATTCCCTCGCATTCGGAAGGCTCGCCCAACGTGCTGCTGGAGGCGATGGCGTCGGGCGTGCCCGTGGTGGCCACGCGCGTCGGGGGCATTCCCGAAATCGTGGCGGACGGGGAGACGGCGCTGCTGGTGCCGCCCCGCAATCCGCGTGCCCTGGCGGAGGCGCTGGTGCGGCTGTTGCATTCTCCGGAGGAAAGACGGCGTCTGGCGGAGGCGGCACGCCGCGTGGTGGATTCGGAGTACACGCCGGAGGCGTATGAGCGCTCACTCCGCGCGGTCTACCGGCGCCTGTGGGAGGAGTGTTCGAGCCGGGTGGCGGGGGCCGGAGGCTAGCGGCGCCGCTCCGGGCGCGTTACCTCTGGGGCTCCACGGCGGGCGGCCAAGGCTCCGTAGAGCTCCCGCATCGGCGCACAGACCACCGACCAGTCGTACTCCCGCCGGGCGAGCTCGCGGCCGGATTCGGCCAGGCGGCGCCGGAGCTCTGCGTCGTCGAGGAGCCGGAAAATACCATCGCGAAATTCCCGGGGTGATTCTGCGAGCAGAAAGTGCTCTCCCGGCCGGACGCGGAGTCCTTCCGCTCCGAGTGCGGTGGACACGACGGGAACGCCGGCTGCCATGCTCTCCAGGATCTTCAGGCGCGTTCCTGCGCCGGTACGCAGCGGGACGACCTGGAGCAAAGCTTCCCGGTAGAACGGCCGCACATCCGTCACGGTTCCCGTGACCTGGATCTCGGAGCCGTCGGCGAGGGCGCGGACGGCGGCCGCAGGCGAGCGGCCGACGAAGGTGAGGACCAACCCGGAGCGCCCGCGCAGGAGGGGCCAGACCTCGCGCGTGAACCACACGGCGGCGTCCACGTTGGCGTTGTAGTCCATCGCGCCCACGAACAGGATCCGGAACCGGCGGGGCTCCGGCCCGTCGGGATCCCGAAAGAAGTCCGCGTCCACGCCGTTCTCCACGATGCAGACGTTGGCTTGCGGATCCATTTCCAGCAGCGCCCGCCGGTCAGCGTCGCGGACGACAAGATGGGCATCGGCGCTCCCGAGGAAGAGCCGCTCCGCCGCGCGGAGCTTGGGCACGGTCTGAGCGGCGTAAAACCGCTGCGCGAGCGCGCGCTCATGAAGGCAGTAGCGATGGAGGAGTTCCGACTCCAGCTCGTGCCAGTCCGCCACGATTGCACGGGGCCGGTCGGGCCGGGAGCGGAGCAGTTGCAAGTACGTGGCCATGTGGACTCCCTCGACGTGCAGGAAGTCGAACCGGTTGCGCGAAAGAACTTCCTGGACGGCCCTCCGCATGAGAGGAGAGCTGTAGTTCAACAGCGTGATGGGAGTCCGGCCGAGCAATCCCCGGACGAGCTTGGGGAGGGTATAGGTCCGCGGCCGCGGGATTCTCCACAGCTCCATGGGTTCGATCAGCCCCGGCAGAGTAGTGCGTTCGATGGGACCGCCGGGTTGGCGGCGAAAGCACAGGTAGACGATTCGGAACAGGCTGCTGAGTTGCCGGGCGAGGTGGTAGCTGCGCAGCTCGCCGCCGCTCGTCGGGCCCAGCACATCGTAAGGCCCGAGAATCAGGAGCCGGGGTCCGGATCCGGCCGCCGCTTCGGGGCCCGGGAATTCTCCGCGATGGGTCATGCCGGTTCGGTCACAACCCCAGTCAGGACCTGTCTGGTTCCCGTACGCTGCGGGAACGGTTTGCTACACTGGCAGTTTGTCGCGGAGCAATGCCAGCGCCGCGTGGCTGCTCGCTCTGGCGGGCGCCGCAGCGGCGGTGTTGTTTTTGTTTGCCGGCGTCTCGC
Source organism: Bryobacteraceae bacterium (assembly GCA_035575135.1). Classification (GTDB taxonomy): domain Bacteria; phylum Acidobacteriota; class Terriglobia; order Bryobacterales; family Bryobacteraceae; genus JANWXD01. The sequence continues at coordinate 29,310 of DATLYE010000086.1, forward strand.
CTTCGCATCCCTTTGCGTACGACGAAGCCGATTACATGTATGCGGCGACGCGCGGCATCGGGAACAATTACTGGGACCGCCCTTCGATCTCCTTTGCCGAGTTTGTCTCCAAGGGGCTGGAACTGGCGCGTAATCCCGGGCTGCGGGGCAATTTTTCCCAATACATCCGCTCGACGGGTGATATTACGTTTTACCGGCACTTCCACGGCCCATTGTACTCGCAGTGGGTCGGGGTTTGGCACGCCCTCGGGGTGCGAACCGAGGCCGGCTACCGCAGAACGGGGCTGGTGCTTCACCTGCTGACGGCGGTGGTGATCTACCTCGGCTTTCGCGCCGTATTTCCTTCCCTGCCGGCTGCGGGCGCCTTTGTGGCCGCGGCGGCTTTTCTGACAAACCGCACCGCGCTGGTCACGTCCCTGGCCATCACCCAGCACACGCTGTTTATCTTTCTTACGGTCGTGACCCTGTTTCTGGCGGCGCGGTTTTGCCGTGACCTGGCGCCGCGCTACTGGTACGGCGCGATGGCCTCTCTGGCCCTGGCATTTGCCACGGTGGAGACGAGCGTGCTGGTGCTGGCAGCGCTCGCCCTCACGCTGGCCGTCCTGGGTGCACGCCTCAGGGCACAGTGGCCGCCAAAGGAACTGGTGCGGCTGCTGCTCAAGGGCGTCGCAGTGTTTGTAGCGGTGCTCGTTGCGGTATGGCCGGCGAGTCTGCTGAAGCTGAGTCTTCTCAAAGGCTACCTGTATCTGGCCTACATGACGCTGCGGCGCAAGACGTTCGTTCCCACGGGGCCGGAAGAGCTGTGGGCGGCCAAGCTCCGGACCGCTCCGCTCGAGTTTGTGCTGCCGGCACTGGCGGTGGCGGCCACGCTGCTCTTCTGGCGCAAACTTCCCCACCGGCGCGAGCTGGCGCCGTTTCTCGCCTACGCCGGGATCTTTCTTGTCACTACTTTCGTGATCACGCTTTCGTACACGCACTATCACGGTTCGCTAATGGCGGCACTGGCGGTTCTCGCCGGCGTCTGGTTCGGGGAGCTGTGGCGCCGCCGCGGGACGCTGGTCAGGGTAACCGCGCTCGGGCTGGTCCTGGCGGTTTTAGGAGGCATGGCGCAGGGGTATTATCTGGAAGCGCGTGACTTTCAGATGCGACCGCCGGCGAGCAAGCAAGTGCTGGAGTATCTGCGGTCGCAGCCCGGGAATCTGCAAGAAGTCTGGTTGATACCGTTCACGCTGGTGCCGATCCTGCACTTTTACCATCCCGAAACCCGTTTCGTAGGATATGACGCGGACCGTGCACCGGAGGAGTTGGCGGCGGAGGCCATGCGAGAAGAATCTGCCGCACAAATTTTGTGTGAAGTCCGCCAATGTGCGGCGCTGGAGGCGGCGCTGGGGAAATACGGACAGGTAGCGCGGATGCGAATCGCGCGGGGCTGGGACGGAGAAATTCACCTGCTGCGGCTGGAGCGGCGCTGAAGCCGGCTATGCGCACCGAGACTCGCGTCGGAATCGTGGGGGCGGGTTATGTGTGCGCACATCACCTGCGAGCCCTGCGGGACCTCGGATTTGTACGCGTGGTGGCGGTTTGCGATGTGGACGAGCAAAAGGCCCGCCACATGGCGGCGCGATTCGGCGTGGAGCGCGTATGCCAGAGCGTGGCGGAGATGGCCGAGTCCCGGCCGGACGTGATTCACATCCTGACGCCCCCGGAGTCGCACTGCGCGCTTGCGATGGAGGCCTTGCAGATCGGCTGTCACGTCTTCGTCGAGAAGCCCATGGCCGAGACGGTGGAAGAGTGCGAGCGCATGATCGAGGCCGCGCGGGAGGCCGGCCTCATCCTGTCGGTGAACCATTCGGCGCGATTCGATCCGGCCGTCAGGGATGCGATTGCCCGGGTGCAGCGGGGAGAGTGCGGCGACGTCGTCAGCGTGCTCTTCGTGCGGAGTTCGGACTATCCGCCGTATGCAGGCGGTCCGCTGCCGGCCTGGTACCGGCAGGGTTCGTACCCGTTCCGGGATCTGGGAGTCCACGGCTTGTACCTGCTCGAAAGCTTTCTCGGGCCGGTGAAGGGACTGCACGTACAGTGTTCGAGCGCACGGCAAGACCTGCCGCAGATGCTGGACGAGTGGCGGTGTACGGTGGAGTGCGAGCGAGGAAACGGACAGATTTTCCTGTCGTGGAATGCGCGGCCGATTCAAAACGAGCTCTGGATCCACGGCACGCGGGGCGTGGCGCACGTAGACTGTTTCCTGCAAGTCTGCGAGGTGCATCGCGCCTGGCCCCTGCCCAAGCAGGCGCTGTTTGTGGTGAACGGGGTTGCGCACGCGGCCCGGAGGCTGTGGAGGGTGCCGTGGAACGTGGCGCGCTTTGCGAGCGGTTCCCTGAAACCTTCCCCCGGCATCTACGCTTCCGTCCAGGAATTTCACCGCGCGCTGGCCGAAGGGAAGCCGGTTCCGGTCAGTCCCGAAGAGGGGCGCCGAAGCGTGTACTGGCTGGAGAAGGCCGGCCGGGAGGCGGACGAACTCCTGCGCTGCCGCCGCCTGCGCTTTGCCGCCGTGCCGCAGCAGGCCCGCATCCTGGTGACGGGAGCCGGCGGATTTCTCGGGCGGGCGCTGGTACGAAAGCTGCGGGAACAGGGGGAGAAGCCGCGATTACTGCTGCGCCGGCCGGCTGCGGACGGATGTGATCTGCCTGTGGCCTACGGGAATCTGGGAGACCCGGAAGCCGTGGACCGGGCCGTCAGCGGCGTAGAGATTGTGTTCCACGTCGGTGCGGGCATGCGAGGGGGACCGGCCGAGTTTCAAGCAGGGACGATCTGGGGGACGCGCAACGTCATCGAGGCCTGCCTGCGGCACAAGGTCAAGCGGCTCGTCTACGTCAGCTCCCTGGGGGTGCTCGACCATGCAGGCCACAGGCCGGGCCAAGCGGTGACGGAAGACTCTCCGCTCGAGCCGTACCCGGAGCGAAGAGGCTGGTACACGCGCAGCAAGCTGGAGGCGGAGATGATGGTCCGGGACGGGATTCGGGAGCGGGGCCTGCCGGCGGTGATTCTGCGCCCAGGGCAGATTTTCGGTCCGGGGGCGGAGCGCACGGCTCCGAACGGCGTCATCGCGTTGGGCGGCCGGTGGATTGTGGCCGGGCGAGGACGGTTTCCGCTGCCTCTCGTCTACGTGGAGGACGTTGCCGACGCGCTGCTGCTGGCTGGGAGCGCAAAGCAGGCGTGCGGGAGCGTGATTCACGTAGTGGACCCTACGGAGGTGCGGCAGAACGAGTATCTGGAGTGGTGCCTCAAGCGGCTAGGGAATGAGATTCGCGTTCGGCGCGTGCCGTTCGCGATACTGCTGGCGGCCGCGGCGGCCGCGGAGCTGCTTGCCCGGGCCGCCGGTCGCAGCGCACCTCTGTCGGTTTACCGTGTACGCTCGTTGCACCCGTTGTGGCCGTGCGACGTCTCGCGCGCCAGGGAGCTGTTGGGCTGGGAGCCGCGGGTGGGCGTGCGCGAGGGGCTGCGGAGAACGTTTGACGTCGCGGAATGAAACGGTGGAGGAAGGCCGCGCAGGGCGTCTGGAGGGTTACGCAGACCTTGTGTGTGCTGTTTGCGGCCGTGTTCGCCATCGTGCACGTCACGCCTCTGGTGCCGTGGGTTGCGGCGTGGCTTTCCGACGACTGGCGCGGCACGCACGGAGACGTACTCATCATCCTGGGTGCGGAGCAGCTCGGGGACGGAACCATAGGCATCAGTTCCTACTGGCGAGCGGTCTACGGGGCACGGGCGTTTCATGCAGGGAATTTCCGGATGGTCGTCATCAGTGGCGGTACGACCATGCCGGGTCCGTCCCTGGCCTCGCAGATGGCGGAGTTCATGGCGGCGCTGGGAGTGCCGCGGGACCGGATCGTGCTGGAGGAACGAAGCTGGAACACGCGCCTCAACGCGCTATACACGGCGGCGATGGTGCGCAACTGGCCCGGGAAAAAAGTACTGCTCACCAGCGACTACCACATGCGCCGTGCCCGGCGCTGTTTCCTGAGAGCCGGCCTGGACGTTGAGCCCGCGCCCTTTCCGGATGTGATGAAACGGTTCAACAACCCGCTGGAGCGCTGGGTGTGCGCGTGGGTGGTCGGCGTGGAGGTGGTGAAGCTGGCCTGGTACTGGGCCAAGGGGTGGATCTGAGGAGCCGGACCTACCGTGCGGCGGACAACGTGCGGACGTGCGGGTTTGCAGAAGCCGTAGCGAGCCACGGCGGAACGCAAAGGTCCGGCCCGCAGGTGGTTTTCTCCGGTCGCTAACGGGACACACCCGCCTGCTTGAGCAGGAGACTTTCGACCTCTGCAGCCGGCAGGGCGGGACCGAAGAGGTATCCCTGCATGCGGTCGCAACCGACGGCACGCAGCGCCGCCAGCTGCGACTCGTTCTCCACGCCCTCGGCCACCACGGTGAGCCCCAGGCTGTGGGCTACGGAAACAATGGCCCGGACCAGCGGCAGCGTGGAGGTGTCCTTTTCGAGTTCGGCCAGAAAGGACTGGTCTATTTTCACGGTGTCAATCGGCAGCCGGCGGAGATAGCTGAGCGAGGAATAGCCGGTGCCGAAATCATCAATCGAAATGGAGACGCCGAGGGCTCGCAGGCGCTCCATCTGGCGCAACGATTCCTCGACGTCGCGCATGATGACGCTTTCGGTGAGCTCGAGTTCCAGGAGGGACGGCTCCAGGCCGCTGGCGGACAAGGCCTGCGCCACAGCCTGAATAAAATCCGTGCGGGCGAATTGCATCGGGGAAACGTTCGCCGCCACGCGCACGGCGGGCAGGCCTTTGCGCTGCCAGGCCACGGCCTGCCGGCAGACCTCCTGCAGCACCCAGGTTCCCACAGGCACGATGAGCCCGCTCTCCTCGGCGATGGGAATGAACTGGGCCGGCGGAACGGCGCCCAGGCGCGGATGGTTCCAGACGAGCAGTGCTTCGAGCCCGGCCAGCGCGCCCGAGGCCGACATCTGCGGCTGGTAGTACAGGGTGAGTTCGCCGTGCTCCATCGCCCGCCGCAACGCCGTTTCGAGCTCCATCTGCTCGGCCATGGCGGCGCCGAGATCCGCAGTGAAGAACTGAAACCGGTTCTTGCCGCGATACTTGGCCCGGTACATGGCGCTGTCGGCGTTGCGCTGGAGCGTGGCGGCGTCCCGGCCGTCCCGCGGAAAGACGGCGATGCCGATGCTGGCCGTCACGAAGAGTTCGTAGCCGCGGACCAGGAAGGGATCGCCGAGGGCGTCCAGGAGCTTCTGCGCTACGCGCTGGGCGTCCTGGGCATCGCTGATCTCGCTCAGCACGATCATGAATTCGTCCCCGCCCATACGCCCGAGGACGTCCGTCTTTCGCAGGCAGGCTTCAAACCGCGCCGAGACTTCCCGTAACAGCACGTCGCCCACCGCGTGTCCGAGCGTGTCATTGATCTGCTTGAAGCGGTCGAGGTCCACGAGCAGAACGGCCACGAGCCAGCCGTTGCGCTCCGCGCGGGCCAGAGCGGACTCCAGGCGTTCCTCCAGCAGGAACCGGTTCGGCAAGCCGGTGAGGGCGTCGTGCCGGGCCTGCCAGGCAAGCATGTCGGTCAGCTGGCGCTGTTCGATGGCCACGGCTGCAAGTCGCGACGCCATGTGGCACAGCTCCAGGATCTGGACGTCTGCGTTCCGGCCCCGGGGACCGTACGCGGCGACGATACCCAGGACATTTCCGCTCCCCGACAGCACGGGGACGCACCAGGCCGCCTCCAGACCCTGGCCGGCAAGCAGCGCCCGGAGGGCGCCATCCGGTTCCTGGGAAGCGAGGTCCTCGGACATCACCACCAAGCCGGAAGCCACCTTGGCGAGCAGCCCTTTTGCGGCGCCGATCTCCAGACCCCGCACGTGCTCGGCGTAGGCGGCCGGCAAGCTCGGGGCGGCGCCGCACCACAGGCGGCCCTGACGGAGCAAGAGCAGAGCGCAGGCCAGGCCAGGCACCTGCCGTTCCACGAGCACGGCAAGGCGCGCCAGTACATTTTCGAGCGGCGCGTTGGCGGCCACCAGCTCGAGGATTTGGTTGCGGTCCCGTTCGAGGATCTCCGCCCGTTTGCGCTCTGTGATTTCCCGGAACACACACACCCAGTGGCCGAAGGCACCTTTGGCGTCGGCAATCGCGGCGGCGTTGACGTCGGCCCAGAAAGGCGTGCCGTCGCGCCGGTACCAGATCAGCTCGACTCGCACCGACTCTCCCCGCCGCACGGCGTTGCGGATGCGTTCCAGTTGGCGCGGATCGGTCTCCGAGCCGTGGAGCAGGCCGGCCACGCCCGCAGCGGCCTGGTCCGCTTCATAGCCCGTGATGCGCGTGAACGCCTCGTTGACGTAGACCACGGGAGCCGAGAACGGATCGTCTCCGTCCAAGCGCGCGATGAGCACGGCGTCATTGGCATGGACCACCACCGAGCGCAGCAGCCGCAGCTGGGCCTCTGCTTTTCTACGCTCCGTCAGGTCCCGCGCGATTCCCTGGATGCCGACCGGCCTGCCGTCTTCAAACTGGAGGCGCGAGCTGATTTCCAGGGTGACGCGGCGCCCGTCTTTTGCTAACACTTCGAGCTCGTAGGTGGTCTGCGGGGCGCCGCCCAGCTTTTCGCGGATCTTTTCCTGCACCAGACGCGCTGCGTCCTCGTCCATGAGCGAGAACACGCTCCTGCCCAGCAGCTCCTCCCGGCGATAGCCGAGCACGCGCTCCACGGTCTTGTTCACCGAGGTGAAATTGGCGTGCAGATCCAGGGTGTAGATGAGATCGCCCGCGTTTTCGAACAGCTCGCGGTATCGGGTGTCCTGGCGCCGCCGGTCATCGGAGGAAAGCGAGCGCGTGAGCGCGAGCCGCAAATCCAGCTCTGCGCCGGCCACGGCCGCCAGATCGGCAAGCCCGGCCGCCGTTTCCGGCGCGCGGAGAGCCGGCCGGGGATCCATGACCGCCAGAACCGCGAGCGGCTCGCCACGGGAAGACCGCACGGCGGCGCCCGCATAAAAGCGCACCGCCGGCTCGCGGCAAACCAGGGGGTTGTTCTCAAATCGGGAATCCCGGCCGGCGTCGGCAACGACACAAATGTCCGGGCAGGCAAGTACGGCGGCGGCTAATGCAGAGGACCGCGGAAGCGGCGCGGGCGGCTCAAAGCCCTCGGCGACGACGATCCGCTCGCCTTCCGCGTCGAGGACGCTCAAGGCAGCCCACTTGCCCCCCAACAGCCGGGCGGCAGCCCGGACAAGGCGGAGGAACGGTTCCTGCTGCAGAATGGCTGCGACCGCCCCGGGATCCGGCTCCGCTGGCACGCCCCGCGCCGGGAGCTTTGTCTTGGCTTGGAACTCCTCTCCCCTCTCGATGCCCGCCTCCCGTGTCCGGCCGACTTAGATCAGCCGCTCGCAGATGGACTTGGCCTGCAGGAACTGGAGCAGATAGTCCGGTCCGCCGGCTTTCGAGTCCGTGCCCGACATATTAAATCCGCCGAAGGGATGCGCCCCGACCATGGCGCCCGTACATTTGCGGTTGAAATACAAATTGCCGACAAAGAATCGCTCGCGTGCTTTACGGATCTTCTCGGGATTCCGCGTGAAGACCGCGCCCGTCAGACCGTACTCGGAATCGTTGGCCAGCTCCAGGGCATGGTCGAAGTCGCGCGCCGGGCTCACCGCAAGCACCGGACCGAAGATCTCCTCCTGGAAGATGCGTGCCTTGGGTTCCACGTCTGCAATGATTACGGGCCGCAGGAAATAGCCTTCGCCGGCGACCGGGTCGCAGCCGGTGATCAGGCGCCCCTCTTTGCGGCCGATCTCGATGTAGTTGAGGATGGAGCGGCGTGCACTTTCATTGATGACCGGGCCCATGAAGTTTTCCGGATCGTCGGCCGGTCCCACGCGCAGGCTCTCAGTGCGCATCTTGAGGCGTTCCAGGAACTCATCGTAGATCGTCTGGTCCACGATGGCGCGAGAGCAGGCGGAGCATTTCTGGCCTTGATAGCCGAAGGCCGAGACCAGCACCCCCTCCACCGCCCGGTCCAGATCCGCCTCCGCATCCACGATGATGGCATCCTTGCCGCCCATTTCTGCGATGACGCGTTTGATCCAGATCTGGCCGGGCTGAGGCTTGGCGGCCAGTTCATTGATCCGCAGTCCCACCTCCTTGGAACCCGTGAAGCAGATAAACCGCGTCTTAGGATGTAACACGAGCGCGTCGCCGACCACGGCCCCGCTGCCAGTGACAAACGAGAAACTGCGCTCCGGAAAGCCGGCCTCCAGCAGTACTTCGCAGAACTTCGCGGCGATCGTCGGTGTGTCGCTGGAGGGCTTGATCACCACCGTATTGCCACTCACTAATGCCGCCGTGGTCATGCCTGTAAGGATGGCCAGGGGAAAGTTCCAGGGCGAGATGATGACCCCCACGCCCAGCGGCAGGTAGACGAGCTCATTCTTCTCACCGGGCAGGGACAGCATCGGGCGCGGGACGCCATAGCGCAGTGCCTCGCGGGCGTAATACTCGCAGAAGTCAATGGCCTCGGAGACGTCCGCCTCGGCCTCCGGCCAGGTCTTGCCGGCTTCGTAGACCAGCCAGGCGTCGAACTCCCGCTTGCGGCGGCGGAGGATGGACGCCGCCCGCAGGAGCATCTCGGCCCGGGTCTCGACCGGAACCCGGCTCCACTCCGGGAAGAAGGAAAATGCGGACTCCACAGCCATGCCGGCCAGCTCCGGAGTCGCCTTCTGATGGACGCCCACAACTTCGGCCGGGCGCGAGGGGTTGCGCGACTCAAACTTTTCGTCGGTCTTTAGCTTCGCGCCCCCGATCCAGAGCTCGTACTCCCGGCCAAACTGCTCGCGGACGCGCCGCAGCGCCTCCGCGAACGCACCCCGGTTTTCCGGCACGGAGAAGTCGGTGTAAGGCTCATTGGCGAACGCAGGCAGCGTTTCAAGACTGAGCAAGGCAGGGCTGCTCATCGGTACCTCCCTGGTTGCCGGCCGGACTATCCGCGGAGGGCCTTCTTGCCGCGCTCGAAGAACTCGCCGGCCTCCTCGGCCACCTTCTTGCCGCGCTCATAGTATTCGCGCCCGCGCTCGAGTACCTCCCGGCCCGCGTCCACGATTGCATCCCGGCTTTCCTCCGCCTTTCGCGTGATGTAACGCCGAGCCTCTCTCCCCGACGCAGGGGCGAACAAGAGGGCAATCGCCGCTCCCACCGCAGCACCTGCAAGAAACCACACCACCGCACTGCCGTTTCGATCCGTGGCCATAGCCGGAAGCCTCCTTTCCCTCTTATTCTATCCGTTACGCTCCCAAGCTGCTCAATCAGGTGATCCACTTTGGGTTGCGATATCTTCAAGAAATGGGTGTTTTACCTGAGTGGATCACGGTGTTTCGCTCCGCGGATCTCGCGGCAGAATCGCAGGCCAAGGCCGTCGAGCAACTGCTCGCCAATGCGGGAGTGGAAACGCAACTTCTCGACGACAGCAGTCCGGGGGTGCCTTCGGGAAGCTGGGAGGTCCGCGTGCGCGCGCGGGATACGGCTTTCGCGGAGCGGCTGATCGCGGCAAACCGGACCGACATCGAAACTCCCATTAACCCTTCTCACGATCTCGATCTGGTGCCGGTATTCAGTTCCGATGCACACGATGCAGAGATGGAGGCGCTGGCGGTCCGCAGCCTTCTCGAGGCGAATGAAATTCCTGCGGTGATCGTGGGCACTTCGCTGTATCCGAATCTTCCCTTCGAGGTCCGGGTTCCGCGGATGCACGCCGAGGCCGCGCGCGCCATCCTCGAAGAAGCCAGAAGTCTCGGTCCCGCCGCGGCCGAGGAAGCGGAGCGGGAAGGCGAGAGCCAGTGAGCGCCTCCTCGTACGCCGAGCACTCCCCGGAACCTGGTCCGCCCGTGGTGAGAACGACGGGGCTGATCGTCAATCCGCGGGCGGGAGGCGGCCGTGCAGGGCGGCGCTGGGCGCGAATCCGCGACCGGGTGATGACGCGGTTGAGGCCGGTGGCTGTGGAGTTTACCTCGGGCCCGGGCCAAGCCTTTGACCTGGCGCGGAAGATGATCCGCAACGGGGTGGAACTGGTGGTGGCCGCAGGGGGAGACGGAACCACGCACGAGGTGGCTAACGCGATTCTCCACGAGGCTCTCCCGCCGACCGCCATTCTGGGCGTGCTGCCGCTGGGCAGCGCGAGCGATTTTGCGCGAGGCGCAGGCATTGCCCGCCATCCGGAAGCCGCCGTGGAAGTCCTGGCCCAAGGCGCTGTGGCGCCGATTGACGTCGCCGAGATTTGCTCGCCGGCCTCAGGCCGGCGCTTTTTCCTGAACGTGGCCAGCTGCGGTCTGGGCGCCGCCGTGGCCCGGCGGCTTCAGGCGGTTCGCGACCGATCCTCCGGGGCGTGGAGCTATCTGCGGGCGGTGATCGCCGAACTGAGCCGGCACAAACCTGCCACCGTGACGATCGCCCTCGACGGCGTGGAGACCGCCGTGCGCAGCGCCGTGACGCACATCGCGGTCGGCAACGGCCGGTTTCAGGCCGCCGGCATGGAGATCTGCCCAAGTGCCCGGCTCGACGACGGATGGCTGGAAGTAACAGTGATCCGGCCGGTGGGCGTGGCGGAACTGGTGTGCGGCGCCCGATTGTTATATCGCGGGCAGATCTACCGGCACCCCAAAGTGGAGTACTACCGCGCGCAGCGGCTAAGGCTGGAGTCCTCCGACCC
>DATLYE010000087.1:0-25015 GCA_035575135.1 Bryobacteraceae bacterium
TTTGCTTTTAAATATGCCGCTATTTGCCACAGAAAGTAGTACGGATAGCCTCTCCACGTAGCACTGTAGAATACTCTGAATATTTTTGGCAGTTTAACAAACACAAATTTTACTGCCTGTTCACTATTTCTATTCGCCGATATTTTTTCGACAGAGTCCTGGTTGTGCTCGTCGAGAAGCAACCACACATCGTGCCCGGAGGCGAGAGCGTGAGCGAGGCCCCAGGACAGGCCGGGTTCCGATCCAACGCCAGGCGCACAACTGAACGCCGACAGCAAGATCCGTAGTCGCCCCTCCCGGTGTCCGCAATTCAGCGCGTTACTCCTCGCCTCTGCTGGCGCGACCACGTTCTCCGTGCGCCGCAGACGCGAGAGGATATTTTCCTTGCTGGCTACGGTGCGACCGCGTGCCGGGATTAGGCCGGTATCCGGTCGGGGACCCGCTACGACGTCCATAGCCTCAGAGCCTCCTGGGTCAGACGTTGCGTCGCCTCGCCAGTGGTGGCGACAACGCGCGGGCCTTGAAGTTCCGCAATCGTCTTTATCGTGCGTAGCTTTCGAGACGTGGGGGAATATTGGAATACGGTATAGCGGTGAGCCAAGAGATACCCGAGAAAATCCTCCGGCTCACATCCCAGCCTGCGAGAACGCTCGGGGTGAATTTCAGCAATGATCACCGGGCAAAATCGCCTCAGTGACTCAGCACCACCCTGTATAGCGGGAAGCTCAGCTCCCTCCACGTCCAACTTCAAGACGTCCAGCCGCTGGATGTTCAGCCGTGCTAGGAGCCCGTCAAGAGTCGTTACGCCGACTTCTTCTACGCCCGTGCTGGCGGCGTCCCACGCAAAGGAATTCTGCCCAGGGTCTCGATGATGATACAGGAGGGTGCGGCCAGACCTGAGGCCCAAGGCAAGCTGGATCAGCGTAACATTCGTCAAGTTGTTCAATGCAATGTTTCTTGTTAGTACAGCATAGGCCTCACGGCTCGGCTCCATAGCGATAACGCGGCCGCTGTCACCCACTCGCATGGCAGCCGTTACGGTGTAAACCCCGTACAACGAGCCTGCATCTAGCACCGTCATGCCGGGCTGAAGCCAATTCCACAAAAAGCCTAGCTCCGGTTCGTAGCGCTCTCGGAAGGCGAAAATCAACTTCGCTGCGCCCTTCCAGCGAGCTGGCAACCAGAGTCGCACGCTGAGCAAAGGTATGGTGACAATGGCCGCACCTCTGTGCCCTGTGATCGCCGCCCAGAGAAGAAGTCTGCCGAACGCACGGACAGGTTCGCGCCGGAACGATTCATGACTCCGCACGAAAGTCACTTTTCTTAAGAACCACGAGTCAGCACTAGGCATCGCTGTCGTTGAATCCTCCGTTAGGCTGCGCAGCTCGGTGGCGTAGAAAACAGCATGTGAGCAATTGAGCTAAGCAGTCATGCTGCTTCGGTAGTACTTCCGATGATAGCGGTAATAGGCGTATCCCTCGCTCAGCTCGCTCCGCACCTCATTCAACACCACTCCCGCGATCTCCGCCCGCAAACGCCGCAGAGTCGCCAGTACCGAGGCGACTGCCTTCCGGCTCGTTTCCCCCGCCCGGGCCACGACCACCACCGCATCCACCGCCGTGGCCATCTCCAGAGGCTCCGCAAAACCGAGCAGCGGCGGCGCGTCCAGAAGAATCAGGTCGTAGTGCCGCGCGGCCTCTTCCAAGACGTCGCGAAGCGATGTCCCGATCAGATCCGAAGCGCGCCGCGACGGCGGGCCCGCGGGCAATAGTTCCAGCTCCGGGTTCACCCCGGAGGGAACCACCGCCCCCCGCCAGAACATCTCCCCCAGCAGCACGCTGGACAAACCGGGCGAGGAGGGCACCGCAAAGCGCCGGTGCACGCTCGGCCGGCGCAGATCGGCGTCGATCAGCAGCGTACGCCGTCCCTGGGCGGCGTGCGCCAGCGCGAGATGCGCCGCAATCGTGGACTTGCCCTCGCCCGGCGCCGCGCTGGTCACTAGTAACGACCGCAACCGCCGCTCGAAGTCCGCCAGCAGAATCGAGTTGCGCAACGTACGGATGCTCTCTTCATAACCCGTCGTCGCGGCTTCCTTCCCTAGCAGGGAATCCCCTTTGCCGTTTTGCCGGGCCGCCAGCTCCACCGGCCGGCGCCGCCAGTCTTTGACCAGAGGCAGCGTCCCGATCACCTCGGTCCGCAGCACCCGCGACACCTGCTCCGGATCCCGCACCGTGTCATCCAGCGTGTCGGCCGCCACCGCCGCCACCACCGCCAGCAGCACCGACAAGACCAGAGCCAGCGCCAGGTTGAGTCCCATGCGCGGAAACACGGGTTTGACCGGGGGCCGCGCTGCGTCCGCAAGCCGGATCGCGCTGTGCTGAAAACTGGCGTTGATCCCCGCTTCTTTGATCTTGCGCACCAGCTCCTCGTACAGCTTCTTGTCCGCCTCCGCCTCCCGCTTGAGAGCCTGGTACTCGAAGGACCGCGCATTCAGCCGGTCAAACTCCGCTTTGGTTTCGTTCACGGCCCGCTCCAGCATTTGCTCCCGCCGGAGCGCTTCCTGGTACTCGATCTCAATGCGCTCGGCGATATTGCGCTTGGTCTCCTCGAGCAGCCGCTCCATCTCGGCCAGCTGCGCCGCGGCTTTTCGGTACTCGGGATGGTTAGCGCCGTATTGAGCCCGCACCCGGGCGAAAGCTTCCTGGGCCTCGTTCCGCCGCTCGGTCAGCCGCCGCAGCGACTCGCCCTGGCTGGATGCCTGCGCCGCCTCCATGTCCCCGCTGCGCACCGACTGCCAGGCCGCCTCGCGACGCACCCGCTCCGCCTGAGCGCCCGTGTACTCCGTGTTGAGCTGGAGCAGGCGTGCCGAGAGAATGCTGGTCTTTTCTTCGGGATTGATCACGTTCAGCTCTCGTTCGAACTGCGCCAGCGCGGCGCTCGAGCGCTCCATCTTGGCTTTCAACTCCTCGAGCTGCCGCTCCATGAACGCCGACAGAGCCGCAGAAGAGCGTAGGCGAATCCGGTATGTGTGCTCGATGTAGGACTGCGCAACGGCGTTGGCTACCGCCGCAGCCAGCTGTGGGTCGGAGGACCGGTAGCTGATCAGCAGCAAATACGTGTTGGGCGGACGCGTCACCTTCAGCTTCTTGAGGACAACCGGCGCCTCGGCGGCCCGCCCGGAACGAACGGCATCCGGCGGCGCTTCCCAACCCTCCACCTCCTGCAGCCGGTACTTTTCCGCCACCGGCCGCAGCACGCTGTCGGACTGAATCAGTTTGATCTGCGTGGCCAGGAACTGGTCGGCGTCGTTTGCCGGCACCCGTAGCGCCTCCTCGCCGATAATCCCCGAGGGCGCTTGCCGGTCCACGTCCACCGTGGCCGTGGCCTCGTAGATCGGCGTCAGCCGCGCCGAAATCACCGCCGTGGCCACCAGGCTGGCCGCCACGAAAGACAAGATGCGCCACCGGCGGCGCCGCAGCAGCCACAGATAATGCGCCAGCGGCGGCGCCTGCTCCGCGCTCGCCGGCTCGCCGGTCCACACTTCTGCCTCCGTGCGAACACTCGCCGCCGGCACGGACGCCGGCGCATCGTCGTCACTTCGCTTCAGGCCGCGCATGGCAATGTCGTGTTTTGGGCTCGCTCTGCGGTGGATTCCGGTCCCGCATCGCGCTGGCGTGCGGCGGCCGCGAGGCCGCGCCAAGCCGAGCGGCGCTCATCGTACTTGCTCCAGCCGCGCCACCAGTCGCCCCACCTGCGCCTCCAGCTGCCGGATCCGCCCCGCCAGGCGCTTCAACGCCGCCTGGGCCGTTTCACCGCCGCGTGGGGACGCAGCGCAACCGATCACCGCGTCACGCACGTAATCGGACAGGCTCCGCGCCGCATCGCGACGGCATGCCGCCAGCAGCCGTTCATACTCCGTCTCGCTCAGCCGAAAAATGACCAGTCGGTTCCTCGGTTCCCGTACCGCCATGCAGCCGCGCAGCTTCCTGGAGGAGGCGCGCATCCCCGAAAGCTGTGCCCGCGGGCTGCGCCCGGACAAAGCTCACGCTCTGTGAGTCCCATCCCGGAACCCGAATGCACACACTCCTGTCGTCGGGGGAGGAAATCTGGGGGAGGTCTTGGGCCGCCACGCCGCCGCACGCCTTCCTGGCGCTGCAGCCCAAGCGTCTGACAATCAGTATACGGATTGCGCGCGCGCTGTCAAGAAAAAAATCACGAGCATCATGACCGCCCTGCCGAAACCAGCGCCGCCACCCGGCAAGCTCGGCTCAGACGGATGCGCTTTTCCGTTCCGCGGAAAGAATGGCGGAGACGAGCCCGTCCACCGTGTACGGATCCCCTTGCGCCGCCACTTCCAGTCCCAGGCTCCGCACCGTGGCGGTCGTCACCGGCCCGATCGAGGCGATGCGCACGCCCTCCAGCAACTGGCCGCCTGCGGCCTTCACGAAGTTGCGTGCGGTCGAGGAACTTGTGAACGTGATCCAGTCCGGCTTGCGCGCCTCCGCGAACACTTCCCGTGCCCGCGCCGCAAGGTCGGCAGGAGCTTCCGTGCGGTACGCTTCCACCACATCCACCTGGGCGCCGCGGCGGCGCAGCTCCGCCGGAACCAGGTCGCGCGCCACAGCCGCGCGCGGCAGCAGAATCCGCTTGCCCTCCAGGTCTTCCCGCGCGAAAGCCTCCACCAGGCTTTCGGCTACGTACTCCTCCGGCATCAGATCCACCTTGAGATGGAGCCCTTCCAGGGCGTGCCGCGTCGCCGGTCCGATGGCGCACAGGCGCGCTTTCAGAGCGCGCAGGTCAAAGCGCGAGGCGTCCAGGCGCTCCAGAAAGTAGCGCACCCCGTTGGCGCTCGTGAAAATCAGCCAGTCGTAGGAACCCAGACAGGCCAGCGCGCGGTCGAGCGGGCCGTAGTCGCTTGCCGGCCGAATCTCGATGGCCGGCAGCTCGACCACGTCGGCCCCAAGAGCGCTCAGGCGGCTCGAAAGTTCCTCGGCCTGCCCGCGGGGCCGCGTCACCACGATGCGGCGCCCGAAAAGCGGCAGCCGCTCATACCAGTTCAGCTTCTCCCGCAGCCGTACCACCTCGCCCACGATGATGGTCGCCGGCGGCTTCATGCCGTGTTCCTCGATCAGGCGCGGCAGCGAGGCGAGCGTTCCCACCAGCGTCTGCTGGTCGCGGCGCGTCGCCCAGCGCACTGCGATGGCGGGCGTATCCGGCGCACGGCCGCGCGCCATCAGCTCCGCCGCAACCTGCCGGAACGTGGTCAGCCCCATGTAGATCACCAGCGTCTCGCTCAGTCCCACCCGGCTCCAGTCGATCCGCCCTACGTCGTGCCCGGTGACGAAGGTGACTGCGGAGGTGTGCTCGCGATGCGTCAGCGGCACGCCGGTGTAGGCGGCCAGGCCCAGAGGTGCGGTCACGCCCGGCACGATCTCGAACGGGATGCCCGCTTCCGCCAGCGCCTCGGCCTCCTCGCCGCCGCGGCCGAAGATGAACGGGTCCCCGCCCTTCAGGCGTACGACCGTGAGACCGCGGCGCGCCCGCTCGATCATCATGCGGCAGATTTCTTCCTGCGGGACCGCGTGCGCCGCCCGTTTCTTGCCGACGTAGATGCGTTCGGCCTGGGGCGGCGCCAACTCGAGCAGCGCCGCCGGCGCCAGGTGGTCATAGAGAACCGCGTCCGCGCTCTCGAGCACGCGCCGTCCTTTGACTGTGATGAGTTCGGGATCGCCCGGACCGGCCCCGACCAGGTAGACCTTGCTCATACTTTGGGCGTACGCAGGGCCGTACCGTACACTGCTTCCAGAATGCGGTTGCCCCCGGCCTCGAGCAACCGGCGACCCACGCGTGTTCCGATCCGCTCGGCCTCCGCAGCCGGCCCGCTGTCTTCCAGGTGGATCCGGCTGGATCCGTCCGGCGCCGCCACTACCGCTTCCAGATGGAGGACGCCGCCGGAGACGCGGGCGCACGCTCCGAGGGGCACCTGGCAGCCACCTCCGAGAGCTCGCAGCACGGCTCGTTCCGCCGTCACCGCCGCGCGCGCCTCGGGATCATCCAGGCGGCGGCAAGCCTCCTCCGCCCGCCCGCCATCCTGGCGCGTCTCCACGGCCAGCGCGCCCTGGCCCACCGCCGGACACATCACCGCGGGTTCCAGCACCTCGGCGATACGGTGCTCCCAGCCGAGGCGCTTCAGGCCCGCACTCGCGGCCACGATGGCGTCGTAGCGTCCTTCGTCCAGCTTGCGTAGCCGCGTGTCCAGGTTCCCGCGCAGCGGCTCGATTTCCAGATCAGGCCGCAGCGCCCGGAGCTGGGCGGCCCGGCGGAGAGAACTCGTGCCCACACGGGCTCCGGCCGGCAAGTCTCTCAGGCGCGCCCCCACCACCGCATCGCGCGGATCTTCCCGTTCGGGAACCGCGGCGATCGTCAGGCCCCGGGGCAACTCGGTCGGCAGATCCTTCAGGCTGTGCACGGCCAGATCTACGCGTCCCTCAAGCAGGGCTTCTTCGATCTCCTTCGTAAACAGACCCTTGCTCCCTACCTGCGCCAGGGGCACGTCCGTGATCTTGTCGCCCGTCGTCTTGATGATCTCGATCACGCAGACCTCGCCTATCTGCTCCAGCCGCTGCTGGATCCGCCGAGCCTGCCACAAGGCCAGTTGCGAGCCGCGCGACCCGATACGCAGCATCTCATTCATCCAAACGGAAAATGCGCCGGATGACCTCGATCGTCTGCACGCCGTCGGGGTCTCCGGCATGCCGCCGCAACTCGGCGATCGGCGCGTGAGCGATCTTGTTGATGAGGCCGCGCGTCAGCGCCTCCACCGCCTCTTGCTGCTGCGGCGTGAGGCTGCCCAGCTTGCCACGCACGCGTTCCAGCTCGGCCTGCCGCCACTGCTCGAGTTGCTGTTGCAGGCTCACGATGGTGGGCGCCACATCGCGTGACTTCAGCCGCGCCAGCAGGCGCTCCACCTCGGCGGCGATGATCTCCTCGGCCTGCGCCGCCTCTTTGAGACGTTCCCGGCGGTTGGCCTCCACCACACGCTGCAGATCGTCAATGTCGTAGAGGAACACGTTGTCCAGTTCGTTCACCGCCGGGTCAATGTTGCGCGGCACGGCGATGTCGATCAGGAACACCGGCCGGTTGCGCCGGGCTTCGATCACGCGGCGCATGTCCTCTTTGTGGAGGATGTAATGCGGTGCGCCGCTGGAGGCGATGAGGATGTCAATCTCCGGCAGGCGGCTGAGAAAGGCGTTGTACGGAATGGTGGACCCGCCGAACAAACGCGCCAGTTCCGTGGCCCGGTCTTCGGTCCGGTTGGTGACGAAGATCTGGCTGGCGCCGGAGCGGTGCAGGTAGCGCGCCGCCAGCTCCGACATCTTGCCCGCGCCAACGACCAGCACCTTCTTGCCGGCCAGCGAGCCGAAGATCTCGCGGGCCAGCTCCACGGCGACAAAGCTGACGGAAACCGCACTCCGGCCGATTCCGGTTTCCGAGCGGACGCGCTTGGCCACCCGGAATGCGGCGGTCAGCACCGCCTCGAGCTCGCCGCCCAAAGCGCCGTGGGCCTTGGCCGCAGCGTAGGCGGCTTTCATCTGGCCGAGAATCTGCGGCTCGCCCACCACCATGGAATCCAGGCTCGCGGCCACGCGGAACAAGTGCCGGACCGCTTCGCGGTTCTCGTGGTGGTACAGGTGCGGATCCAGGAGCCCCGGCTCCAGGTGGTGCGACGCGGCCAGAAACTCCGCCACCAGCGCGCGCATGTCGGTGGTTTCCTCTGAAGCCGCCGCCACCTCGACGCGGTTGCAGGTGGACAGAATCAGCGCCTCCCGCACCCCGTTCGACTGGCGCAACGCCTTGAGTGCGCCGGGAAGCGATCGGGCGTCAAAAGCCAGGCGTTCCCGCAGTTCGACCGGCGCCGTGCGGTGATTGACGCCTGTGACGGTGAGCTTCATCCTTTGACCAGCAAATTCCGCAGCCCGGAATGCGCCGCCCAGGTCAGAGCCGAGCATCCCACCACGGCGATCGCCAGAAATGCCGCCTTGCGCCCCCGCCAGCCCGCACTCACCCGCAGGAACACCATGAGGAGGTAAAACGCCCAGGTCACCAGGGAGATGACGATCTTCGGTTCCCGGATCCAGCGCGTGCCGGACTCGATGAAAGCCCACGTGCTGCCGGCTACCACCGCCAGCGTAATCAGCACGAAGCCCACCGCCATGGATTTCGAGATGAGTTCGTCCAGCGTGCCAAGCGGCGGCAGGCTCTTGAACCATTCCGGCGGCCGCTTGCGTTTCAGATGCCGTTCCTGAATCAGGTAGGCAATCGAAGCCGCGGCCATCACCAACAAAGCGGCATAGCCGAGCAGCACGAGTGCCACATGCACCGTCAGCCAGGCATCGCGGACCGCCTCGCTGGTCCACGTCGCCACCGGATTGCCCAGCCCCCCGAGCAAGGTCATCACAAAAACCAGCGGAAACAGAAACACGCTCAGCGTTTCAAACTGGTAGCGCCAGTACACGATCAGGAAAACCACCGCGATCAGAAAGGCGCAAAGCGAGACGGACTCGTAAACATTGTTCAGCGGGAAGTGCCCGGTGTACAAGGCTTCCTCGACGATCGAAACCATGTGCAGGACCGTCCCCACCGAGAAGGCGACCAGGGCAGGGCGGAATAGCCCGGAATGGCGCCGGAGCAGCACGGCAACCGCGTGGGTCAACCCGGCTGCGTAGAGGGCTGCGGCCACACGCAGCCACATCGTGCTGGTTTCATGCATCACAGGAACCGTTTCGGCGGCGCAAAGGGTTCGTTTCCCAGTATAACGCCGGCCCCTGGGTGAACCCGCGCATCAGGGCGGGGGCCCGGGGCTTGGCATAATGGCGGCCATGGAGAAACATCTGACAGGTAAAATCGCTCTCGTCACCGGAGGATCGCGCGGCATCGGCCGGGCCATCGCGGAGCGTCTGCTGCGCGATGGCGCGCAGGTGGCTATTTGCAGCCGGTCGGCGGCCGCAGTCGGCCAGGCGGTCCGGGAGCTGGCGGAGGCGACGGGCGGAATCGTGGACGGTCAGGCAGCGGATGTGGCCGATCTCGAGCAGGTCCGCCGTTTGTTCGGCTTCGTAGACCAGCGCTTTGGAGCCTTGGACATATTGGTGAATAACGCCGGCGTCGGAATCTTTGCCTCCGTGGCGGACCTGACTCCGGAGCAGTGGCGCCGCACCATTGAGACCAACCTCACCGGAGTTTACTACTGTTGCCACGAGGCGCTGCCGCGCTTCCGGAACCGCGGCGGCGGCTTCATCATCAATATAAGTAGCCTGGCTGGAAAAAACGCTTTCGCCGGCGGCGCCGCCTACAACGCCTCCAAGTTCGGGCTCAACGGTTTCAGTGAAGCGCTCATGCTCGACCACCGCTACGAGGACGTTCGCGTATGTTACATCATGCCGGGCAGCGTCGCCACGGACTTCGGGCGCCGCTCGCAGGACGAGAGCTGGAAGATCGCCCCGGAAGACGTCGCCGAGGTGGTATCGCTGGTGTTGCGCATGCCGGCGCGCACGCTCATCAGCCGGGTAGAGATGCGGCCGTCCAAGCCGTTGCGCTAAAGGCGGTCGAGATTTGTTGCGTGAAAGCGGGCCTCCGCACCACATAGTTGTTGGGGGGCTGCTGCGATAAACCTCGGCGATTCCGCCGATAGGTTAGGGTGAGTGGCAAGCCGGTTGCACGGAATCTCGGTGGAAGGCCCCGGCTGGTGAGGAGGGGCGGAGAAGTTTTATGGTGCGGCTGAACAAAGTGCTGGATCCGACGCGGACCGGGCGGGACGCGGAGGCGCTCGAACGGAACCTGCGACGCCTGATCGTGGGCCAGGACGAAGCGATCCAGCAAATTGTCAATGTCTATCAGATGTACCTGACCGGGATGAGCAGCCCCGGTCGGCCCGTGGGCAACTTTCTGTTCCTGGGACCCACGGGGTCGGGCAAGACGCGGATCGTCGAAGCCACGGCCGAAAGCCTGGTGGGAACTGCCCGCGCCGTCATCAAGATTGACTGCGGCGAGTTTCAGCACAGCCACGAAATCGCCAAGCTCATCGGGTCGCCTCCGGGATACTTGGGCCACCGGGAGACGCACCCGTTGCTGAGCCAGGAAGTGCTCAACCAGTACCACACGGACCGCGTCAAGCTGAGCTTCGTGCTGTTTGACGAGATCGAGAAGGCCAGCGACGCGTTGTGGAACCTGCTGCTCGGGATCCTGGACAAAGCCACCCTCACGCTCGGCGACAACCGCCGCGTGGATTTCTCCCGAGCCATGATCTTCATGACCAGCAACCTCGGCGCCCACCAGATGAGTTCCATTTTGAGACCCACTTTGGGATTTGCCGCGGCGGATGCCCCGGCGGACCCCACGGGCCGGACCAGCGCCAAACTGACGGGCAAGATCACGCGGGCGGGCGAGGAGGCGGCCCGGAGGAAATTCACGCCCGAGTTCATCAACCGTCTGGACAAGATCGTCGTGTTCAAGCCTCTGGGCGAGCCCGAGCTCAAGAAGATTCTCGAGATCGAGCTGGGCCTGTTGCAGCGGCGGGTGTTTGAATCTACCGGTGCGAACAGTTTCGTATTTCAGGTGACCGAGCCCGCGCGGGAGCACCTGCTGCGCCAGGGCACCGACCTGAAATACGGCGCGCGGCACCTGAAGCGGGCCATCGAACGGCTGGTCGTGCAGCCCATGTCGAATCTGATCGCAACGGACCAGTTGCGGGGCGGAGATCTCCTGCGCATTGATTACGACGCCGAGCGCAACTCGATGACGTTCGTCAAGGAGGCCGAAGGCATCGAGCTGCACGCGATGGCGGCCATGGCCGGGCTTCCTGCGCCGCTGGCGGTGGAAGCCGCGGCCAGCACGGCTCCCGCGGAAACCTACAAGACGGCCCGTACCTCGCGCCGAGGCTGAGACGCTTTCGCCGCGCCGGGGCCGCGAACCTGAGACGCCGCCACGCGCCCCGGGAGAACTCGGTTTTGTGGCTCAGCCGGGGCAGGATGTGGCATTTCGCCCCAGCTCGGGGTGGCTCCGGCTGTGCTACAATCTCGCTGAACCCACACGGGCCCGTAGCTCAGTTGGTTAGAGCGCTACCTTGACACGGTAGAGGTCTGGCGTTCGAGTCGCCACGGGCCCACCACGGTTCTCAAACGCTTACGGGGCTTCTTCGGGCTGTTTCCTTCGCGGCGTTCATCGGCCTTCGGGTGCTCATGGAGGCCATGACATGCGCCTTTGTTTGTTTCGCGTTGGCGTCGCCGGTCACGATCACCTTCCTTCCATCGAATCGAATTGCTTTCTGATCAGTCCGCTTTCCCGGCATCAGCACTACCGTAAACTATGTCGCCGAAGCCGGCCGAGGCGGTGCGGGACCGTGCATCACCGGTCCCGAGGGACTGGTTTGCTATGGCGCGACCGGTGCGCTGACACGTCTGTGGCGCGGTGGCATCGAGCGAGTCCTCACCGGCCTGCCATCGCTTGCTAACCCAAACGATGGCAGTGGCGCCGCCGGACCCCATGACATCTCGTTCCTCGGGCGCGGCGGCGCTTAGATCGCAGTCGGCCTGGGCGCTGACCCCAACGTACGTCAGGACCTGCCGGCCGGAGCTACGTTTGGCCATCTGCTCAAGGTCTCAGCCGGAGGCCAATGGAAATCCGTCGCCGACGTCGCCGCGCACGAGGCCGCCACGATGCGGGTGCGAACGCCCTGCTCCACGTAACTGCGAATGGCCAGGTTTCTACCGTCGTAGTCTTCCCGGTGCGCCCGGTTACGCCGCCGTTTCCCAGCCTGCCGAATCCCTTCCCTATGCAGGCCGTTCCCACTGCGGTCACCGTCGGCCCTGACGGCGCGATTTACGTCGGTGAGTTGACCGGCTTCCCCTTCCCGGTGGGTGGCGCCCGGATCTACCGTTTGGCGCCCGGACAGCCGCCAGAAGTTTACGTGCAGGGCCTGACGAACATCATCGACATCGCCTTTGACGGCGCTGGTAACCTGTACGTGCTGGAGATTGCCAAGGATTCCCTCCTTGCGCCGCCGTTCGGCGCTCTCAAGCGGGTCAGCGCGGGTGGCGGGTCCATCCAGACGATCCTTGACACGGGATTGTTCCTTCCTGCCGGACTGGCTATCGGCCCCGACGGCGCCATTTATATCTCCAATTGCGGTGCTTGCGCGGCCGGCCAGGGCCAGGTGCTGCGGGTCACGCCGTAGAATCGTTTGGATTCTTAGCACAGTCGGTTAGAGCAGTAACTTGACACGGCAGAGGTCTGTCGTTCCAGTCGGCACGGGCTCACCATTGCTCCAACAGCTTTGCGAGACAGGCTTCATTTCCGTGTCTCATTTGTCCCAATTGGACGTCAACCGCGCCGTACCGAGCCTGTGACGGGCTACATTGACGCGCCGGACTAGTGCCTCCGCAAATGCATCTACGAGTTCAACTACACCGTCTACAACCAAGCGCTGGGCAACCGTAAGTTGTACAGGAACGGATCGCGAAGGACTCCGTGAGCAGATCGCCGTTATGCCAACCAATCTGCGCGTGGGCTCCTCCCAAGCTGACCAAGGTGCCCCGAGCGTCTCAAGCGGCTGCTAAAGTAGCCCCGGGTTCCCACGACCCGGCCCTACCGTCCTGGGGAGAAGGGAAGGCCGGGCAGACGTGGCAAAGCAGGAAACTTCGGGAGACCGGGCGCCACCGGCGCGTACGGGTTGCGAACACTATTTGGTGAGAACGGGCTGCCGTACTGCCCAAACGGATTGTTGATTGAATCCGGGCTGTAGGGGCTGCCGTAGCGGCCGAAGGGATTGCTCACCGAATCCGGGTCGTAAGGGTTGGTGCTGAACTTCCCTAAATACTTTCCCTGTGGGGTCACGATGGAAGGAGCCTGGGTGGCGTATGGATTCCGAGGGCTATAGGGCGAGTACGGACTGCCGTATTGCCCATAAGGATTATTGACCGAATCCGGGCTGTATGGGCTTCCGTACCGGCCAAAGGGGTTTGAGATGGAATCAGGATCGAAGCGGTTGGAGTTCAGATTCCCAAGGTACTTTCCTTGCCCGTCTGAGCTTCGCAGTTGCGGTGTAGCATGGACGGGGGCGGCATATGAGGGCGCCACCGGAGTGGAGCTCCTCAAGAGTAGTTCCCTCATGCCGCGGCGGCTCAGTGTGATGCCAAGGTCGTCAAGCGCTTTGACCTTGCTTTCGATGGAAGTGCCTGGCGCGAGCTTGAGAAGACGGATATAGCCGTCCAAGTCCAACTCCTGGCAGCAAAGGGGCAAGACCACACCTAGAAGAAGAAGAAAGAACCTCCACATGGCTCCGTGCTCCTATCAAAGAATAAAGCTTGCATCCGCCGAAATGCAAGGCTGCACGGGACAGCTACGCCAACTTCGTTCCGGCCTTCGGGCTGACTCCCCGGGATGCCCAAGAGGTACACCCTACGAGCCGCGGCGAGTCCTCCTGTCAGCGAGCAATTTCCGCTACGGGCTGCCCACGTCGGCCACGCCTGCCCTTCAGTTCCGGGGGCCGGTTGGACACACGCCGGAGCGAGCCCGAGATTTGCAAGGTGAACCTCTGTGGTACTATGCCAAACTCGGTGGGCCCTTCAATCCTTCCGTCCGCCCGGGGAGTTGCTCCGGTGTCCAAATTCCCCCTAAGTGGCCATTGGCGTCTATTTTGTGATTGACTTGGCCCCCGATAACCGGCGCCGCTATGGAAACCGAACCGGCACCGACCCGAATTTCCTGGCAGATCGGACGGCCCTCACACCTTCGGTGCTGCACTACTCACTCCATCCCCCGCGCAGATCGGCAGGGTCGAGCAACTCACGTTCTTGTCGGAGTGCCGGCCGGTTGGCGCAGAATCTTCTCCATCGGCCTGCCCTTGGCCAGCTCGTCAATCAGCTTGTCCAGATAGCGAATCTCTCGCATCAGCGGATCCGCGATTTCTTCCACGCGGACGCCGCACACCACGCCTTCGATCAGCAGACGGCGGGGATTCATGGCCGGGGCCTCGGCGAAGAATGTCTCGAAATCCGCTTGCCGCTCGATCTGCCGCCGTAATCCGGCCTGATCGTAGCCGGTCAGCCAACAAATGATCTGATCCACCTCCTGCTGCGTACGGCCTTTGCGTTCCGCTTTTTGCACGTACATCGGATAGACTTTCGCGAAAGGAGTCGAGAATATGCGATGTTTCGCCAACAGGATCCTCCTGGTTGCGCGTGCCGCGCCGAGTTCCTCATTGTAACTCGCCCACCACGATCGAGCCGGCCTTATCGAGCCGCAGGATGATCGGCTACCGCTCAGAACCCGTCCAGGGCCTGAATGCCTCGCCCTTCCGTGCACACGTAGGTCCGCCCGGCGCGCAGGTTCTTGTACTCCTCCGTCCGCCCGCTCGGCCACCGGATCATCACCCGGTCCACACGGTCACGCCGGCCCAGCCCGAACGTCACCGGCAACTCCGACTGCGACAAATAGCTGGAGCCGCTCTTCACCATCCGCGAGCTGGTCTCTTCGCCGTACTCGATCCTTACGGTGGCCCCGATGGCGTCCCGGTTCGATTTCGTCCCCACCAGCCGGAACCGGATGGCGTGATGGTGGTTGTGCCGGTCGTTCCGGTAAAGATACGCCGGACCGTTGTTGGTCGTGATGAGCACGTCCAGATCCCCGTCGCGGTCGAAGTCTCCAAAGGCCGCTCCCCGGCCCACCTTGGGCTGCGCGAACCCGCCGCCCACCTCCGGCGCCACGTCGTGAAATCCCTCTTTGCCCCGGTTCAGAAACAGATGCGGCGGCTGCGCATAGGTCACATCCCGGCGCACCGCCCGCACGCCTTCGTCAATGTGCCCGTTCACCACGAGCAGATCCAGAAACCCGTCCAAGTCCACGTCGAAAAAGAAGCAGCCGAAGCCCAGACTGCGCCGCGTGATGCGGCCCACGTTGGTCCGCGGCGCTTCGTCAATGTAAATGCCGCGCCGGCTGCCGCGGTACATGCCCAGCATCTCGTTGTCAAAGTTCGTCACCACCAGCGTGGGCAGGCCCGAATTGTCGTAGTCGCCCACGTCCACGCCCATGCCGGCCCGCGCCTTGCCGTCTTCGCTGAAGGCCACGCCCACTTTCACGGCCACGTCCTGGAATGTGCCGTCGCCGTTGTTGCGGTACAGCTTGTTCGGTTGCGTGTCGTTGGCCACGAACAGGTCCACCCAGCCGTTGTCATCATCGTCGAGCATGGCCACACCCAGCGATTTCGAGCTGCTGTCGAAAATGCCGCTGCGGGCCGTGACGTCTTCGAAGGTGCCGTCCCCGCGGTTGCGGAACAGCCAGCACGTGGCGCCCCGGTACGCCTCCGGCGTGCAGTAGGACTTGTTCTTGCCGTCCATACTGCAGAACACGTCCAGCTCGGGCGACCACTTCACGTAGTTGCACACGAACAGGTCCAGAAAGCCGTCGCGGTCATAGTCGAACCAGAGCGCGGAGCTGCTGAAGCCTTCCCGGCCCGCCAGGCCGGCCTTCCGCGTCACGTCCACAAAGGTCCCCTTGCCCGTGTTCTGAAACAGGCGGCTCTGGCCCACACAGGAGATGAAAATGTCGGTGAAGCCGTCATTGTTGAAGTCGCCCGCCGCCACGCCCATCCCGTACATTTCGATGTCGAGTCCGGCCTCGCGCGTGACGTCGCGAAACGTCCCGTCCCGGTTGTTGCGGTAAAGGCGCAGCGTAGTCCGGCGGCGCTTGTGGCCGGGCCAGTCCATCCCGTTCACCAGAAGGATGTCCTGCCAGCCGTCATTGTCGTAATCCAGAAATGCGCAGCCGGAGCCGAGCGTTTCCGGCAGGTATTTCCGGCCGAAAGCGCCGCTGTTGTGCACAAAGCGGATGCCGGCCTGCGCCGTCACATCCGTGAAGGAAAATCCAGGGCCCGGGCCGGCGCGCAGCAGGGCCGCGCTGCCCAGCAGAAATTCCCTGCGCGTCACGGCGGGCTGACGAGTCCTTTGCGGATGGCGTAGAGTACGAGCTCGGCCGTGCGGTGAATGTTGAGCGCCTCCATCAAATTGGCCCGGTGCACCGCCACGGTGTTAGGACTGAGATTGAGGATCGCCGCGATCTCCTTGTTGGAATGCCCCTGCGCGATGAGCTGGAGGATCTGCTTTTCGCGGGGCGTGAGGCGGCTGAAGTTGTCGTCCGGACCGGGAGGCGATTTCAGCAGGCCCGGTCCGAGCACCTGCTTGCCGGCGGCGACGTCGCGCACCGCGCTCACCAGGTCAATGTCCATCGCGTTCTTCAGCACATATCCCCGCGCGCCAGCATCGAGCGCGTTGCGCACGTAGTTGTCTTCCGAGTACATGCTCAAAATCAGGATGGCGGTCTCAGGCAGATGCCGCAGGATTTCGCGCGTGGCCTGAATGCCGTCCAGCTCCGGCATGGCAAAGTCCATCACAATCACGCGGGGGGCCAGCTCCTTGGCCAGCCGGACTGCCTCCAGTCCCGTGGCCGCTTCCCCCACCACGCGAATGTCCGGTTCGTCCTCCAGAATCCGGCGGAAGCCTTGCCGGACCAGGACGTGATCGTCGGCCAGTAACACCGTGAGGATTTCAGTTTCCATTGCGGGATGACTCCGTCAGAGGAACACTCAGGCGGACCAGTGTTCCGCCCTGGGGCGGCCGTGCAAACTCGATGGCGCCGTGCAGCAGTTCGGCGCGCTCGCGCATGGCCACCAATCCGATGCCGCGTCTTGCCGGGGCGCCGTCGGGCATCCCCACCCCGTGATCTTCCACTTCCAGGGTGAGCTGCTCCGGGGAAAATTGAAGCCGCACCCAGGCCTCGGAGGCGCGGGAATGCCGCGCCAGATTGTTGAGCGCCTCCTGCAAGACCCGGTACACGTGAATACCCACCCGGTCGTCCACGGCCGGGCAAACACCCTTTTTCTCATATCGTACCTTGATTCCGGTCTGCTTCTCGAAGACCGGAAGGTACCAGTCCACGGCCTTCTCCAGACCTCCGTCGTCGAGCACGGTCGGGTGGAGCATCTGCGACAGGCTGCGGGTCTTGTCAATCGCCGACTGCACCACTTCGCGGACTTCATGCAACTGCTCGCGCAGCGGGGAATCCGCCGGCAGAGTCCGGGTTTCGGCCCGCCGCAGGAGCGCTCCCACTGCCGTGAGGATCTGTCCGAACTCATCATGCAGTTCGCGCGAGATGGAGCGCAGCACCTGCTCCTGCACCGTGATCAGCTTCCGGGAAAGGTCCCGGCGTTCCGCCGAGAGCGTCTCCAGCCGGTCCAGGATGCGGCGGTTGGAATAAATCAGGTACAGGCTCGTCAGGGCCACCGCGATGAGGACTGCGGCCAGGAACACATAGACGTTGCGTTCCACGCGGCGGTAGATGGCCTGGATCTGTGCGGCGGCCTGCTCTTCCGCTTCATTGTTGGAGACCAGCAGCCGGGCCACGGTCGCGGCAATCGCCGCCTGCTGGGCCTGAAGCGGGCCGCGGATCAGCCGGCGGGCCTCTTCGGTCTGGCCCTGCGCCGCCAGCGCAAACATTTCGTCCGCCGAGCGCCAGAACTGCGCGATGGAGTTTGCCAGGTATTGCTGCCGCTCGGGCTCGCGCAGAGCCGGAGCCAGCTTGGCCTCCAGCCGCAGTGCGTCTTCCAGATCCACCCGGATCCGTTGGAATTGGGCTTTCCAGGCCACCAGAGGATACGGTTCGGTGTTGTCGAGCATATCCCGCATGGCGAGCGCGAGGGCGTTCAGGTCGTTCTGGATCCGGAGCAGCTGCAGGCTGTCGCGCCGGTTGCGGTCCACCGTCTGCGTCTGCAAGTCGCGCAAGCCGGCGATCTGTCGCAGTGCGTACCAGGAAAACACGGCGACCGCCGCCAGCGTGAAGGCCAGACCGGCCAGCAGCCGCGCGGTGGGTGATGCCAGGGGCTTGCGCATGGCGCCCAGTCAAAGGATACACGAATCCGCAATCCCGGCGGAATGGGCTCGGGCCGCCGGCCGCAGGGGAGCTAACGCTTGTCGTAGACTTCCGTCCACCGCAGTTCGCCGGGCGGGCCCTTGCGGCGGATTTCGCGGCGCAGCGTCTTGCCGTCGGCCGAGATCGAGGTGCGGGTCACTTCTTCCCATTGCCCGTCGTCGGAGCGGAAGACGCTTTCGGTGGTGCGGGCGTTCACCCGCCGGATCCGGATCTTTCCGGAGCCGAACGAGCGCGTGATGGGGTACTCTTTGCCGTCAATGGCGCCTTGGAAACTGAACGTGCGGGTGTCTTCGCCGGCCGCGTACACAATGGTGCCGGTGTACCGGATGGCGGGCTCGCGGTGTTCGATGGTTACGGTGATCGCAAGCGGCTTCTGCACCGGGCCCCAGCTGGACTTGTCGAGGTTGAGGTCCCAGGTGCCGCTGAGGTCGGCAACCTGCGCCAGGCACGTGCCGAAACAGAACGCGATGCAGCCTGCAAGCTTTCGCGTGGTGCGGCCCATGGCGACTTCCCTCCCGCAGCCAGTGTAGCGCCGCCCCGGTCCGGCCGGGAGCGCGGTTTCCTATGCTGGAGAAAGAACCCCATGGCAACTCCGAAGACTGCCCCCGCGGATCGCGGCGCGGGTAAGCAAACCCTCCGGCAAGAACTGACGGTCGTGCTTGTGGCCGCCGCCATCTTTGTATGGGCCACGGTGCCCTCGCCGCCGCATCTGATGGACGACGTGGACGCGGTGCAGGCGCAGATTGCCCGCACCATGCTCGAATCCGGAGACTGGGTCACGGCGCGGCTCAACGGAGTGGCCTATCTCGAAAAGCCGCCGCTCAAGTATTGGATGATCGCCGTCTCGTTCATGATCTTCGGCGTGCACGACTGGGCGGCGCGGCTTCCGATCGGCCTCGCGGCAGTGGCTCTGGCCTGGCTGACGGTCCGCTTCGGGCGCTGGGCCTTCGGGGCACAGGCGGGCTTCTACGCCGGTCTGGCGCTTGCCACGTGTGTGGGGCTGTTCCTCTTTACACGCGTGCTGTTTCCCGATGTACTGCTCGCGCTGGCCGTCACCGCCACGTTGTGGGGCGCGGCGCGCGCCCTCGAGCCGGACGAACCCCGCCCGCGGCGGTGGGCCTGGCTCGCAGCCGCCTCAACCGGGGCAGGCATTCTGCTCAAGGGCCTCATCGCCGTCGTGGCTCCGGCCGGAGCGCTGCTGGCCTACCTGCTGGTTACGGGGCGTTTGTTGGACCGCGAGGCCTGGAGACGGCTGCACCTCGGTTCCGGGGCGGCCATTGCGCTGACCATTGCCGCTCCGTGGCACGTGCTCGCCACGTTGCGCAACCCTCCCTATCTGGACTTCGCCCTTGAAAGCCGCCCCGGAACATATCGCGGATTCTTCTGGTTCTATTTCTTCAACGAGCATCTGCTGCGGTTCCTGGGGCGGCGCTATCCGGTGGACTACAACACGGTGCCGCGCATCCGGTTCTGGCTCTTGCATCTGGTGTGGTTGTTTCCCTGGAGTGTGTTTTTCCCGGCGGCCGCCCGCCTGAGCTACCGGCCCGTTGACCGTCCGGGGCGCGTACGGCTGCTGGCTCTGTGCTGGATTGGGTTTCTTCTGATCTTTTTCACCTTTTCGACGACGCAGGAGTACTACACGATGCCGGCCTATCCGGCACTGGCCCTGCTGGCCGGATGCGCCATGGCGGAAGGCGGCGCCTGGGTTCGGCGGGGACTGAAAGCCGCTTCCGTCGTGGCCGCAGCCGGAGCCGCCGCTACGGTCCTGATCCTGCTTGCCGTTCGCGGCGTGCCCACTCCCGGCGATATCGCCGATGTGCTCCGGAAGGCGCCGAACGTCTACGAGGTCTACACACTCTCCTTGGGACACATGCAGGATCTCACCCTGCGGTCGTTCGCCTACCTGCGCGGTCCGCTGGTGCTGGCCGGGATCGGTTTGGCCGCCGGGGCGGTGGGCGCATGGTGGTTGCGCCCGAGGCGTGCCTTTTTCGCGCTGGCCCTGATGATGGTGGTTTTCGGGCATGCGGCACGCCTGGCGCTAATCCGCTTCGATCCGTATCTCGGCTCCAAGCCCCTGGCGGATGCGCTGCTCCGCGCCCCCCAAGGTCGCCTCATCGTGGATGACCAGTACTATGCGTTCTCGTCGGTGTTTTTCTACACCAACCGCCGCGCTCTGTTGTTGAACGGGCGTGTGACGAATCTGGAGTACGGCTCTTACGCGCCGGATGCCCCGGACGTCTTCATTGACGACGCGGAGTTTCGCGAGCTGTGGCGCCGGCCGGAGCGCTACTACCTCGTAGCTGGGCGTGAGGCATGGACCCGGCTGGAACGGCTCGTGGGCCCCGCGGCGCTCTACATTGTCGCCCAGGCCGGCGGCAAACTGTTGCTGACCAACCGTCCGTTGTAGGGCGCCGGCGAGCGCTCAGGTCCGCGCCGCAGCCAGCGCCGTGGCAAACGAAGGCGCGCTCCGCGGTTCGCGGTAGCGCTGGAAGCGATAGCCGGTTCCGAAAATGGTCTGGATGTAGCGGTCTCCGTAAGGTCCCAACTTCTTGCGGAGACGGCGAATGTGCACGTCGAGCGTGCGCGTCCGGATCTCCTTGCCGTAGCCCCAGACGCGAAGCAACAGAACCTCGCGCGGCACGATCTCTCCCTCGTTGGCGACCAGCATGGCCAGCAGCTCGTACTCCTTGCGCGTCAGCACCATGGGGATGGAATCCAGAAGCGCAACGCCGCGCTCAAAGTCCAGCTCTAAATGTTCGTCCCGATAAGGCGCTGCTCGGTGAACGCTCGGTTCTGTCATGGATGGTCTTTCGCACCCCTAGACAGCATGTTAGGGCGTGGCGTCTGGGAGGTCGTTTTCGACTTGTAAAAGTTTTGTAAATCGCTGCGCCGCTACTCGACCGGGTGCGGCCCTGAGTTGCGGACCTCTGGCTCCCGGCCGCCGCGCACCTGAGCGCGCACCCGGAACCAGACGGCGCGGACCGCATCCGGCATGCGGAAATGGAAGGAGGTTTCCTGGCCGTCTTCCAGAACTTCGTCTTCCAGCGGTCCTTTGCGAGTGGTTACCACGCGGGAATCAGGGGAAAGGAAATCAAAGACCAGCACTACGGCCTGGAGGGGCCTGCCGCTGCCGTTGCGGACGCGTCCGTCCACCAGGATCTGATTCTCCACCCTGCGGGCGGTCACTTCGGTGATCTCGAGCTCGAGCACAGGGGGCTGCTGCTTGCGGCTTTCCGCCGCGGCGAAACACAATGAGGCGAGTGAGAGAGCCAGTACGCCGCGCACCCTCATCACCGAGTCAGTGTAGCAGGAGGAATTGCATATGATCAGCCGGAGAAGGTGGATTCTGACCGCGACGGGCCTTCCCGCCGCCGGGGCGTTCCAAGCCAAGCCCCGGAATGTCGTGATTGCCAGCGCCAACGGACTGCGCGCTTGTACCAGGGCCATGGAGCTTCTGGCGGCCGGTGCCGACACGCTCGATGCAGTGATTGCCGGGGTCAATATTAACGAAGAAGACCCGGAAGACAACTCCGTAGGCTATGGAGGTTTGCCGAACGAGGACGGGGTCGTGGAGCTCGATGCCAGCGTCATGCACGGTCCCACCCGACGTTTCGGCGCAGTGGCGTCGCTGCGGAACATCAAGACCCCGTCCAAGGTGGCGCGACTGGTGATGGAGCAAACAGACCATGTCATGCTCGTCGGCGAAGGGGCCCTGCGCTTCGCCAAGGCCTTCGGCTTCCGGGAAGAGAATTTGCTGACGGAGAAATCGCGCCTGGCATGGCTTGTCTGGAAGCAGTCGCTTCGGGACCGCTCGGGACACAACAACTGGACGGACGGTCTGGATGCCCCGCCGGGCAAGCCTGCGGCGCGGCTACGGGAACTGTTTCCGGGCGTCGAGGAGTCCGTGCTCGCCTGGGCTTGGGAGGTGGCGCCGGATCCGCCGACCGGGACGATCAACTGCCTGGCTCTGAACGAACGGGGAGAGATGTCCGGAGTCACCACGACGAGCGGCCTGGCCTGGAAAATCGCAGGCCGCGTCGGGGACTCGCCCCTGCCGGGCGCCGGTTTATGGGTGGACCAGGACGTGGGCGCCGCTGGCTCGACGGGTCGCGGAGAGGAGAACATCCGCGTGGTGGGGGCGCACACCATCGTCGAAAACATGCGGCACGGCATGAGCCCGAAAGAAGCCTGTCTCGATGCGCTGCGCCGGGTGGCGCGCAATTTTGGCAACGACACAGCGCGCCTGGCCAAGTTTGATCTGACCTTTTACGCGCTGCGCAAGGATGGCGCCTACGGCGCCGCATCGCTCTGGAACGGACGATTCCGCGAGGGCAAGCTCGTGCCCGCGCGGTTCGCCGTCAACGAAGGCCAGGGCAGCCGGCTGGAGGCGTGTGCGTGGCTTCTCGAGCGGAAGTAGCCATGGGCTCGCCTAGATCTCGCGCACGGTGAAGGCCACCAGGGCCAGTGTGAGCCCGATCAGGACGGTGACCGCAGTCCACGCAATGGCGTTGTACATGCGCGAATTGGTCCACTCCTGCATCAGGCTCCTGCGGTTAACCAACAGCACCATGAAGATGAGCACGACCGGAAGCAGTGCGCCGTTGATGACCTGAGACAGCAGGATCATTTTCACCAAAGGAAATCCGGGCAGCAGCACCGTGCCCGCGCCGAAGACGATCAGCAGGGTGAAGAGCCAGTAAAACACGGGCGCCTCGCGGAAGCGGCGGTTGACCCCGGATTCAAAGCCCAGTCCCTCGCAAACGGTGTAGGAGGTGGACAGGGGCAGAATGCAGGCGGCAAACAACGAGGCATTGAACAGTCCGGCACAGAACAGCAGATAGGCGTACTCTCCGAACGGTTTGAGGCCGAGCGCGGCGTCGGTGGCGTCGCGGATGTCGCGCGGCCCCTGGGTCCAAATGGCGCCTGCGCAGGCGACGATGATAAAGAACGCGATGACCGTCATGGCGATGCAACCGACGATGACTTCGATGCGCGACTCGGCGTACTCCCGCGCCGTGACGCCTTTTTCGACGACGGCCGCCTGCAAGTAGAACTGCATCCACGGGGCAATGGAGGTGCCGACCAGTCCGATGACGATCGTGATGTAATCCGGGTCCAGCATCATGACCGGGCGCACGCTGTAGAGGGCCGCTTCGGTCCAGTTGGGCTCGACGAGGATCCCGGAAATGATGTAACAGATGTAGAATGAGCATGCGACCAGGAAGACCTTCTCGACGCTGTGGTATGTGCCCTTGACGACGAGCAACCAGACTGCGACGGCGCTGAGCGGCACCGAGATGTAGCGGCTGATGTGGAACAACTCCAGAGAGCTGGCGACTCCGGCGAAATTGGCCATGATGTTGGTCAGGTTGGTCAGCACCAGAGCCGTCATGACAAAGAACGTGGTACGGAGACCGAATTCCTCGCGGATAAGGTCGGAGAGCCCCTTGCCGGTGACAGCGCCCATCCGTGCGCACATCTCCTGGGTGACGATCAACAGGACGGTGATGGGGATCAGCGTCCACAGCGGAAGGTAGCCGAAGCGGGCGCCGGCCTGGGAATAGGTGTAGATCCCGCCAGCGTCATTGTCCACCATCGCCGTGATGAAGCCGGGGCCGATGACGGAAAAGAAGACGGCGATATGATGGCGCAGGCGCTTCAGCATTCGGCAAGTCGCTCATCGTTTTCTCAGTACGGAAATCACGTCGTCGGCCGTAATGACGCCGGCGAGCCTGCCTTCCTCATCGAGGACGGGCAGGGATAACAGGTTGTACTTGTCGAACAGCTCCGTGACGCGATCCTGGCTCTCGTGCACGGAGACCTGTGCGGCCGGCTCAGCGGCAAGCTGCCGGAGTCGGGTCTCCGGCGAGGCGATGAAGAGCCGCGCCAGCGGTACGACGCCCGTCAAGCGGCCTTCGGGATCCACCAGAAACAGGACATTGATGGTTTCCAGCAGTTCTTCGTTCCCCTTGAGCGCGGTCAGGGCATCGGCTACGGTGGCCTGTTCGTGCAGGGCCACGTATTCCGTGGTCATGAGGCCGCCCGCAGTGTCTTCCGGAAATTCGAGCAGTTCCTGCACTTCGGTCTTGGGTTCGGCCTCCATCTCTTCGAGGATCTCCTCGGAGGTCTCTTCTTCCAACTCCGCCAGCACGTCGGCGGCCTGATCCGGGGCCATCTCTTCGATAATCTCGGCGGCCTTTTCGGCTTCCAGAGACTCGAGAATGCGGGCCTGGATCTCGGGCTCGACTTCGGAAAGGGCTTCGGCGGCCACTTCGCTGTCCAGGGTCTCGATAATGGCTTCGCGGTCTTCGGGACTGAGCTCTTCGACGATGTCGGCCAGGTCAGCCGGGTGCATCTTGGCCAGAAGCTCGTGGGAAATGTTCAGCCGGAGGCGGCGCTGGGGATCCGCCTCAACGATGTTGCAGAACTGCCAGGGGATGGAGTTTGGAGGGATGGGCGACTGGAGCCGGCGGATCCAGCGGGGCGGCAGCACGCCCTGGAGCAGGCGCCGGAGAATGCTGCGCAGTCCGATGTCCACTTCCCAGATCCGCAGCACGTCGTGGCCGCTTTCCTGGGCGATCAGAAATGTGACGTCGGTGACGCGAACCACTTTGCGGCCCTGGACATCAATGATCTGCTGGTCCAGCAGATCGCGCACGAGCCGGAGCATGTATTCATCGTCGTGATAGGGAGTGAGCAGCTCGTCTCGGAGGTAGAGTCCGTCGAGGGAGATCGAGCGAACCTGATCGTGGCGGATGGTCAGCCAGGCCCAGCCTCCCCCCACCAGGTAGCGGTCTACCCGCACGGGGTCGATCAGGGGAACCAGGGCGGCGTCCTTGATGCGCCCGATGCGCCGGCCCTTGAGGTCAAAGACCTTCAGGCCGACGAGCTCGGTCAGATACAGGATGTTCTCCGCCATCGAAAAGCGTCCGTGCCTTCCGAGCGCCCTGCGCCTAGGCCACGGGCGTTCTTCGAACTAGCGGCCGGCTGCGCTGCGCTCTACATGATGCAATCCAATTCCCACTATGCCGCAGGCGGC
>DATLYE010000088.1:0-20708 GCA_035575135.1 Bryobacteraceae bacterium
CGGTAAGCCGGCAGGGGAATTTCCTGGACGCCGGTCTTGTAGGGGCCCGCCGGTGCGGCCAGATCGATCTCCAGCTTCGGCGGCTCGATCGGGCGGACGACCGCGCTGCCGTTGGATCCGAAGACCTCGAACGCGCGGTGCCGGTTGGCTCCGGGTTGGAGCACGGAACTGGTGATGACCCCCAGGGCGCGCGGAAACTCAAACACGGCCACGGTGTTGTCCGCCAAGTCGTCGTCGTAGCGCCCGTGGGTTTTCAGCACCGAAGTGACATTCGAGGGCCGTCCCAGCAGGCGCACCAGAGGATCAATCAGATGGCATCCTTGCTCGAACATCTGGCCCCCGCGGAACAAAGCCCACTCCGGGCGCCGTTCCGGTCCGATCAACGTGTTCATGGTGCCCCGGACCAGGAAGACCTCCCCGAGCCATCCTTTCCGTGCGGCCTCTAGCGCCGCATTGATCCCAGGGTGGAACCGCCACATATAGCCCATTTGCAGCAAAAGTCCCTTCTGCCGGGCCAGCCTGACCAGCTCTTCGAACTCCCTCAGGTTGTCCGCGGGAGGCTTCTCCAGGTGGACGTGCTTGCCTGCGGACAGCGCCCGCCGTGCATCCTGCGCGTGTTGAGGAACCGCGCCTTCCACTGCCACCACGCGGATGGTCGGATCGCCCAGCAGCTCGTCTTCGCTCAGGAGGCGAATTCCCGCCTTCTCGTAGCGCGCACACACGGCGGGATCCTTCTCAGCGACGCCCGCCAGCTCCCAGTGAGGTGATTCGCGCACCACCACGGTTTTGTCCCAGGCGTGAGAGTGGCTCGCTCCCAGAAATCCGATGCGGATCTTTGCCTGCGCGCCGGCGGCCATCCCGGCGGCGGTCGTGAAGAGAAACGCTCTGCGATTCATGGCGGACCCTCTCGATCATGCTACCGGGCGAACGTGCCTGTGTCCAGAGCGGGTGATGTACGCTGTAGGACGTGCGCTCTTGCTTGACGCTTCTGTTGTGCTTTGGAGCGTGGATGCGGTTGCCTGCCGCCGGCCCCCCAACGCCTGTTCCGGTGATTTATGACACCGACATGGGCAACGATGTGGACGACGCCCTTGCGCTGGCCATGCTCCACGCCTTTGAAAGCCGCGGCGAGATTCGCCTGCTGGCCGTGACGGTAACCAAAGATAATCCCTGGGCCCCGGTTTACGTGGATTTGGTCAACCACTTCTACGGAAGGGGTCACATTCCCGTCGGTGTGGTCCGCGGCGGCAAAACCCCGGAGGACAATCCAATGATCCGCGTGCCGGCCGAACGCCGCCGTCCCGACGGCACTCTGCTTTACCCTCGCAGGATTCGCGACGGGCGGGAAGCTCCGGAAGCCACCGGCCTGCTGCGCCGCGTGCTGGACTCGCAGCCGGACGGCGCCACGATCATCATCCAGGTCGGATTCAGCACCAACCTTGCCCGATTGCTCGAATCCGCTCCGGACCGCGAGAGTCCCCTTTCCGGGCCGGATTTGGTGAGACGCAAGGTGCGCTTGCTCTCCGTCATGGCGGGTGAGTTCGAAAAGGGCATGGCGGAGTTCAACGTCAAAACCGACGTGCCCTCCGCGCAGAAACTCTTCAGCCAGTGGCCCACCCCCATCGTCGTAAGCGGTTTCGAAGTGGGCCGGGCGATCCTTTACCCTGCGCGCAGCATCGAGGAGGACTTCCGCTACACCGAGCATCACCCGATCGCCGACGCGTATCGCGCCTACCAGAAGATGCCTTACGATCGGCCTACGTGGGATCTGACGTCGGTGTTGTGGGCGGTGCGTCCGGACCGCGGTTACTTCACGCTGTCGGCGCCGGGCTGGGTGCGCGTGGACGATGAGGGCAGAACCCGGTTTGAGCCTGCCCCGGACGGCCGGCACCGCCGCCTGCTCGTGGATGAGATGCAGCGCGCCCGGGCCCTGGAGGCGTTCATACACCTGGCCAGCCAGCCTCCGTCTGGCCGCTAAATCCTGCGTGCTAAACTGGAACTTCCGATGAGTGACAAGCCAAAGAAAGTGCGGCGGCCGATGCCGCCGCTCAAGGTGTGGTTCGGCCCGGTGGCGGCTGCCTGGCTGGTGCCGGGAGGCGGGCATTTCCTGCTCAAGCGGCGCGGCCGGGCCATGATCCTGTTCTTTGCCATTGCTTCGATGTTTCTTTTGGGGCTGATGATGCGCGGCGCGCTGTTTCAGCCCAAGACGGGAGATCTACTTACGACGTTGATTTACTGCGGGGGCTTTGTCGCCGACCTGGCCGCCGGTCTGTTGTACTTGCTCACTGTCTGGCTTGGTTACTCCCAACCGGAAGTGGCGGGGCACGTACACGATTACGGCACCAAGTTTCTTGTGGGCGCCGGACTGCTCAACGTTCTGGCGATGGTGGACGCCTACGAGATCGCCGCTGGACGGAAAAGCTGATGCCCAAGATGACGCTTACCCATTTCGAAGCCGCGCTGTTGTTTGCGTTGTTCACTTCCGCCGTCTTTGGCGTGGTGAGCCGTGGCGACGATCGCGGGCGGCTCCGTTACGGGCTCAAGTGCTTTGCCTATTTTCTTGTGGCGCTCTTCGGTATCGGTTGGCTGATGTATCTGGGCCACGGATGAGATCCGGCCCCTGTCAGCACGGTCTGTCTTCGCTTCCCTCCCCCAACCGCAAGCCCCCCACGAGTTCTCTGACGTCTGCGATCTTTTCCTGGCGCAGGAAGCGCTCAAGCTCCCGTGCCACCCGTAAAGGGGCCTGCGGATCCCAAAAGGTTGCTGTTCCCACCTGAACCGCCGAGGCACCGGCCAGCAGGAACTCGGCGGCGTCTTCTCCCGTGGTGATGCCGCCCATGCCGATCACCGGGATCCGTACGGCGCGCGCCGCCTCGTAGACCAGCCGTAACGCCAGCGGTTTGATGGCAGGGCCGGAGAGTCCCCCGAAGCCGGCTCCGATTCTGCTCCTTCGGGTGCGCGCGTCAATGGCCAGTGCCCGGAAGGTGTTGACCAGCGAGATGGCGTCCGCCCCGGCTTGCTCGGCGGCGCGGGCGAAGGGCTCGATGCGGTCCACGTTGGGCGAGAGCTTCACGATTAACACGCGGCGCGCCACGCGCCGAACGCCCGCAACCAGCTCGGCCAACATGCCCGGATCGCTCGAGTAGTAAATCCCCCCTCGTTTGGTGTTAGGGCAGGATACGTTCAGTTCGTAGCCGGCAACGCCTTCCGCGTCTTCCAGAACCCTGACCACTTCCGTGTAATCCTCCGGCGTGTACCCGAATACATTGGCGAAGATTGCGGTTTCAAATTGCCGCAGCACGGGCAGCTTCTCGCGCACAAAGGCCCGCACGCCGATGTTTTGAAGGCCGATGGAATTGATCATTCCCGCAGGCGCTTCCCAGATGCGCGGCGGCGGATTGCCCGGCATCGGCTCGCGGGACAGTCCCTTGACAACGAGGCCGCCCAGCTCGTTCAGATTCACCAGGGAGGCGAATTCCACGCCGTAGGCGAAGGTACCGGAGGCGGCCAGCACGGGGTTCCGCAGCGGGATGCCGCAGAGCGTGACCGAAAGCCGCGGGGTGGACATCGCTTTATTGTAGACAGGCTCAGGCTAAGGGTTTTCCCTTAGGACGGCCTGGGCTTCCCGGTTGGCCCCAACCCCTGCTTCACCCTGCGGTTTGCGCCTGGGTTTAGCCGATAACTCTAAGAGAATCCCAATGGCTCGCAGCCGCCCGGGCAAGCGGAGCTATCACTCGCTGGCGACGAAGTTCTCCGTCTTTACGGCGGCGCTCATCATTTGGACCTCGGTCCTGCAAATCGTCGTGCGCTGGCACGACCCGTACCTGTCTCTGGCCGAGCAGTTCGTGCTGACGACTGTGTTGACCGTGTTTGCGGTGCTGCTTGCCCGTCTCACCAGCCGTGTCTTCGTGCGTCCCCTGGTGGTTCTGGAGCGGGCCATCGCCGGCGCTGCAAAGGGCCGCCGGGACCCCGTGCCGGTCTCCCGCACCGGGGACGAAATCGAGAAGTTGGGCGAAAGTTTCAACTGCATGATTGCGGCCTTGTCTGCCTCCGAAGCCCAGGTGCGCGATTACCAAACCCGCCTGGAAGAAAAGATTCAGGAGCGCACCGCCGCCCTGCGGGAGGCCATGCAACGAGCGCACGCCGCCAATCAGGCCAAGAGCGAGTTCCTGGCCAACATGTCCCACGAACTTCGCACACCCATGAACGGCATTCTCGGCATGATTGACCTCGTGCTGGAGGGCGAGCTGTCGCCGCAGCAACGTGAAGATCTGCTGACGGCCCGGGGGTGCTGCCTGGCGCTGCTTTCGCTCGTCAACGACATCCTGGACATGTCCAAAATCGAGGCGGGAAAGATGACCCTGGAACAGGCTCCCTTTTGGCCCAGGGCAGTCGCTCTGGAGTGCATTCGCGCGGTAGAGCCGATGACCCGCAAGAAGGGCCTGCGCCTGGAGCAGCAGCTCGATGCCACTTTGCCCGCGGTCTTGGGGGACTCCCTGCGCTTCCGGCAGATTCTCCTGAATCTTCTGAGCAACGCGATCAAGTTCACGGAGAAAGGCTTTGTGCGTCTCGTGATCTCCACCTTTCGCGCCGCCGCTCCGGGATGCATGGGGCTGCGAATCGAAGTCTCCGACAGCGGGATCGGAATTCCTCCGGAAAAGCTCAACTCCATTTTCGACAAGTTCACGCAGGCCGACGGCAGCGTCTCGCGCCGTTACGGGGGTAGCGGTTTGGGTTTGGCGATTACGCGGGAGCTCGTCGAGATGTACGGAGGTCGCATCGAGGTCGAAAGCGAGGTCGGGCGGGGCAGCACATTCCGGGTCCTTCTGGAGTTGAAACCGGTGGGGACGCCGGGGACGGACTCTCCGGCCGCACCACCAGCCCCTGCCCGAGAGCCCGCCGCATGCGAGATGCCGGTTCGGGTTCTGGTGGCGGAACGCGATCCGGTGGCCCGCACCGCTTTGACGAGCTTGCTGGCGCGCCGGGGCTACGAGACTGCGGCGGTCGCCAGCGGCGCCGAACTCCTCGATGCGCTGGAGGCCAGCCGCTTTGACTTAGTGTTGATGGACCTTCAGTTGCCTGACCAGGACGCTCTGGAAACTGCGCGCCGGTTGCGCCGCGACCCCCGTTGGGTGGAGCTGCCGCTCATCGCCCTGACGGTGGGCGAGATGCGGGGCGAGCGGGAGCGGTGTCTGGCCGCCGGCGTGACGGATTGCCTCACAAAACCCGTACGCACGGCCGAGCTCCTCGAGAAGATCCGGAAGCACCTCTAGGGCCGCCGAGCCCTGCGGCTTTGCTAAAATTCTGGTTTACTCCACCGGAGGGGACAGCCGCCATGCTAACTGCCGAGCGCAGCTATGCGCCCAGCGAAGAGTTCGTCCGCCGGGCACATGTGCAGGGAATCGAGGCGTACCGGGACCTGTATCAGAGGGCCGCGGAGCGCCCCGAGGAGTTTTGGGCCGAGGTTGCCGAACGCGAGATCCACTGGTTCGAGAAGTGGTCGCACGTCTTCGAATGGAACCCGCCGTTTGTCAAATGGTTCGTCGGCGCCAGGACCAACGCTTCGTATAACTGTCTTGACCGCCACTTACAAACTCACCGCAAGAACAAGGTCGCCATCCTTTGGGAAGGCGAGCCGGGGGACCAGCGAATGCTCAGCTACCAGGAGCTGCACCGCCTGGTCTGCCGCTTTGCCAATGTGCTGAAAGGGCGGGGCCTGAAGGCGGGCGACAAGGCCATCATTTATATGCCCATGATTCCCGAGCTTCCCGTGGCGATGCTGGCCTGTGCGCGCATCGGCGTGACCCACAGCGTGGTGTTCGGTGGCTTCTCAGCCGAGGCGCTCAAGGCGCGAATCCAGGATCTGGGAGCCACGGTGGTCATTACTGCTGATGGGGGCTGGCGCCGAGGCAAGGAGATCCGGCTCAAAGACGCCGCCGACGAGGCGCTGCTCGAATGCCCGAATGTGCGCGATGTCATTGTGTATAAACGCACAGGCTCGGCCGTCAACATGACGCCTGGGCGGGATCATTGGTGGCATGAGCTGGACGGCGGCGTGAACGAAGACTGCCCCGCCGAATCGCTCGATTCCGAGCATCCGCTTTATGTGCTCTATACTTCCGGCACCACCGGCAAACCTAAGGGGATCCTCCATACTACGGGCGGCTATCTCACCATGGTCACCGCCACCATGAAATGGGTCTTTGACCTCCGCGATGAAGACACCTACTGGTGCACGGCGGACATCGGCTGGGTCACCGGGCACAGCTACATCGTCTACGGGCCTCTTTCGGCTGGCGCCACGACCGTCATGT
The DNA here is from genome assembly GCA_035575135.1 of Bryobacteraceae bacterium. Taxonomy (GTDB): domain Bacteria; phylum Acidobacteriota; class Terriglobia; order Bryobacterales; family Bryobacteraceae; genus JANWXD01. The sequence goes on from DATLYE010000088.1 coordinate 6,315, forward strand.
ACGAAGGCGCGCCGGATTATCCGGCTTTCGACCGCTGGTGGCGCATCGTCGAGAAATACAGGGTGAACATCTTTTACACGTCTCCCACCGCCATTCGCGCCCTGATCCGCCAGGGTGATCAATGGCCGAATGCGCACGACCTTTCGAGCCTGCGGTTGCTGGGCTCTGTGGGCGAGCCCATCAATCCCGCAGCCTGGGAGTGGTATTACCGCGTCATCGGCAAGGAGCGCTGTCCCATCGTGGACACCTGGTGGCAGACCGAGACCGGTTCGATCCTGATCTCCCCGATGCCCGGCGCCGTACCGCTCAAACCGGGCTCCGCCACGCTGCCACTGCCCGGAGTGCTCCCCGAAATTGTCGACCTGACCGGAAAGCCGGTCGCTCCAGGTCAGGAGGGATTTCTCGTCATCCGGCGGCCTTGGCCCTCCATGCTTCGCACCATCTGGGGCGATCCGGAGCGCTACAAGGAGCAGTACTGGTCGCGTGTTCCCGGCGCTTACTTTACCGGAGACGCGGCTCGGCGGGATGAGGACGGCTACTACTGGATTCTCGGCCGGGTGGACGATGTCATGAACGTCAGCGGCCACCGGCTGAGCACCATGGAAGTCGAGTCGGCGTTAGTCCGCCACCCGGCGGTGGCCGAAGCCGCGGTGGTGGGCCGCCCCGATGAGATCACCGGGCAGGCGGTGTGCGCCTTTGTCACCTTGAAGAAGGGCGACTGGAACCACCGCGACCTTGCCGAGGAGCTGCGCAAGTGGGTCGCCCACGAGATCGGCAGCTTCGCCAAGCCCGCCGAGATCCGCTTCACAGACGCCCTCCCGAAGACTCGGAGCGGCAAAATCATGCGCCGCCTGCTGCGCGAAATCGTCACCACTCACTCGGTGACCGGCGACACCACTACCTTGGAAGACATGGGCGTGCTCACCCGGCTGGCGGCTCAGCAGGAAGAAGACTGAAGTTCGTACCGGGGAGTAAACTGGCAGGAGCGTGAGTCACTGCGAAGGCTCCTTCCGCGCCCTGTTCCTCTACGACGTCGCCGACGAAATCCGTCTGGAGGAGTTGCGCCGTCTGGTGGGTGCGGGCCCGCCCGGGCGGGAGCCGGGATTCAAACTGGCAGCGCCCGACTATGTCCGCTTCGAACGCCCGCCGGTCGAGGTGCCTTCCGATCCGGTTCGCCTTGCCGGCGGCGAGTGTTTCGAAACCCGGATCAAGTACTTTGACTATGGCGTGATCAGCGTGCATTTCGAGACGCCGTTTCGCGGGGGATGGGAGGACCTCGTCGCTCTTTCCAGCCGCTGGATCGAGGCTCCCGAACTGGAGAACCGGGCTCTCGAAGCCGCCAGGTGTCACATGGAGCGCGTCCGGCCGGCCATCGGCAAGCCTTATGACGACTGGCTCGACGAGGCCTACTATGTCATCCATCTGGCGGAAGCGCATGACGACGACGGCCGCGTCCTGTACGCCCCCGACCTGCTGGCCCGCCATGGCCGCACGCTGGCGCAGATCGTTCGGGGAGAAGTCGCGCCGCTGTCGGAAGCCGAGCAGCGCGAAGTGCTCCAGTCCAGCATGTCGTTTTATCCGAGCGACCTTCTGGTGGTCGGCTGGCTGGCCGCCCTGATCTACGACACTCCCGAGGGCGCCGCCCCCACCCTGCAATTGCTCGAATACGCCAACAGCCAGCTGCTCGAGTACCGCCGTTACGACGAGCTGCTCACGGAGATCCTCGCACGGGCCTATGATGCTCTGGAGCGCCGCAGAGGCTTTCTGGCGCGCTGGCGCCTGGCCCGCGAAGCGGAGCGCCTCAACGCGCTACGCCTGGAGCTCACCGAACTCACCGAGCGCACCGACAACGCCATCAAGTTCCTCAGCGACATGTTCTACGCGCGGGCCTACCAGCTTGCCGCCGCCAAGGTGGGCGTCAACGATTACCGGCGGCTGGTCGAGGCCAAACTGCGCACGGCGGGCGAGCTCTACCAGTTCATGGTCAATGAGTTCCACCACGCGCGGGCCTTCGTTCTGGAGCTGATGATTGTCATCATCCTGCTCATTGACCTCTACTACCTGTTCCGCGGGAAGTAGGCTCGGGCCGCCGGATTCCGGCCTCGCGCAGCAGCCGGTCGGTCTCCCGGTAGGCTTCCGCCACCCACTCCACAATCTTGTCGGGTTCCGGGGAGTATTCCAGTTCGATGCTGAGCGTCCCGTCGAAGCCCGTGTTCTTGATGGCCCGCAGGTAGGGCAGGAAATCTACCACCCCGCGCCCCGGGGGCAGGTCTCCGTGCTTGACGCCGTCGCAGTCGGAAAAATGCACATGGGCGATGCGTCCTTGTAGCTCCGCGATGCGTTCGGCAGGGGTGTGCACCAGCGCAAGGTGGGACACGTCCAGGTTCGCTTTGACCGCCGGGCAGTTCACCTCGTCCAGGAACGCCTTCATGCGGTCCACGGAGTTGATGAGGGAAAGCCGGAAGGGCTCCAGTTCCAGGGCTATCTCGAGCCCCAGCGTTGCGGCGTACTCGCCCAGGGATCGCACCTCCTCCACCGCCCACCGCCACTGATCTTCGGGCTTGATCACCTCTTGCTGCCAGATGTACTCGCCGAGCACGAGCAGCAGATTGCGTCCTTCCAGTTCATAGACAAAGTCGAGATAGCGCCGGACGCGTTCGGCGTGAAACCGGCGCACGGAGCCGTTGAAGTCTGCGATGCCCAGCGCCACGCAACAGACCGAAATGATCGGAAGACCCACCTGCCGGCAGGTGTCCCGGATCAGCTTCCGTTCCCGGACGTCGGCTTCGAGCGGGTCGGCGAAGATGTCAATCGTGTCGAAGCCGATCTCCTTCGTCTTGCGGATTCCTTCCGCCGTGCCGATCGGCGAGCCAAGCCAGGCGGAATTGATCAAGCCGAGATTCATGTCGTGCCTCCGGAAAGAATTTCCGCCAGCCGCACGGGGCGGTGCTCCTCGACGGACTTGTAGCAGGCCTCGACGAGCGCCATCGTGCGCAGATTATCCCGCCCGCTGATGGCTGGCTCCGTCCCCGTCGTGATGGCGTCCAACAACTCGCCCATGGTTCCGGAAAACGCGTCGGGGAACCAGACCTTGTTCCAGCGAGGTGAAAACCAGCAGCTGGCCGACCGGGTGGTGAAGTCCAGGGTGCTGGGCTCTCGATTCGGCCACGCCGGCCAGCCGATGGTGCCTCGCGCCATGCCTTCGCTTCCCTCCACCCGCCAGCGGATGTAGATATCGGCTCCGGCCCCCTCTTTCCACGGACCGGCCCAGACGTCGTCCCAGGCCGCAGCCCGGAGCCCGCCCTCATATTCCAGGGTGTAGAGCGCGATGCCGTCGCGGTGCGGCCAGCGCCGGGCGGTGCGCGGGTCCTCTCGGACGCTGCAGTAAACGCTGTCGGGATCGCCGAACCAGTACCGGAACGTATCCAAGTGATGGATGCTCATGATCAGCAGCGTCATGCGGCCGTACGCCGCGCACCACGGCTGCCAGTGGGGGCTCGCGCGCATTTCGATCGTCGCCAGTACGGGCTCGCCGAGATCGCCCCGCTCGATCAAGGTCTTGCAGGCCCTGACCGACGGATCATAACGCATGTTCTGATTCACGGCCAGCAAAATCCCGGCTTCCGCATACGCTTGCACGATGCGGCAGGCGTCGGCGTAGTTGAGGGCCAGAGGCTTTTGGGCGAGCACGCCTTTGAGGTGGCGCGCGGTTGAGGCAATCTCGAGCAGAATCGCAGGCTGCTCACCCGGAGGGACGGCCACATCCAGCACTTCGATGCCGGGATCGGCCGCGAGCTCCCGCCACGATCCGTAAACCGTGGGGATCCCGTGCCGGGCCGCCACCTCGCGGGCTCGCTCCGGCTGCTGGGAGGCGATGGCCTGCACCGGGTAACCCGCATGGCGATATGCCACCAACTGCACTTCGTCTACGATAAATCCCGCGCCGATCACACCGATCTTGTAGTCTTTCTTCCGGGGCGTTGGCGGGGCGTGCTTCAGATCCAGATCCAGCATGTGCAGAGGATAACGCTCCTCCGGGTTAGGATAACTCCCTTCGGCCTGCCCGGCCGTGCGGAAATCTCCGAGACAAACTCAGTCCCGACCGGGCCGCAGGTCCTCGCCTTTATGCCCCGCTGTTACTCCACGCTGCGCCGCAGCGCCAGAGGTGAAGTAAACTCTTCGGGACAGCGTAACTCTGCTGCCGGGGGCACCGTACTACGATAGTGCAGCAACGCGAGGTGACGGGGTGAGGCGCCTTCTGGGTCATCCGCCGGGGATGATGTCGGGCCTGACGGCAGGGGTGCTGTCGCTGGGGCTCCTCTGCTCGCACGCTACTGTCTTTTTCCTTTTCCTTCCCGCTGAGAGCCGGCCCGAGTCGGGGATGTCCTGCTGCCGGAAAAAAGCGAGTTGCTGTTGCAAGAATAACCTTCAGTCGAGCGCCGAAGGTCCCGGCTGGCAGGCCGGGCCGAAGTGTTCCCAGCGGTGCAAGCTTCCCTCCAGGCTTACAACCACGCGCGATTTCCTCCTGGAAAGGGCAAGTGCCTTCGCCGGTCCGATCGCTGCTTCCACGGCCCCCCTCCACGCCGGCGGGCCCGGTGGTTTTGCCTGCCTTCATTCCCCGTTCCTGTACGAAAGACCTCCGCCTGCCGTGTAGCGTGCCGCGTTTGTTTCGCCGGTCCGGTGGGGTGCGAGCCTGCCAGTAGAGGTGTTTTCCAGCTTTTGCAACAGAAATGGTCTTGGAGGTCTGATATGCGAGTGTTGTCATGGATAGGAGTTATCTGTCTGCTCGCGTTGCGCGCGCAGGCACAGAACATCGGCGCCGCAATCGGCGGAACGGTTCGGGACCCGCAGGGGCTTGCCGTGGAACGGGCCTCGATCGAAGTCGTTCTGCTGGAGTCCGGCGCCAGGTGGGATCTGACCACAGACCACGCCGGTGCTTTCGACATCGCGGGGCTGCCGGCAGGAGTTTATCGGGTCGCGGTTGCGGCGCCGGGGTTTGCCCGAGTAGTGTACGAGCCCGTCTCTCTCACGGTCAGCCAGAAGCGGACGCTCCGGGTGGAGCTGGCGCCTGCGATCCAGCGATCGGAAATCACGGTGACGGCTGAAGCCCTGGGTGACGTGGGACTCGATGAGGGAGGTGCCGGCCGCACATTCAACCGGCGGCTCATGGGCGAACTACCGGTGGTCAGCGGAGGAACGGGGCGCAACTTCGTCCCACAGGTGCTGCTGACCCCCGGCGTGGCTCCTGCCTATCAGGCTCACCGGCCGTTTGCCGCGGCGGGAGCCCGCAGCCGCAATAACAACTACATGGTTGATTCCACCGACTACAACGAAATCGAAGGCGGCCTGCTGATGGGCCGCGGCGTCAGTGAGCAGTTGTTGCCCCTGGATTCCATCGAGGGCATGCAGGTGCTGACGCACAACTACAAGGCCGAGTACGGACGAAACAACGGTGCGGTGATCAGTGTGATCACCCGGCGGGGCACCAACGAGTGGCACGGAAGCCTCTATCATTACGTGCGAAACGACAAGCTGGATGCCCGGAATGCCTTCGATCCGGTTCGCCAGCCATTGAAGTCAAACACGCCGGGAGCTGCGGCAGGCGGGCCCCTGCTGCGCGATCGCATCTTCGTGTTCGCCAACTATGAGGGGCTCATCCGGCGCTTCACGTCCGCTTCGACGATCCAGACCCTGCGAGCTGAGCAGAAGGCCGCCGCCGCGGAACCGGTCAAAGCGCTGGCCGCCCTCTATGTGGATCCCAACGTGCCGGGAACCAATCTGCACCGCGCCACGACAGGCCTGGGCGCCGAGATGCACAACTTCGTGGTCCGCGGCGACTGGCACCTTTCGGCCAGGCACCGCGCCACCGTGCGCTCCATCTACTTGGATTCGGATACGCAGGTGGTTGCGGGCGCGGCGTTGAGCCGGAGCCGCCGCGACATCGGCTCGCAAAGCCACGCCCTGCACCACAACTGGACACCCTCCCACCGCGTCATGAACGAGGCCCGGGTGCAGTTTTCGCGGTTCCGCATCCTGGACCGCTTTGACGATCCGCCGCAGCTCGGCGATCCGGCCCGCAACGGGCAGGTGGGTGCGGTCTTCGTGCCGGGCCTGACCTTTCTGGGCCATTTCTCCTTCATGGCGCAGCGGAATCTGCAGAACAGCTTTCAGTGGTCCGACGACGTCACGGTCTTCCGTGGCGCCCACGCCTTAAAGACCGGCGCCGCCGTCCGCCGGCAACAACTCAACAACGGCACCTTCAACAGTGCTTTCATCGGACAGCTGCGATTCCTGAACATCAGTCAGTTCCTGGCAGGCCGGCCCGTGTCCTACAGCCGGAACATCGGCACTCCCTTTGTCGGTCGGCGGCGTACGGAAACCCACGCCTACGTCCAAGACGACTGGCGGCTTCGCCCGGGGCTCACGCTCTCGCTCGGCCTGCGCTACGAGCTGAACACCGTACCCTACGAAGTCAACGGGCTCATCGGGGACGCATTCCGCTTTCGCGGCGACCACAACAACTTCGCGCCGCGCTTGGGCATTTCCTGGAGTCCCCGCCAAAGTGGCGAAACCGTGGTGCGCGCCGGCTACGGCGTCTATTACAACGTTCTGGAACTTTCCTTTGTCGGGCTCACGCGCTTCAACCCGCCGCTCATCCGCACCCTGGTGAATACGAATCCGCGGTTCCCGGACCTTCTGGCCGGGGCGCAGGCGGCGATTCCCAGCGGCCTGGTGCTTCCGGATCGGAATCTCCGTACTCCTTACGCGCAGCACTTCAACGTGCAGATCGAGCGGCGGTTGTTCACGCCGGCGGCGAAGCTGACTCTCGGATACCTGGGCACGGCGAGCCGCAAGCTGCCGCGGGCGGTTTTGCCCAACGGCGGGGACGGGTTGCCACAAGCCCGCCGTCCCGATCCGTCCGTAGGTGTCGTGGTCGGACTCGAATCGGCTGCCACGTCGCGGTACGACGGCCTGGAGGCGGGTGTGGAGTGGCGGCGGAACGACCTGTTGCTTCGCGCCTCTTATGCCTGGTCGAAATTCCTGGACGAAGTCAGCGACTTTCCCACCACCAACACCGGCATTGATCGCCAGCTTCTGGCCCTGGATGAGCGCAATTGGGGGTTGAACCGGGGGCCGTCGGATTTCGACATCCGCCATGTCGGCAGCTTCGTCTATTCCTATGTCCTGCCCTTCCCGCGAAAGCACCGCTGGCTCGGCGGCTGGCAGATTCAAGGCATCGTCTCAGCCCACAGCGGACGGCCGTTTACTTTGTTCAGCGGAACCGACAACCCGGCCGGCGTCAACAGCAACCGCATTTTGCACGTACCGGGTAGCCTGATCCGCATTCGGCAGGGCCCGCGCAGCCTGGCTCTGGCGACCGGTGTCACCGCGGCGCAATTGACACCCGCCCCCGGGCAACTGGGCGCGGTCGGACGAAATACGGAACGAAGCCGGGGGTTGTTCTCCTGGAACGCCTCCCTGTTCAAAGCCTTCGCCATGGGAGAACGGGTCCATCTGCAGCTGCGCGGCGAGGTTTCGAATCTGTTGAATAACGTCAACTATGGCGTGCCCGACGGCGTGCTTACGTCGCCCAATTTCGGCCAGGCGATTGCCGCCTTGGACGCACGGCAGGTGCAGATCGGGCTGCGGTTGTCGTTTTAGGAGGGAACAAGATGACACGAATCGGGGTCCACGCTACGGTGATGGCTGTCTTCGTCATCGGCTGGTGCGCAACCGATGCTCCGGCTCAATCGCAAGTTCGTTTTGAACCGGAACCTCACGTCATCGCCGAAGGCCGCAGCCCGAAGCTCGTTGCGCGGCGCCAGCACGGTCTCTATCTGCTCTATTCGGCCCGGTCTCCCAAGGGAGGGGCGGATCTGTGGATCCGGTCTTCTCAGGACCTCGGCGACACCTTTAGCGAACCGGTGCGTGTGAACGACATCGAGGGCGAGGTCAGCGACCATGGGGCAAACAGCGGCCAGCTCCTGCTTTCGCCCGATCAGAACATGCTGTATGCGGTTTGGAACGGCAAGGACCCTTCCGTTGCGGGCGGCAGTCACATTCGGTTCGCCCGCAGCAGCCCCATGGCGCCGAACTGGAGCAAGGCAGTCACCTTGAACGACGACAGACTTCCGGTTTCCCATTCGTTCCAGGGAGCCGCCGTTGCTCCCGACGGAGCCATCTACGTGGCGTGGCTGGACAGCCGGGAGCAAAGGAGCGGCCGCAATCCGGAGGGAACCTCCGCCCTGTATCTGGCCCGCTCCTTCGACGGCGGTCAGACCTGGGAACCGAACATGCGCGTCGCTGGAGACATTTGCCCCTGCTGCCGCGTGGCCATCGGATTTTCCGGCGGAAAGGTTCTGGTATTCTGGCGCGGCGTTGAGCCGGACCAGACCCGGGACATCTACGCGGCCGCCTCCCCGGACCGGGGCGCCACCTGGTCGAGCCCGAGGCTGGTGACCCGGGACGGCTGGAAGATCAACGGCTGTCCGCACGTGGGCCCCGCCGTCGCCACCGCCGGCGAGAAACTCTGGGTGGTCTGGTTCACCGAAGCGGGTAACGATCCTGCGATCTATGCGGCGTGGACCGCTGACGGAGGTGCTTCCTTCTCAGAACGCATCCGCATCTCCGAGGGTGTGACCGATCCGACCCATCCGGCTGTGGCCGGCGACGGGGAACGTCTTTCGATCACGTTCCAGGCGAGAGACGCCGGGTTGCGCGCGGGCTGGGGGCCGGTATCGCCGTATTATCGCGAGATCCGGTCGGACGGAACACTCTCCTCCCTGATGCGCCTGGCGGTTCTCAAGGCGAACGCGACGTACCCCTCGATAACTCTAGGCCTCAGCGGGAGAGTGTTTCTCAGCTGGACCGAGACCGCCAATGGGCAGCCGCGCGCCGTCATGTTACGCGGCCGACCTCGTCCTCCGGAGGTGATCACACAGCATACCCGACGGACACAGGTGAAGTAGCTTCCCGGGTTTCACGCCCGACAATCCGGGACCCGCCCGACGTTGCGGCGCAGCTCCGCCCGATTCGCCCTTCCCGCGCTCCGAACCGGAGTGTGGCTGCCCCGTGCCGGAGTGTCGTTCGCCGGGCGGAAGGAGTGGCTGGCCAGAAACAGGCTGACCGTTCCAAACCCGCACGGCAGGATGGAGTCAGGTGGACCGGATGCCTCGCCATCGGAGAATGCAACGTGGTCGGACGCTCGCGGCGACTTTCCTGCTCCTGCTCACAGGCGGCAGCGTCAGGGCGGCTGTGAGCGATGAGTGGGTCGAGCAGGTGGCGCACGCCAACGCTCTCGTCGAGCTCGGGAGGTTCGCCGAAGCCAAGGATGCCTACGCGGCGGCGCTGGCGGGCGCCGAACGCGACAAAAACGAGCTGCAAAGGGGCATCGTACTGCAGAACCTTGGCGGGCTCCTCTATCGTGAGGGAAAGCTGCTGGAGGCCGAGAAGACGTTTCTACGCGCTCTCAGCGCCTTCAAGCGAGTGCGGGACTGCGATCACCGGCATCTCCTGCGGGTGTATACGGGCATTGCGGCCGCCTACATCGAGACCGGGCAGTTTTCCAAGGCCGAAGCGGTCCTTCGCACGGCGCTGGGCGCGTATCCGAACCCGGCGCCGGCCGAGGCAGCGAGTCTGACGGGCATGCTCGCCGTGGTCCTGATGCAGAAGGGGCAACTGGCAGAATCCGAGCAACTGCTGCGGAGGACGGCCGCAAGCGGTCTGTCAAGCCGGGATGCCGAGCTGCGGGAAATCGGGGCGATTGCAACCGCCAATCTTGCGCGCCTCAGCCGGCGTGCCGGCCGCTACAGGGAGGCCGTGGACTTGTACGAGCAGGCCCTGGCGGTAATGGATGCCCTACCCCGCAGGTGGCCGGCGACGTTCGCCCACACGCTTGCTGGTTACGCCGAGGCTCTGCGCGAGGTCGGGGAGCACACGCGGGCCGAGGATTCCTACCGCCGCGCGATCCGAACCGCGGAATTGGGGCTCGGGCCGGCTCACCCCCACGTCGCAAGGCTCCTGCGAAACTACGCCGAGTTTTTGCGGGGGTCGGGAAGGAGATCCGAAGCGCGCACTGTGGAGCGTGAAGCCCGGCGCATCGCAATCCAGTCCGCGCGCGAGAACCTGTCGGGACACACGATTGCGGTCGAGGCCCTGAGGGAGCGGAAGTGAGAGCGGCGCTTGTGGGGGCGGCGGCCCGGATCTGTGCAGAGCAGTTTTGGTACTGGTGGGCGGGCTTGCGGATGGCGTGGACGCGGCGGCGGACGAACCGAATCCTGCGCCGCGGGTTCCGGAGACGACGAGCCACGGTCGCCGTGGCGGACTATAGTAGGGTGGGAGAAGCGCCGTGAGCGAGCTACGACTCCGTCCTCGAGCCGGCCGGGGTCCCACCCAAGGCGGCCCCGCCACCCCCTTGCGATACCCCGGATTCTGGAAGCTGTTTCTGATCGCGACGGTGATCGGGATTCTGACTTCGCTGCGATATCACTTTGAGAGTCCGGGCCTGGCGTTTGTGCTGGCATGCACGGCGTCGTACTACCCCTGGATCGCACTGACTCCGGCGGTCTTCCGCATGGAAAAGAGGTTCCCTTTGGGCGCCGACGGCTGGTTACGCAATGTTGCGGCGCTGGCGGGCTTTAGCGTGCCGGTTTCGCTGCTTGCGTCTCCGCTGATGGTGGAAACCTACAGAGCCGTGGTCTCCGGTTTGGACGCAGCGCGGACGCCGCTGCCGGAGATTCCGTGGTTTGTGCACGTGCCTCTGGCGCAGGTGCTTTTCTGGAGCAGCGTGGCGGGCGGATATCTCATCCGGACACAGTTTCAGCTGCGAGAGCAGGAACAGACGGCCGCGCGGCTCGCGCTGGAGAAATCGCAGCTAGAAGCCGGTTTGAAGCAGGCGCAACTGGAGGCGTTGCGAGCCCGCCTGAACCCGCATTTCTTGTTCAACAGTCTGCAGAACATCTCGGTCGTGATGAAGCAGGATCCCACGACGGCAAGCCGGATGCTCGTCCGCCTGGGAGACCTTCTGCGGGTGGTGCTGCGGCAGGACTCGGAGCCGGAATGCACGCTTCAGGAAGAGATCGAGCTGGCGCGGGCTTATGTTTCACTCGAGCAATTACGGTTCGGAGACCGGTTGCGAGTGGAGTTTCGCATCGCCCCGGAGACGCAACCGGCACTGGTTCCCTGTTTTGTGTTGCAGCCGCTGATTGAGAATGCCGTACTTCACGGGTTGCGCGGGATGCATGCGGCGGGCGTGATTTCGGTTTCGGCGGACAAAGACGGCGAGCACCTCGTGCTGAAGGTGACCGACAACGGTGCCGGCCTGCCGGTAGAGGAAGAGGGCGGCGTGAAGATCGGCATCGGGCTAGGCTCGACGCGCGAGCGGCTGGCAACGATGTACGGGGACCGCCATTCCTTCACGTTGCGGAGACTCGCTGAGGGGGGTACGGAAGCTTGTATTGTAATTCCCTTCCGGGCGGCAGACTACGGGGACACGGGTGCCCGGCAGGAGCCGGCGGTTCTTCATCGTGGGTGAACCGGCAAAAAAGGGGACACACCAGGCTGACGAGTTTTTCAAAAAAGGGGACACACCAGGCTGACGGATTTTCGGGACGGGTTTTTGGATGCTGAAGTTGTTGATCGTGGATGATGAACCGCTGATCCGGGCGGGGATTCGGGCCGATGTCGAAGGGCTCGAATCGGTTCAGGTCGCCGGCGAATGCGGTTCGGTGGCGGAGGCGGTCAGCGCCCTGCGGTCGGGCCGCTTCGATCTGGTCCTGCTCGATGTGCAGATGCCCGACGGAACCGGTTTCGATGTCATCCGGCAAGTCGGGCCGCAGCAAATGCCTGCGGTCGTGTTTGTCACGGCCTACGACAAATATGCCATTCAAGCCTTCGAAGTCAATGCGGTTGACTACCTTTTGAAACCCTTCGACGACATCCGCCTCAAGGAAAGCATCGCGCGCGCCCAGGAGCGGCTTGCAGGCCCGTCGGAACTGATGCGCCGCCTGGAATCCCTGTTGGAAGCGCAGCAGCAACGGTGGCCGCAGAAGCTGGTCATCCGCTCCGGCGACCGGTACGATTTCGTGCCGGTGGACTCGATTGATTGGATCGAAGCCGCCAACAACTACGTGATTCTGCACTGCCGGACAAAGAACTACTTGTACGGCCAAACGTTGACGGCGCTGGAGCAAGTGCTGGATCCGGCGCGGTTTGTCCGGGTTCACCGCTCGCGCATGGTGAACCTGGCGCGCGTGGTGGGTGTGAATGCGATCGCCGGCGCCGTCTACGAACTCGAGCTGGAGGGCGGCACGCGGCTGAGCACCGGCCGGCAGTACAGCGATCGTGTCCGCAAACTGCTCAAGGCGCCGGGATGGGAGAGCCCGCGTGCAACACCGGCCGCCGGCACGGTCTCAAGGCGCCGAGAGGAGGACTCGCGGTGAAGGCGTGGTCCAGAGAGGAACTCCAACGAATCGCCGGAACGGATGACCTCCGCGTCGCGCCGTACCGGGAGGACGGGGTGACCTACGGCACCCCGACTTGGGTCTGGTCCGTCGTGGTCGGTGACGGACTTTACGTGCGGGCGTATCACGGGCGGCAGTCGCGCTGGTATCAAGCGGCCGTGCTGCAGAAGGCGGGCCGGATCATCGCCGCGGGCATGACCCGGGAGGTCACTTTCGAGCCGGTCGAGGGGCCGATCAACGACCGCATTGACGAAGCTTACCGGGCCAAGTACGGCGGGAGCCCGTATCTGGAAGCGATGATCGGTCGCCGCGCGCGATCCGCGACGGTGAGGATCCGGCCGCGCAGTCCCGGCGAGGAAGATTGACGGGAGGATGCTGCACATGAGGTTGCGGGCCTGGTGGTTACAGGTTGCCGCGTGGCTCTTGGCAGGGTTGGCCCAAGGAGCTCAGCATCTCATCGCGCCGGCACACGGGCCAGAGGGCCGGCAGGGAGAATTTCCTATGAGCCATCAACGAAACAGCTCCCGGCAAGAGCGTGGCCCCGCGATTGCGGGCGCCCCGGCTCAGCGCATCACGATTTGGCGCAGAGAATCCCGGAGCCCGGTCGAGGGAGACGCGCGGTATTTCACGGGCTCCGTCGAGGTCGAATTGCTGTTTTCCGCGGCGCAGCCTTCCCGGGTCTTAGGGGCGCTCGTCACTTTCGAGGCAGGGGCCCGCACCGCCTGGCATACCCATCCGCTTGGGCAGACCCTGATTGTGACGGCCGGCACAGGCTGGGTCCAGCAGTGGGGCGGGCCCGTAGAGGAGATTCGGGAAGGAGATGTGGTCCGTATTGCCCCGGGTGTGAAGCACTGGCACGGAGCCACGCCCATGACGCGGATGACGCATATCGCGTTGCAGGAGGAGCAGGACGGCAAGGTCGTCGAGTGGATGGAGAAGGTCAGCGACGAGCAGTATCACCGACTTTAAGACATCCGCCTGAATGGGACACAAACACGGCATCGTTGAAGGGGTCGGGGCGCGGTGAAGACGATCCGGCCGGGTCACTTCGTGGTCGGCTCGTTCGCGGCCTCCGAGAACGGTAACCCTGGGGAGAACAAGATGGCAGCCGAACGGCCAGCTCCGGAACAGACGTACAGCACCCGGCGGAGCAGAGCGCAGCGGACTGGAGGACTTCCATGAGGCATGATCCCTTGAACTTCAGCGGCAAGGTGGCGCTCGTCACCGGAGCCGCATCCGGTATGGGTCTGGCGACGGCAAGAGCGTTCGCAGAAGCGGGCGCGGCTGTCGTGCTGGCCGACGTTCGCCAAGAGGGCGTGGAGGCGGAAGCCCGGAAACTGACCGCCGCCGGACACAAGGCCATCGCCGTGCGGTGCGACGTAAGCGACGAAGCTGAAGTGGAGGCGATGGTGGACCGCGCCGTGGCCGCGTTCGGCCGGCTGGATGCGGCGTTCAACAACGCGGGTGTCATGGCGCGCATCGCTCCGACTGCGGAGAGCACCCGCGAAGACTGGGAGCGCGTCATCGGGATCAATCTGCGCGGCGTGTGGGCCTGCATGAAGTACGAACTGCGGCAGATGGTTCGCCAGGGCGGCGGAGCGATCGTCAACAACGCCTCCGTCGGCGCGATGACGGGCAACCCGGGGATCGGTTCCTACATTGCCTCAAAACATGGCGTGGTGGGCCTGACGCGGACGGCGGCGCTCGAATACATCAAGTACGGCATCCGGGTGAACGCGGTCAATCCCGGGCTGATCGACACGCCGCTGGCGCGCGACGTGGTCAGCGGGGACGAAGAGGCCTATCGAGAGATCGCGCGGCGGGTTCCCATCGGGCGAGCCGGCAGGCCGGAGGAAATCGCCGCAGCCGTGCTGTGGCTGTGCAGCCCGGGGGCGAGCTACGTGGTGGGTCATGCGCTGACGGTGGACGGCGG
>DATLYE010000089.1:0-8554 GCA_035575135.1 Bryobacteraceae bacterium
CCCCCGCCGGCTTCCTCCTCGCCCGCCACGAACACCTCTCCCTCCGCCAGCTCGAAGAGAAAGCCGAAGAAGAAGCCCGAGAGCAGCCGTGAGCTTGATCTGCGATCAGCGAACTATGAACTGAAGGCCTGAGCGGCGGGTGGTACAACGAAAGACCAGACACCAGAAAGCAGAAATTCTCCGTGTCTCCGTGTCTCCGTGGTTTCCTTTCTTACGCCGTCGGCGCTGCCGGCGTCGGATACGCCAGCTTGGCCAGGTCGTCGTGCGTGATGGTGGCAAGCTGCTCCACCACGGCGTCGGTGAACTCCGTGGTCGAGGCCGTTCCGCCCACGTCGCGCGTGATGTGCTCCTTCGCCCGATAGACTTTCTCCAGCGCCAGGCGCGCCCGGTCTGCCGCTTCCGTCTCTCCCAGGTAGCGCAGCATCAGGATGCCCGACTGCAGCACCGCCGTGGGATTGGCGATGTTCTTCCCCGCGATATCGGGCGCCGATCCATGCACGGCTTCGAACACCGCCGTGTCCGTGCCGATATTGGCGCCCGGCACCAGCCCCAGCCCGCCCACGAACGCCGAGCACAGGTCGCTGATGATGTCGCCGTACAGGTTCTCCATCACCAGCACGTCGTACTGGTAGGGATTCATCACCAGTTGCATGCAGGTGTTGTCCACAATGTGCTCGCCGTAGGTGATCTCGGGATACTCCTTGGCCACCGAGCGCGTGCAGCGCAGGAACAGCCCGTCGGAGAGCTTCATGATGTTGGCCTTGTGGATGGCGTGCACCTTGTGGCGCTTCTCCCGCCGCGCGTACTCGAAGGCGAAGCGCGCAATCCGCGTCGAGGCCTTTTCGGTGATGATCTTCAGGCTCTCCACCACGCCCGGCACCACTTCATGCTCGATGCCCGAATACAGGCTCTCCGTGTTCTCCCGCACGATCACCAGGTCCACCCCGGGATAGCGCGTCGGGATGCCCGGCAGGTTCTGGATGGGACGCAGGTTGGCGTACAGGTCGAGCTTCTTGCGCAGCGCCACGTTGATCGACGCGAACCCGCCCCCGATCGGCGTCGTCACCGGGCCTTTCAGCCCCACCCGCGTGCGCCCGATCGAGTCCAGCAGCGCGCTCGGCAGGTACTCCTTGTACTTTTCGTACGCCTCCGCTCCGGCGTGAAACGTCTCCCAGTCGAACTTCACACCCGTGGCTTCCAGAATCCGCACCGTGGCCTGCGTGACCTCCGGCCCGATGCCGTCCCCCGGAATCAGTGTGACCTTGTGCGCCATAAAGAAGTGCCGGGTACCCAGCACCCGGTTGCCGGCAGGGCAAGGGCTAGGTCTTCGCCGCCGCCCGCGGCCGCGCCGCTCCCTCCTTCGACTTCAGCAGGTGCTTCAGCTCCGCCATGAACTCCTGCACATCCTTAAAATCCATATAGACGCTGGCGAAGCGGACGTAGGCCACCTTGTCGATGCGCTTCAGCCGGTTCATGATCAGCTCCCCGATCTCGCTGGCCTTGCGCTCGCGCTCCGGCGAGTCGATCACGAAGGCCTCGGCCTCGTTCACGATCTGCTCCAGCTTGCCGATGGCCACCGGGCGCTTTTCGCAGGCGCGCAGCAGGCCGTTGAGCACCTTCTGCCGGTCGAACTTTTCGCGCCGGCCGTCCTTCTTCACCACCATGTAGGGGATCTCATCGATGCGTTCGTAGGTGGTGAAGCGCTTCTCGCACTTCAGGCATTCCCGCCGCCGGCGGATGGACTCGCCTTCCTTGGACTCACGCGAGTCCACCACCTTGTCGTTCTCATGACCGCAAAAAGGACATTTCATCGCCAGCCGCGCTTCCCCGCCCTCAGGTGACGGGGCATTGTAGCAGGGTGCAAGAACGGGGTTGAATCGTCCAGCTCGGCTCTTGGCCCTTTGCTCTTGGCTTTTGACTCTTGGCTTTGACTCTTGGCTTTTGGCTACTGGCTCTTGGAGCTTGACCCACGACTCCTTGAGCGACTGGGTACTGGGTACTGGCAACTGGGTACTGGGTACTGAGCGCTGACCGCTGACTGCTGAATGCTGCCTTACGCCAGAAACGTGATATCCGGGCTGTCCACCACTCCGGCCATCCTCATCACCTGCGGCAGCAGGGGCGAGGTGATGAACGCACGCGCCTTCTCCACGTCGGTGACCTCGAAAAGCAGGAAGACCTCGTTGGCATCGTCGAAGTTGCGCAGCACGCGCTCCACCCGCAGGCCCGCCGCGCGCTGGGCCTCGGCGTGCGAGTCGAAGACGCGCTTCCAGGCGTTGAAGTCGGCAACCTTGTGGCGAACCAGCATCAGGATCATGGCGAAGCTCCAGGAGTGCGGGAACAGAGTAAACCATCGGCGAGCTGCGAAGTGTGAATGGCAGTGGGCAGTGGTCAGTGGTCAGTGGTCAGTCAATCGATCCTCGGTTCACAGTTCGAAGTTCATAGTTCGCAGTTCACAGATTCCCTCCGTGTTCCTCTGTGTCCTCTGTGGTCAAGCCGGTCACACCCATTCCGTTCGCTTGTGAATTCTCACCTGCGCAGCAGGTGCCAGGCCTCGCGGAAGCGCTCGAAGCGTCCGCCGCGAGTGGGCGGCCGGCGGGGAAAGAGGACGATCGCCTGTTTGCCGGCGACCTCCTCGACCGGGATGAGGTACCAGGCCGGTTCCGGGATGGTGTAGGCGGCGAGGAAGTCCACCTCACGGGCCGTGTACGGCCGGGCGCGGGAGTGGACCGTAATCACCTGGTAGCCGCGGTAGACGCGGCTGCGGGTCGACTTCACCTGGACGCGGTAGAAGCGACCGTTTTTCCCTACAAGGAAATCGTAGGGCAGGTTGTCGCCGAAGGGCCGGGAGACTTCCAGGCCCCGGGACGTGGCCTCCAGCAGGAACCGTATCTCCACCAGCTCACCCTGGGCTTTGGGCGAGCGGGGCATAAGCGCGGACCTTTACCGTCCGCAATATAAGTATAGCATAGGTTGTCAATAGATTTATTGCCTTGTGAGATCAATGGCTTGGCGGTGGGGTTGGGGCATGGCTCTTGGCTGTTGGCTTTTGGCTTTGGCTGTTGGCTGAGTGCTGACCGCTGAGTGCTGGCCTTTGGCTGAAGGCTGAAGGCTGCCTTCCTAGCGGACGAGCGAGCGGCGACGGGCCGGGCAGGGCCGAAGGATGACGCCTTTTGTGTCGCCCCTCCGGGGCTCGGCCGTTTTCCTCACGCTTACCCAGGCCTGACGGCCTGGGCTAAGTCAAATCCCGCCCGCCAAGGCGGGCTGGGGCCTTACCTGCATGAGCTTCCCGTCTTCGCTGCCGCCATCCTGAGCGAGGTTGAGGCGTTTGCGCGGCGTCCGAACCGCACGCTGAAATCCTGAGCGAAGCGAAGGAGCTCGTCTTTGCGTCTTCTCCAGAATGGAGACCCGAGCGAAGGACCTTGGGGTTGATGTGGTCTGTCTGTGTCGTAATCACGCTCGGCATCGCGATTAGAGGCGAAATCGGCGTTCATCCGCGCGAATCCGGGGCGGAAGGCTTCACCAGAAAGGGCACGAATGCAACAGGCACGTTCACAGTGGTCAATGCGGAGCGGCCGGCGGTCGGATCGCAGTTCGCAGGTCACGGGTGGCAGATCAACCGAGTCAGGGAGGTAGAATAGCAAGCGCCCCGCAAGGGGGCGCTCAGAGGTCGCTTGAAAAGCGGTAGCCTCACGACGAAAGCTTACTAAGATACAGCCGAGCAATCGCCGCTCGATTACACTGCGCGGAATCTACCGCGCAGTCCGGGCCCCTGTCAAGGAGAAAGCAAATGGCACGACCGACTGCGCCTTCCCTGATTCTTGGACTGGACCTGGGTGTGAGTTCCATCGGCTGGGCCTTGCTGGACCGTGAGCAGCAAGCGTTCGTAGCCGCCGGCGTGCGTATTTTCGATTCGGCCATGGACGCGCGCAAATTCGAAAAGGGAGAGCCGGGAGCTTCCAACAATGTGCAGCGGCGGGCGGCGCGGCTGCGCCGCCGGCAGCTACGACGGAAAGCGGCGCGGAAACGGGAGCTGTTCTGTTGCCTGCAGCAGGCGGGCCTGCTGCCGGCCGAGCCGTCCGGCGGCACGCCGGAGAACCGCGACCGCATTCTCACCGAGCTGGACCGGCGCCTGGCAGCAAGGTGGAGGGAGCGAATCCGCAAAGAAAATCCCGAGGTGGCGGCCCCGGAGCATGTTCTTCCGTACTTCCTGCGGGCGCGAGCCCTGCAGCAAGCGCTGGAGCCGCACGAGCTGGGAAGGGCGCTCTATCACCTGGGGCAACGGCGCGGCTTCAAAAGCAACCGGAGAGAGGGGCGAAAGGCGGGGAGGGCGGAGAAATCGGAAGAGGAGCGCGGCAAGGTTCTGGCGGAGATTGCGGGCCTGAAAGAGGCCATCGGCGGGCAGACTCTGGGAGAGTACCTGTGCCGCCAGGACCCGGCCCAGCCGCGGTCCATCCGCCGGCGCTGGACGGCGCGCGAGATGTTCGAGGAGGAGTTCGAGGCCATCTGGAAGGCTCAGGCCGCCTTCCATCCCGGCCGGCTAACGGCGGCGCTGAAGGAGAAGGTGCGGACGCTGCTCTTTCATCAGCGGCCAATGCAGGCGGGCAAACCGGGGAGGTGCGAACTGGAGCCGGGTTGTCCGCGAGCGCCGATGGCGACGCTGGCGGCACAGCGATTCCGGATGCTCCAGAAAGTCAACGATCTGGCGATTCTGGATGGCGAAGGAGGCCGCACGGGACTGACGGGAGAGCAGCGCCGCCTGCTGATCGACCGACTGGAGGCTGAGGGCGACCTGACCTTTCACGAGATTCGCAAATTGCTCGGTCTACCCAGGACGGCGCGTTTCAATCTGGAGGCGGGAAGGGACAAGAGCCTGCCGGGAAACCGGACAGCCGCGGTGATGCGGCGGGCTTTCGGAGAACGCTGGCTTGCCCTGCCGGAGGCGGAGCAAAGGCGAATCGTGCACCGCTGGATGGAAGCCGAGAACCCGGAAGATCTGGCGCGAATGGCAATGCATGAGTGGGGCATACCCGAGGAGCGGGCGCGCGCACTGGCTGCGACGGAAGCCGAAGAGGGGTACAGCCGGCTCTCGCTGAAGGCGATGAGCAAGCTGCTGCCGCTGATGGAGGTGGGCAAGGCCTTCAAGGAGGCCGAACGAGAAATTTACGGCAGCCGCTTCTCGGGTGGGGAGGCGAAGGACCGGCTGGGGCCGGCGGAGGACGTGCTGCCGCTCATTCCCAATCCGGCGGTGCTGCGGGCGCTGACGGAATTGCGGAAGGTCGTGAACGCGATCGTGCGGGAGTACGGAAAGCCGTGGCAGGTCCGGGTGGAACTGGCGCGCGACCTGAAACGTTCGGCGAAAGACCGGCAGGCGCTGCAGGAGGGAATGCTCAGGAACCGCCGGCTGAGGGCGGCAGCAGCCCGCCGAATTCTGCAGGAAACGGGGAACGCGAACCCCTCGCGTGACGATGAGACCAAGGTGCTGCTGTTCGACGAGCTGCAGGCGTGCGCGTACTGCGGAAGGAGCTTCAGCTTCGGCGACCTGTTCAACGGGCAGGCGGAGGTGGAGCACATCCTGCCGCTGAGCCGGTTTCCGGACGGATCGCTGGCGAACAAGACGCTGGCGTGCGTGGAGTGCAACCGGGAGAAGGCGGGACGCACGCCCTATGAGGCCTTCGGCTCCGATGCGAGCAGGTGGGAACAGATTCAGGCGCGGGTGAGGTGCATGAAAAGCGGGGACAAGCGGAAACGGTTCCTGCTGGAGAGGCCGGAGGACCTGGAGGAGTTTTCCGCCCGCCACCTGGCGGATACGCGCTACGTCAGCAAGCTGGCCGCGCGTTACCTGGAGCAGCTCTATGGCGGGCGGGACGAAGAAGTGCCGTGGGAAGATCAGAACCGGCGCGCGGTGTACGCGTCCTCCGGGGCGGTGACGGCGACGCTGCGGCGGGCGTGGGGGCTGGAGGCGATCCTGCGGGAAGCCGGGCCCTCTTCGAACGGGCACAATCCCGGCAAGCCGCGCGGCGACCACCGCCACCATGCGGTGGATGCCATGGTGGTAGCGCTCACCTCGCAGGCGGCCATCCAGCAACTGAGCGCCGCCGCGGCGGGCCGCGAGCGGCTTTCCGGACGCACGCTGCAAGCCCCGTGGCCGGACTTTGTGAACTCGGTGCGGCCGCTGATTGAAGACCTGAAGGTGTCCCACCGGCCCGCGCGCACGCTGCGAGGCGAACTGCACGACGAAACCAACTACAGTCCGGAAAAGAGCTGGAAGGGAAAGAAGGTGTGGCATGTGCGGAAGCCCGTGCATAGCCTGACCCAGAAGATGGTAAGGGACATCGTGGACGCTCGCGTACGCGAGGCGGTGGAAAGAAAGCTGGAGGAGCTGGGCGGGCCCGAGAACATCAAGAAGCTGGAGCACGAGCCGCCGGTGCTGGTGACCAGGAAGGGACAAGCGACGCCCATTCGGCGAGTACGGATCCGAACGGGAACGCGGGCGCAAGCCATCGGCGAGGGTCCGCGGGTGCGGCACGTGGTCCCAGGAGGCAATCATCACATCGCCCTGTTTGAAACGGTGGGAAGGCGCGGCAAGGAGAAGGGGAAGCCGGTGTGGGATTCGCCCGGAGTTGTGAGCCGGCTGGAGGCGCTGCGGCGGCACCGCGCCAAGGAACCCATTGTGCAGCGAGCGCTGCCGCCCGGAGAACAGGGACGGTTCCTGTTCTCGCTGATGGGCGGCGACATGGTGGAAATGAAGCATCCCGACCGACCGGAAAGGGAGTTGTTTGTGGTGCGCACGGTGAGTGAGGCGGCCAGCGGGGCGGTGGAACTGGTCTTCGTCCGGCACACGGACGCACGACGAGTGGAGGACATCAAGAAGACCGGCGACTGGATTCGGATCACGCGGCTGAATGACCTGCGTGACCTGGGCTGCCGGAAAGTTGTGGTGGACCCGCTGGGGAACGTGAGGAGCGCCCATGACTGAGCGGGTGCTGGACATTTCGACGGCTCCGGCGCGGCTCCACGTTCGCCATGCGCAGCTGGTGATCGAGCCGGAGGAAGGAGCGGAGGTGACCACGCCACTTGCGGAGCTGGCGGTGCTGGTGATCTCGCATCCGCGGGTGCTGATGACGCAGAGCGTGATTTCGGGGGTGGCGGAGAACGGCGGCGCGGTAGTGATCTGCGATGGGAAGCATCTGCCGGTGGCGCAGATGCTGCCGCTGCAGACCCACTCGACGCAGAGCGAGCGCTTTGCGCGGCAGGCACTGGCGAGCTTGCCGTTGCGCAAGCGGCTGTGGCAGCAGATTGTGCGGGCGAAGATCCGGGCCCAGGGGCGGCTGCTGCGGGAGTTGCACGGGACGGACGGAGGCCTTTCGGCCATGGCGGAGCGAGTGCGCTCCGGCGACGGCTCCAACCTGGAGTCACAAGCGTCAAGGCGATACTGGCCGCTGTTGTTCGGCGACCCGAAGTTCCGGCGGGGGAGCGAAGGGCCGGACCAGAATGCGCATCTGAACTATGGCTACGCCGTGCTGCGGGCGATGGTGGCGCGGGCGCTGTGCGGCGCGGGGCTGCACCCTTCGTTCGGGCTGCAACACCATAACCGCTACGACGCTTTCCGGCTGGCGGATGACGTGATGGAGCCGTTCCGCCCGCTGGTGGATCGCGCAGTGTACCGGTGGGTGCAGGAACACGACCCGCAGGAGCCGCTGGACAAGGCGGCCAAGGCCTGGCTGGTGCGACCTATGCTCGAGCGGTACAACTGCGAAGGGGAGTTGCGCACACTGTTCGACGTGCTTTCGCGAGTGGCGGCCAGTCTGGCGCGATGCTTTCTGGAGAGCCAGCGCGAGCTTTATCTTCCGGAGATGTAAACGATGTTCCGGCAGCCGCTCTCCGTGTTTCGCCCTATGTGGTTAATCGCCATGTTCGACCTGCCGGTGGAAGAACTGCAGGACCGGCGGAACTACAACCGGTTTCGGAAGGCGCTGCTGAAGGACGGCTTCATGATGTTGCAACTGTCGGTGTATGCGCGTTATCTGCCGAGCGAAGAGGCGGCGGAAGCGCACCGGCGGAGGGTGCGGGCAGCCATACCACCTTTGGGGCAGGTGAGGCTGCTGGCGGTGACCGATCATCAGTTCGGAAAGATGGAGGTGTACTTTGGCCGAAAGCTGCGGGAGCCGGAGCAGCCGCAGAGCCAGCTTCTTCTTTTTTGAGAGGTTAGGGGGTGAAAGCCCCGCGCAAATCAGGGAGTTGCGCGGGGCGGAGTGTAATCGAGCGGCGAATCTCGGCCAACCCTAGCCGCTGCTGAGGAGGTAAACGCGCGTGTGGGAGTGTAATCGAGCGGCGAATCTCGGCCAACCCTAGCAGCAGGAGGGCGAGGGCTACGAGATTGTAGAGTGTAATCGAGCGGCGAATCTCGGCCAACCCTAGCCCAGCCCAAGGTGTCCCACAGTTGTTTCGGAGTGTAATCGAGCGGCGAATCTCGGCCAACCCTAGCGGACAGTTGCTCAAGTAACCCACGGGCTAAAGTGTAATCGAGCGGCGAATCTCGGCCAACCCTAGC
>DATLYE010000090.1:0-35772 GCA_035575135.1 Bryobacteraceae bacterium
GGGGGGGCGCCAGCAGGAGGGCGTCGCAGGAGGCGCGGGTCAGGCCTTCCAGCAGGCGCAGGGCCTGCCACTGGCCGCCGCGCATGGCGGGTCCGCTATCGAGGTGAAGGATGCGCATCGGGCGGGTTCGAAAAAGGTGCCATACCAGGCTGACGGATTTTTACGAAAAAGGTGCCATACCAGGCTGACGGAATTTTCGGGATTTGGTGTATTTGAGGAAGGTGTAGAAGGCGGCCATCCAGGCCAGGATGAGGCCCTGGGGGCCGTCGAGGAAGCCGGCGCGGAGAACGTAGGTGCGCAGGAAGGTGCCCAGGGGCGCCAGTCCGATGCGGAGCCACGAGACGCGCACGCCGCGCGCGGCCAGCTCCTGGGCCGCCAGGGTGGTGTAGCGGTCCATGCGCTCCAGGTGCTCGGAGAGCGAGTCGCAGGTGAAGTGAAGCAGGTGGCCTGCAAGCGGCGCCACGGTCCCGGAGACCTCCAGCCGCTCGTGGACCCAGGCGCCGACCCAGCGGGCTTTGCGGCGATCGTAGAGCCGGATCTTACGGTCGGGGTACCAGCCGGAGTGGCGGATCCAGCGGCCCAGATACTGGGCCAGACGGGGCATGGAGTAGGCGTCGGCGCGGGGGCCTTCGCGCTTGAGCTGCCAGATTTCGGCCTCGAGGGTTTCGCTGAGGGCTTCGTCGGCGTCGAGGGAGAGGATCCAGTCGTGGGAGGCGGCTTCGGCGGCGAAGTTCTTTTGGGCGGCGAACCCCGGCCAGTCCCGGCAGAGCACACGCGCGCCGAGGCGGGCGGCGATGTCGCGCGTGCCGTCGGTCGAGCCGCTGTCCACCACGACGATCTCGTCACAGCAGCGCAGGCTCTCGATGGCCCGGGCGATACGCGCCTCCTCGTTGAGCGTGATGATGGTCCCGGAGATCCGCATGGCCTTGCGGGCTAATTCGGCGTCTGGATGGGGGCCACCATGAAACAGAGGGCGAAGATGGCCAGGGCCAGCGCACCGAGCTTCTTACGGGCGGCGCCGAGTTCTCCGGCGTCGTAGATGAGCGGGTGGCGCAACCCGAAGAAGAACAGGATGGCGGCCCACAACAGCCACGGCCAGTAAAAAAAGCCCAGAGGGATCAGGGCGGCGACAAACAGGCGGGACAGGGCGCGGTGTTTGTCGCCCACGAAGGCGTAGAGGATGTGACCGCCGTCGAGCTGGCCGATGGGGAGCAGGTTGAGGGCGGTGGCGAACACGCCGACCCAGGCGGCCCGGGCCACCGGGTGCAGGGAAATATCCGCAGAAGGCACGCCGGGGAAGATGAGGGACTCCAGCAGGCGGACGATCGGCGGTGTGCCGAAGATGAGGTCGCCGCGCAGAGCGATGCCCGGCACCACGCGAGAATAGGCCAGGCCGATGGCAAGAGCGGGAAGAAGGAACAGGAATCCGGCGACCGGGCCGGCGATGCCGACGTCGAAGAGCACGCGCCGCGAATAAATGGGCGAGCGGATGCGGATGAAGGCGCCGAAGGTTCCGATGAGGGTGGGCGACGGCAGAAAGTAGGGCGGGCTGGCGTCCAGGCGGTAGTACAGGCAGGCGAAGTAGTGGCCGAGCTCGTGGGCCAGCAGGATCGTGAGCAGGGTCAGGGAAAAGGGCAGGCCGTCGAGCCAGAAGTTGAGTTCGCGCCAGTGGGCGAAGGAGCCCAGGCTGCGGGTGAGGTCAATCGCCGGCAGGTCGTGGCGGAAGTTGTATGCCAGCGTGCCGCCGACGGCGGTGGTGGTGACGAGCGTGGCGGCGAACAGAAGGATGTGGAGCCACCAGCGCGGCCGGCTGGCGGAGGCGACGAGGCGCCAGGCTTCTTTTCCGTTCCAGGATGCGGGTAGTGCGGAGGAAGTGGGGAAGCCGTGCGGGGTCACCTAAAGCGACTGTAGCTCCTTGCCCGGCTTGAAGCGCACCGCCTTGCCAGGGGGAATGGCGACTTCAGCGCCCGTCCGGGGATTGCGTCCGATGCCGGTTTTGCGGTTGCGGACGGTGAAGATGCCGAAGCCGCGCAGCTCGATGCGCTCGCCGCGGGCGAGAGCCTCCTTCATGCTTTCAAAGACGCGGTCCACCGCCATTTCCGCCTTGACTTTGGTAATGCCGGTACGGTTCACGACTTGATTGACGATGTCGAGCTTGATCAACGTTCTCCTCCTCCGGTGCGGGACGGGTGCGTTTGGCAGCCTGCGGCGCGGATCCCGCGGCGCGGTTTCGTGCCGCGTGCAAACCTCATGATAAGATTGAGCTTAATTTCTTGTCAAGCCGGGCAGTGAGATTTTAAGAAATGGTCTTGGCCGGGGTGGACCGGGACAGCTTTCGCCGGGCGTGCGCCAAGTTTGCTACGGGCGTGGCGATCGCCACCGTGCGGGGGGCCGACGGAGCGCCCCACGGCCTCACGGTCAATTCCTTCACTTCGGTTTCTCTTTCGCCGCCGCTTGTGCTGATTTGCGTGGATCACGCCTCGGCCGTACTGCTGCACTTCCGGGCCGCGACCGCTTTCGGCATCAATGTGCTGCGGGAAAGCCAGCGCGAGCTTTCGGTGCGGTTTGCGCGCAAGGGGCACGACCGGTTCGACGGCATGGAGTGGAGCGCGGGCAAGACCGGAGCGCCGCTGCTCGAAGGCGTGCTGGCGTGGCTGGAGTGCCTCGTGCATCAGACCGTGGAAGCCGGGGATCACACGATCTTCATCGGCAAGGTTGTCGCCGCTGCGGCGCATGCAGGCCGGCCGCTCATCTACTACGAGAGCGGCTATCACGGCCTCCGTTGAGAAGCTGGGGCGGGCGCGGGCTTCGTGCGGTTGACAGGCGCGGATGCGGGTGACATGATGGGCGGGACAGTTTGCGCCGCAATCGAACGATGCGAGGAACACCATGGCGGAGAAACCAAGAGGACGCGGCACGCGAGGGAAGGCTGAACCGGGTTCGGAAGGGGAATCCCCGCCGACGATCCAGAGCCGGGAAGAACTGGCCGCGGTCGCGGCGAAGATCGTGGCCAGACTGAACCGGGACCCGGAGCTGGCCAAGGCGATGTTTCTGAATCCCGCGGCGGCGATTCAGGAGACGGGCTACAAGTTAGCCCCCGAGGTTTTCGGGCACATCCTGAGGGCGGTCCGGCACTCGAAGGCCACGGCGGCGCGGCGCGCGGAGCTCGAGGCCCGGCTGGAAAAGGAGCTCGGCGAGCCGCCGCGGCCGCTCGATTCCGACTGGCTGAAGCGCATTCTCTTCGAACGCCTGCGCATAGGCCCGCTCGACACCTCCGGCCGCGAGCCGGTGTATCGGGAAGCGATCTCGGGAGCCCTGCGGGAGCGGCTGGAGAAATTTCGCCCGCGGGTGCGGCGCATCTCCGTCAAGACGCCCAAGCCGCTCCATGGTGTGGCGATCCAGACGGAGTTGACGCACCGCTGGCCGGGGCGGTTCGATCTGGACGCCAAGCTCGAGGATCTGCCCCGTGCGGCGGCGCCGCCGGAACAAGTGGACCTGAACACGCTCTATTTTTATAAGGATTCGCATCCGCTGGTGCGAGAGCTGATCGAGCTTGCGGTGATCCAGCGCTCCAGCTTCCCGCTGCACACGCCGGAGAGCTACCGCAAAGTCCGGAGCGGGGAGAGGCCCAGTCCGCTGCGCACCTGGATCACGGGCGTCCGGTTCGGCCGATGAACCTGACCTCCAATTTCGATTTTGCGGTCGAGCTGGGCATCGCTTCGGTCAAAGAGATCTTTCATCTGGCCTTCAAGAGCGAGGACATCTATCCGCACAACGTCGGGCCCATTCATCTG
Source organism: Bryobacteraceae bacterium (assembly GCA_035575135.1). Taxonomy (GTDB): domain Bacteria; phylum Acidobacteriota; class Terriglobia; order Bryobacterales; family Bryobacteraceae; genus JANWXD01. The sequence goes on from DATLYE010000090.1 coordinate 3,795, forward strand.
ACGCTCTCGGGGCAGCCGGCGACGATTTACGTGCGGGCGCTCGACGACATGACGGATCCGGCGGATCTGAGTTTTCGCGACGAGAAACACATTCTGTTCTCGATTCCGTTCGAGATTACGGCCGAGCTTCCCGAGGCGCCGGACCCGTCGCTGCTGCACATCACGATGAAGTCGCGGGCCGAGATTCCGGGCAAGCTGGACACGTGGCCGGAAGGCGGCACGGATGTTCTGGGGATCAACTTTGCGGACGTGACGCCCTCGGATGTTGGGATCCCGGTCATCGAGGGACTGCCGGCGATCGGGATCAGTAACATCATGGCGGCGATCCATGCCAAGTACGATCAGGTCCAGCACACGTACACGCTCGGGGAAAACGTCCTGGTGGTGTATGACGACGCGCGCGATCCGTTCCTGAGTCCGCCGAACATGGCGACGCCGAACGAGATTCAGGGCGAGCTGGTGAACGCGGGCGGGAAGACTTACGTGAAGTTAACCTTTCCGATCCACGCCACCGTGCCGCAGGCGGCCTTCAGCAGCTACGGGCGCATCATCGTGCACCGGGAGCTCAAGCAGACCGACACGACCATCTCGCTCGACATGGCCACGGAACCGGCGGCGCCGCTCGACGCGCAGGTGGAGTTCGATCAGGGAGGTGCGGTGGCCAGTCTGGTGGCGGCGCAACTGAAGCCGCTGGCGGTGAGTGCGCTGGCAACCTTCGGGACGGTGACACAGCCGGCCTTCACGGAAGCGGCCGCGCGGCAGTTGATGCAGCAACAGATTGCGGCGTATGTGCAGCCGCGCAAGTACCCGGTGTACTCGCCGCAGTCCGGCGACAGCGAGGTGCCGCTGTCCACTCCGGTGGGGTTTCTGCTGGTGAGCGAAGGAGTGCTGGCGATTCTGATGAACCGCAGGGACAGTTCCGTGGCGGATTTTGCGCCGGACAATTTCCTGGGGGGCCGCGAGCTGGCGCTGGCCGTGGGCCGCGCGCGGGTCATGGAAGTGATCCAGGGGGTGATTGACGAACAATTTCCGGACCTGAAAAGCGGCGGCCAGGAGATCCACACCGATCAGGGGGACGCGACGCTGAAGAAACTGAGTGCGGATCTTTCCGATCCGGGCGAGCACGGAGAAAGCCAGGGCCACGTGTGGATGAGCGGCGAGGCGGAAGTGCACATTGACTGCTGGCCGGATCCGGACGTGAGCTTCGAGGGCCCGATTTTCATTGACACGACGCTCGAGCGGACCGAGGAGGCGTGCATTCTGACGGCGAAGGGCCGCGCGGGGGAGTTCGATATTGACCAGAGCTGCTGTGACGTGCTGCTGGATCTGCTGATCCCGATCGTGGGCTGGATCGTGCTGGCGATCACCGAATCCACGATTGACGCCGTCGGCGGCGCCATGATCAAGGACATCGCCGCGGGCCAGTCGAAGGTTCTGGCGCCGATTCCGCCGGTGGTGAACGGCGTGGCCCAGGTGTCGGCCTGCCTGACGGGTCTGGAAGTGCGGCGGGACGGGTTCATCTTTCCCGGGGAGATCAGCCTCCGGCGGATCACGACGAGTTTCGAAGATCGGAAAGCGGAGAGAGACCAGCCGAAACCTTAGCGGCATCGAGAGGAGGAAGTATGCCAGTGGTGCGTGGATTCGTTCAGAAGATCGAGGTGGGGCGGGCGGGCCTGGTGCAGGTCACGCTGGTTCACGCCGACGCGACGTCGGGCGTCTACGTCATCCGTGATCTGGACGCGGATCCGGAGCGCTTCAACGAGCGGCTTTCCAAGCTGGCCGTGCTGCGGGACGCCATGGACCGTGCCGAGCCGGTGGAGATCGAGCATGAGCCGCGGGAAGGCGCCAACGAGATCCAGCGGGCGGTGCGGATCAGCCGGGACGAACTCACGCCGGTGCGGCAGGCGCAATCGGTGCGGGGGCTGGTGGTTTCGGTGGGCGTGACGGCCGCGCAGGGCATCGAAGCCGGGGGAACGGAGACGGGCGATGCCGCCGAAGTGATCCTGTTCGTCCCGGCCGAAGGCCTGAGGAACTTCCGCCTGCCGCTGCAAGTCCCGGAGCGGCAGGTGGCGATCGAGCAACTGCGCATGCTGCGGGAGGCGGAGGCGCAGACGCGGGCGGTGGTGCTGGCGGTGGAGCCCGGCACGCCTCCGCGCATTTTCACGGTGGTGGTGGAAGACCCGGAGAGTGTGGCGGAACGCGGGGCGACGGAGGTGAGCGGATTTGTGGAAAGCCTGAGCCTGATCCGCCTGCCGGCGGGCGGAACGGCGCTGGCGGCGGCCTTCGCTCACGTGCGCTTCACCACGGCGCCGGATTTCACCGGCCCGGGCAACACCGTGGGCAACGCTCCGTTTACGCCCGTGACGCTGGACCTGCTGGTGCCGAAAAATTCGCTGGTGTACGAACTGTTCGAGGCCGGTTTGCGCGATAACCTGCGGATGCGGGTGCGGCTCCAAGGGCTCGCTCCGAAACGGGAGCCGGGAGGCGAAACCCAACCGGTGGCGGGCGCCCCGGCGGCAGCCGCGACCGGCGCCGCCGCGTCCCGGGTGCCGTCTTTGGAAGGAATGACGGAAGTGCAGCCGGGCCAGACGCCCGTGCTGTGGCTGGCGCTGGCGGCAGAGCTGCTGGCGCCGCTGGCGAGCGCCAGCCGCCCGGTGTGGGTCAACATCTCCCGCGAGTCTCTGGATCGCGGTCCCGAACACGGCTGCGCCGAGGGCGTGCCGAGCAGCGATCTCGGGCCAAAGACCCTGCGGGACCTCAAGATCCCGTACACCGCCGTGTGGAAGGGATGTGGCTGCTTCAACGAAGGCGTCTACCGCATCCAGGTGGAAACCGACGCCAAGCTGAAGATCCGCGTGGACGGGCGCGAGCTGTGCGTACACGATTCCGACAATCCGAAGGTGAAGTTCGCCTACGCATGTCTCGAAGAAGATCACTCGATCGAGGTCGAGCTGGAAGACTGGACGTGCGACAAAGAGTTCCTGCTGGATGTCTACCGGCTTCGCTAATGGGATAGGATGAAGAGACCATGGCTGAAGAGACCACCGTCACGCTGACCCAGAAGCCCGGGGAGCGGCTGGCCGGAGAGGTGGCCGTTTACGGGGCGGAGAAACAGCCCGCCATCCAGCACGTGATCCAGTCGAGCCCCCAGCGGCCGATCGTGCACATGGTTTGCTGGGATGAAGAGGATCGCTGTCCGGTGGACGTCAAAGGGCGCGTGACGCTGGCCGGCGACGCCAAGGAACCGATCCGGCTGGAGATGGTGCAGGAGGAACCGTGCCGGGTCCAGGTGGAGGTGGCGGGCGACGAAAAGCGTCCCGTGCGGGTGCGCATGGCGCATGTCTTTGAGAACCCCCATCTTCAGGAGCACAAGGTTGCGCCGCTCGACCACACGCTGCGCGTTTCGACGAAACTGGCCGAGCCGATTCATCACGCCTTGCAGATGCGTACGCCGCTCGAGCTGCGCTTTTGCAACCCCTGGCATCTGGCGTCGGACTACATGGTCGAAGTGCGCCTGGCGGACAGCCGTTTGATCTCGATCCGCATCACCGGCGCGACGGTGGCCAGCCCGCAGCCGTGTCCGGAGGAGAAGCCTTGTCCGCCGGCCGGCGGGCCGGGCGGACACCCGTAGGACGTCGCACGATGGCGGAAGAAACCCAACGCGAAAAGGCTCAGGCGGCCGCAGAGGAACCCAGCCTGGGCCGCGCAGCTGAGGAGCTCACCCGGGGCGTGACGGAGCTGGTGGGCGCCGTGTTCGGCGTCGGTGCGGCGGTGGCCAAAACCGTCGCTCAGGCCACTGCGCCGGGCAAGCCTCTGCCTCCTCCGCCGGCGCCGCAGGGTGCGCTCGGAGAGATGATTCATTACGGGCTGGTGGCGGCGACGAATCTGGTCCGGCTTACGGTGTCCGGCGCGCAGGCGGCGCGTCCGGGCGCGAAGACCGAGGCGGCACAGGCGGCGCCGGAGGGGACCAGGCCCGCGGTCAGCCAAGGCGCCACTTTGCGCATCCCCCTTTCGATCGAGAACCCGGGCCCGGAGCCGATGCAAAATCTCCAGTTTCGGGCGCTGCGGGTGGAAACGGTGCAGGTGGGGGAAGGAACCAGGCTCGGCGTCTCCAACGTGAGACTGGAGCCGGCGGTGCTTTCGGTGGCAGCCAGAGATTTCGAAAAGCTCACCGTATACGTGGACACGTTGCCTCAAACCGCCCCCGGCCTCTACCGCGCGGTTATCGGAACGGCCGACGGCGGGCTCGAAACGGCAGTCGAGTTCGAGGTGACGGCGCCCGGCGCCGCAAAGAACTAACTCCCCGGCAGCAATGCCGTGTTGCTCCCTGTTGTGCTCGCACTGGATCCGGACTTACGGGCGGAGGGGCGAGGTGCGCTCTTCCAGAGCCGTGATGCGCCGCTCGTGGTCGGCCAACAGCTGCTCAATGCGCTCCAGACGCCGCTCGATGGCTTCCAGACGTTTGGTGAGGACGTCCTTGAGGTCGTCAATGCGGCGGTTGAGGTCGTCAATGCGGCGGTTGTGTGCCCAATAGGTTAAAACGAAGGCGACAATGATCGGCAGCGCAACTTGAAAGAAGGGTTGCTGCCACCAGGGCTGCATGTCAACTCTCATTATGCGCCACTGCTGGCTACGTTTCCACCGGGGATCGGGCGGGGAGGGGGCGGCCGGCGTTGAACCTAGCTCCTGGGCGGCAATGCCGGCCCGCTTCCCGTGGTGCTCGCTCTCGAGCCGGAATTACGGGCGGAGCGGCGAGGTGCGTTCTTCCAGAACCGTGATACGCCGCTCGTGGTCGGCCAACAGCTGCTCAATGCGCTCCAGACGCCGCTCGATGGCTTCCAGACGTTTGGTGAGGACGTCCTTGAGGTCGTCAATGCGCCGGTTGAGGTCGTCAATGCGGCGGTTGAAGTCATCTATGCGGCGGCTGAGATCATCAATGCGGCGGTTGTGCGCCCAGTAGGTCAAGACGAAGGCGACAATGATCGGCAGCGCGACTTGGAAGAAAGGCTGCTGCCACCAAGGCTGCATGTCGACTTCCATTATCCGCCACTGCGGGCTGCGTTTCTACCGGGCGATCGGGCGGGGAGGGGGCGGCCGGCGTTGAGGCTAGGAGGCCTTCGGTTCCGCAGACTGGGTTTGGCCGCCTGCCGTACCGGCCAGCGCGTCGGCGAAGGAGTCCACGAAGCGGAAGAACGTCTGATAGGCGATCGCTCCCAGATCGGCGACGACGTCGGCGGCGCTGTGCAAATCCTGCCGGAAGCGCGCCGGCAGAGGCTCCTTGCGCGCACGTTCGAGCAGGTCTTTGGAGAAAACGTCGTCGCGGAGAGCCTCGGAGATGCGCACGGCCATCGCCAGTTCGCGCTCGATGACGTTGCCGGCCGCATCCGCCACCGTGCGTCCGCTGCGCACCAGCGTGCGTAGCGACTTGCTGAGCTCTTCGACGGTTGCCCGTGTCTGTTCTTCGAAAGTAGCGGCCATGAGAGGAGTCCTCCTGCGCTCCGTGAACCTTACGCCAGCGTTCCGAATTGTACCACGGCTCAAGCCTGCGCCAGCGAGGCACGCAGCGCCGGCAGGACGCTCCAGATCACACCGAGCACCACGTCCTCGTAGAGGTACATGCCGGGCTCGAGCGGCGGAAGCTCGGCGTCGGCGGGGAGTAGCGGACCGGATACAGCGGGCAACCCGGCGTCCGCCGAGCCACTGTCCAGATGGGCCTTGAGGCGATGCAACGAAGCCGCCAGGCGCGACAGCGCGGCGGCGTCGAGCGCCGTCGGCAGGAGCGGGGGTGGGGGGCCATCCAGCATGAAGTCTTCCCATTCCATCAGGTCGAAGAGGAACTGGCCGCCTTTATACCAGGGATAGACGCTGAGAGCATCAAGCAGGGCGCGCGCCCGCTCCGGCTCGGCGTTGCGGAAGGCGCGCCCCCGGCGGGCCAGCGTGCAGAGCACCGCGCGCAACCACTCGCCTCCCTGCCGCAGTGACTCCAGCAGAGCGAAGTCCTCGGGCTGGAGGGGCGCGGCGGACGGAGGCGAAGTGGGTGAAGACATGAGGTCTGTGGAAGCTTTGATTATACGCGCCGCATCGCTTCCGGGTGGACGAGTGAAGGTTCCAGAGGTTTGTCCATGAGTGGAAGCTTGGATCACACGCGCCGGATCTCTTCAGAGGGCGCGGGTGGTCACATAGTTGGCGATCTGGCGCAACACGCCCTTAGCCGCCGACTCGGGGATGAAGTCCAGATCCTGCTCGAAGCGGCGCACGCCTTCGTGAGCCAGCTGGTCGGCGAGCTGGATGGCGTACTCGATGGATCCGGTTTCCTGCATGGCTTCAAAGATCCGCTCGGCGTCTTCGGGGGATTTTTCGGCCCGGGGTTTGCGGATGAGCTTCTCCATCTCGGCGCGGAGCGCAGGGGAGGCGGTGCGGAACAGGTGAATCATCATGATGGTGCGTTTGCCCTCCAGGAGATCTCCCAGCCGCTCCTTGCCGTACAGCGATTCTTCGCCGATGAGGTTGAGTACGTCGTCCTGGATCTGAAACGCGATGCCGATGAGGCGGAAGACTTCGTTGAAGCGGTCCAGGATCTCCGGGCTGGTCACGCCCGCGCAGACGGCGCCCATCCGGCAGGGAGAGATGCACGTATACCAGCCCGTTTTCTTGGTGCTCATCCGGAAATAATCTTCGTCGCGGGCCGGGACTTCATAGCGACGGATCCAGCCGAGTTCGATGGCTTGTCCCTCGACGGTTTCCCGGCACATGTGCATGACCTCGTGGATCAGCGCCAGGGTGCGCGCCAGGCCGAGCGTGGGGAGATTGGAGAGGATCCCATCGATCGCCATGAGGTTGAGGGCGTCGCCGGTGTTGACGGCCAGGCCCACGCCGTGCGCTTCGTGCAAGGTGGGGAGGCTGCGGCGGTGAGTGGATTCGTCGCTGATGTCGTCGTGCACCAGGAACCCGTTGTGGAACAGCTCGATGGCGGCGGCGGTGCGCACGGCGGCTTCGGTGGGACCTCCGAAGGCGGCGCAGGCGGCCATAGTCAAGGTGGGACGCAGGCCCTTTCCTTCGCGGGAAGGGTATTCGCGCATGAGGTTGTAGAGCTCCGCCCTGGGTTCGCGATCGGGGATCATGCGGGCGATCTCCTGGCGAGTGCGGGCGCGGCAGGCGTTCATGGTTTCGAGCAGATCCGAATCCTTGAGGGCGCCGCCGGTCCACCAGGCTTCCGAGTGGCCTCCGTCCCACAGCGAGCGGGCGCGGCTGACGATGGTGCCGCTGAAAGCGCCTTCGCCGTCGAGATCTTCCGGATGGCGCTGGTCGAGGTATTCAAGAGCGCGCCAGGCGGTGTGCCCCCACGGGGTCACAGCGGCGGCCGGCGGGGCTGCCGGCGGCAGGTTCCACAGATCGGCGCGCTGCTCGCGGTAGGCCCGCCACAGCAGTTGGACAGAGCGGAGTCCGGAGGCGCGTTGCGAAAGCAGCTGGAAGGTCCGCCAGACGGCCAGAACCTGCGGCCGCTCGCCGCGCACGTCCAGGCTGCCTTCGGCGAGCTGGTCCACCGGGCGGCGGTCGAAGTCGAACAGCAGGTGAAGCGCGCGGTCGTCGAAGTAGACCTCCACATCCGGATGGGAGGCGCGTTCCGCAACGGCGACCAGGCGGCTGTGTTCGGCGCGCAGCAGGGCGTGGCTCCCGTCGCCGAAATGGAGCCCCAGCGTGATCCCGGCGAGTTCGCGGGCCGCGGCGGCCACGACGGCCGGGGCGCGTGCAGAGACCTCCCGGACCGTGGCGACCAGAAGTCCGGCGGCGCTGCTAACCGGCACGGGCTCCTCCTGCGAACTCGACGATGCCGCGCGTCGTGAAGTGAAAATCGCGCCCGCTGATGCGGCCCTCGACTTCCGCCGGCCCGATGACTTCGTGGACGCTGAAGGGCGCAAGCCCCGTTTCATTGGGGATCACGATGCGCGCGGCGGATTCGCAGGCAAAGTCGAGCGCCACGAAGTCACCGCCCATGGCCGCACAAACGGCCAGTCGCGACGGCAGGGGAGCCATGGGTGGGACGCCCAGCAGGTTGGCCAGTCCGGGAACCTGCGCCACGCGGTTGCGGTCGAGCAGCCCCCGGACGGCGACGCTGACGCGCCGGCGCGGGAAGTGCCGCACCAAGCGCCCGGAGCGCCACACCATCACCGAACCGGTGGCGGCGCCGGGAGGGGAATCGGGCTGGATCAGCGTGAAGACGAGGGCGTGGGCCGGCGCCGGCTGCGTCGTGGCGGCGGTGTCGTTGGCGAATCCGAAGACCCAGCCGCCCAACTCGGGCCAACCCCAACGCCCGTGCACACGCTCGTGGTAGCCTACGGCCTGCTGGTCAGTCCATGTTGGTCCCCGGAACGTCCAGTGGCCTTGCGCGAGAATTCCGGGTTCGGACTGCCAGCGAAAAAAATGGTCGCCCGCAAAGGCGGCGCACTGATTCGTACAGGGGCGACTGGTCCGGGCCAGCATGAGCTCCACTCCGGGGTCTCCTGAGGCGGCGCGCAGCAGGAGCGGTCTGGGTTCATAGAGGCCATAGGGCTGGCGGAAGCAGGACCACAAGGGCTCGGAGGCGCGCGCGTTGAACTGGCTTGCCGCCCACCCGCAGTTACGGCGGTGGACGAGCAGGATGCAGGTAGAGAACGGCCGCTGGTGGTTGCTCGAGCCCAACCCGAGCCATGCCGCATTGGCCACCATGCCGAACTCGCCATCCCGCGTCAGAAACGCATAGTGCAACCAGCGCCGCTCCAAGGGGTCGGAAAGCGGCACCGAGGGGAAGGGACCCTGCGGGCCGAGACGCGGAGCCGCCGGAGACTGGATTGCGGGGAGCTCGAGCGCAGCCGGCATCGGGATGCTGTCCTTCAGTGTCTCACGGTGCCGGTGCGGGTTTGGTCAGAGGCCGCAGCCTCCGGGCTCAAGAAACCAGCGCGCGGGCGGCGGCCAGAGCGGCCTCGTAATTGGGATGGTCGCCGACTTCCTTGACATATTCCACGTGGCGGATGGTGTTGTCTTTGTCCACCACGAAGATGGCGCGGCACTCGATGCGCAGCTCTTTGATCAGTGTGCCGTAGTTGGTCCCGAAGGAGGCCGAGCGGTGATCGGAAAGCATCTTGACTCGGTCCACCCCGAAGGCTCCGCACCACCGCTTCTGGGCGAACGGCAAGTCCATGCTGATCGTGTAGATGTCCACGCCCGGCAATTTCGCCGCCTCCTCGTTGAAGCGCTTGGTCTGGGCGTCGCAGACGGGAGTGTCCAGAGAGGGAACGACACTGAAGATCCGCACAGAGTTGCCCGTGGCGGCGAGGTTGACCGGACTGAGCGTCAGATCCACCACCTCGAAATCCGGGGCTTTGTCACCGGGTTTCAGCTCCGGCCCCACCAGCGTCAGCGGATTTCCTTTCAGCGTTGTTGCGCCAGGTCTTTCCATGCAGCCTCCTCCTTAGATTTTCAGACAGGCCAGCTCCAAAGCCAACTATTCTAGCAGCCGGGCCAGCTCTTCCGGTTCGGAAACCGGCTCCCGGCACACGAAGTTTTCGCACACGTAGGCTGCCGGGCGGCCCTGGAGGCCCTGCATCGAAGCGATGGCAGGCTGCCAGGCGGCCAGGCGGTCGCGGGAGGACTCATCGGCAAGGAGCACGACTTTATGGGGCAGGAAGCGCTTCCGGAGCACGTCCAGCAGGCTCCGCGTGCGGGCGTCGCCGGCAGGGCCCGCGATGACGATCTGTTTGGGCCGGCCGAGATACCATCCCAGCGCGACCAGCATCTGCGGGACGCCCGCCGGAGCCAGCCGCATGCGCGAGGAGAATGCCTTGAGCGTGCGCTCGGCCGACTCCCGCAGGTCTTCGCGCCCGGTGATCGCCGCCAGCCGAAGCAGGTTCAGCGCCGCGATGGAGTTCCCCGAGGGCTCCGCACCGTCGTAGTCGTCCTTGATGCGCAGCACGAGGTGGGAATCGCCTTCGGCCGTGCTGAAGAACGCGCCGTTCTGGGGATCTTCGAACAACTCGCGCATGCGTTCGGTGAGCTCGAGGGCCAACTCCAGGTAGCGGATCTCAAAGCCGGCCTCGTAGAGGTCCAGCAAGCCCTGTGCGAAAAACGCATAGTCGTCCAGGAAGCCCGGAATGACGGCCTCTCCCAGGCGGTAACGGCGCAGGAGCCTGCGCGCCGGGCGGTCGTACATGCGGGTGAGGAGGAACCCGGCGGCGCGCTGCGCCGCCTCGAGATAGCGTGCGTCGCCGAGCACCTGCGCCGCGACGGCGAGGGCCGAAATCATCAGGCCGTTCCAGGAGGTCAGGATCTTATCGTCGCGATGCGGCCGGGGGCGCAGATTGCGGGCCGCCAGCAACGCCGCTCTGGCCTCCTCGAGTGCCGCCTCGAGCTGTTCCACTTCTAAGTTGAAATGGTTCGCCGTCTGCTCGAGGGTGTGCGCCTGATACAGGATGTTCTTGCCCGTGAATTCTCCGTGGGGGTCCTGGGCGACATTGCCGTCTTCTTCGACGCCGTAACGGTAGCAGAACCAGTCCGCTACGGGCTGTCCGAGCACGGCGTCAATTTCCGCGCGGCGCCAGACGTAGAAAGCCCCTTCGCCTTTGATTTCAGGCTGAGACGGATCAATGACGCTGTCGGCGTCTTCGGCGGAATAAAAGCCGCCCTCCGGGTCCGTCATATCTCGCAGCACGTAGTCGAGAACTTCGCGAGCCGTTTGGGCCAGGGAGGGGCGCCCGGTGATCTGAAACGCCTCCAGGTAGGCGACCGCCAGTTGCGCCTGGTCATACAGCATCTTCTCGAAATGAGGGACAAACCACCGTTCGTCTACGGAGTAGCGGTGGAAGCCGCCCCCGAGGTGGTCGTACATCCCCCCGCGGGCCATGGCTTCGAGAGTGGCGACCGTCATCTCGAGCGCCTCAGAGTTTCCCGTGCGCGCGTATTCGCGGAGCAGGAAGTTGAAAACGACGGGGCGAGGGAACTTGGGCGCCTCACCGAAGCCGCCGTAGCGGGCATCATAGCTGCGCCGAAAGGCGAAGAAGCCGCTTTCGAGCAGCGAGGTATCGAACGGGGCGGGTTCGGGGATCACTTCCACGTAGCGCCGCAGTTCGTGGAGTAACTGCTCGCCGGAATGGATGACGCGCTCGCGATCCGACATCCAGGCTTCGGCCAGCCGTTCCAGTATGTAGCGAAAGCCGGGACGGCCCCAGCGGTTGTCGGGAGGGAAATAGGTCCCGCCGAAGAACGGTTTCAGGTCCGGGGTGAGGAAGACGGACATGGGCCAGCCGCCGCTTCCGGTCACGGCCTGAACGAAGGTCATGTAGATGCGGTCCACGTCCGGGCGCTCTTCGCGGTCCACTTTGACGGGGACAAAGTAACGGTTGAGCAGCGCCGCGATTTCTTCGTTCTGAAAGGACTCCCGCTCCATGACGTGACACCAGTGGCACGTGGAGTAACCGACCGACAGGAAAATCGGCTTGTCCTCCCGGCGGGCTTTTTCGAACGCTTCTTCGCCCCAGGGAAACCAGTCCACGGGGTTATGCGCGTGCTGGAGCAGGTAGGGACTCTTTTCGTGTGCGAGACGGTTGGTAGGCATCCCAGTATGTCAGTGACCCCGTGCGGCTGTCACCGCAGCTTCGGGGAGATAGTGCTCCTCTCTGAGTTTTTCTAACACTTCGCTCAAGTGCCTGCGAGCCTCCTCGGAGACCGGCCCGACCGGGCGGCGGCAGCGGCCGGCGGGCAGGCCGGCCAGCTCCATCGCCTCTTTGACGACGGCGGGAAATGTGCCCAGAGAAAAGGCGCGGCGGAGCGGCTCGACGAGAGCCTGCAGGCGCCGGGCCTCGGCGAGGTTCCCTGCGGAGAAGGCATTGTAGAGCTCGACGAAAGCCCGCGGAGCGACGTTGGCGCAGGCCGTCACCGCCCCCACGCAGCCGCGCTCGAGGGCGGCCAAGATCAGGTGGTCGCGTCCGGCGAAAACCGCCAGACCCGCCCGCTGCCATTCGGGTATCAGCTCCAGCCGTCCGCTGGAATCCTTGAGTCCCACGAAATTCTCCTGCCGGCGCGCCACTTCGCCGAGCACCTCAGGCGTCAGCTCCACGCCGGTGCGCTCCGGGACGTTGTAGGCGAGGACCGGGATCCGGACGCTGCGGCAGACTTCCAGGTAGTGCTCGAGCAGTTCCGCAGCGGACGGCTTGATGTAATAAGGCGTGATGACGACGGCATAGTCCACGCCTTCGACCTCGGCACGCTGCGCCAGGCGCACGGTTTCCCGCGTCGTCACAGCTCCGACATTGGAGTAAACGGGGATGCGGCGCGCCACGGTCTGGACGGCGAAGCGCATCGCCACGGTACGCTCCTCCTCGCTCAGGGCGAAGAATTCGCCCTGGCCGCCCGTGATGAACAGGCCGTGGACGCCGCTGGCGATGAGGTACTCGATCAGGTGCTGCCAGGCGGTATAGTCCACCGATTCGTCGTCGCGGAAGGGCGTGACGACTGCGGGCACGATGCCGCGCATTCGTTCGGGAGCGGGCATGGATGCTTTCATTGTACCCCTCAGCCGGCGGGATGGTTTTGCCCCGCCGCGGCGCCGGGTCCCGAGCGGAGTGGCAGCCCGCCCGCCTCCCAGGCGGCGATGCCGCCGGCCAGATCGGCCAACTGAGGCAACCCCGCACGGTCCAGGAGGCTCACAGCGATCGCGGACCGGTAGCCACCCTGGCAGTAGGCGACCACCGTCCGGTCGCGAGGGATTTGTTCGAGACGTTCGGCAAGGTGCTGGAGCGGCACATGGACCGCTCCGGGGATGTGTTTGAGGCGCCACTCGGCATGCGTGCGCACGTCGAGGAGGAGCGGCGGTCGGGAAGCTTGCAGCAGTTCGGCCAGCGTGGCCGGCGCGAGCCGGTCGTGGCGGCGGATCAGGTCTTCGCGCAGCCGGCAAGCCTGGATACCGCCTTCCAGATAGCCCGCGATGTTGTCAAAGCCGATGCGGCCCAGCCGCGTGGCTGCCTCCGCTTCCCGTCCCGGCTCGGCGAGGATCACGATCGGCAGATCTTTATTCAGGATGGTGCCGGCCCAGGTGGCGTACTGACCCGCCAGGCCGATGTGGACGCTGCCCTGGAGATGAGCGGCGGCGAAATCCGCGGCCGGGCGCACGTCCAGGAGCTGGGCGCCTTGCTCTACGAGGCGCAGCACGTCATCGAGGCAGAGAGGTCGCAGCACTTTTTCGAGTGTGCGTTCCAGCGTAGGCCGCTCCTTGGTGTTGAGTACGGCGTCGTAGGTGAAATAGGGCGGCGCTTCGGGCTGATCGGCAGTCACCAGGCGGACGAACGCTTCACGGCTCATGGGTTGCAGCGCGTAGTTGTGGCGCCGCTGGAAGCCGATGGTCGAGACGGTTTCCGAGGCGAGGCTCTTACCGCACAAAGTCCCTGCGCCGTGAGCAGGGTAGACAAGTGTTTCGTCGGGCAAGGCGAGGAGTTTCTGCAGCGAATCGTACAGCAGGCCCGCCAGGGTCTCCGCCGACCAGCCGAGAGACGCGCGCAGATCCGGACGGCCCACATCGCCGGCAAAGAGCGTGTCGCCGGTGAGCACGGCCCAGGGCTGCTCGCGGCTGCGGGCGAAGTCGTAGAGCAGCAGACAGATGGACTCGGGGGAGTGTCCGGGTGTTTCCAGGATTTCCAGGCCCAGGGCGCCGAACTCGAGCCGGTCGCCCTCTTTCATGGGCCTGAACGGATACTCGGCCGCGGCGCGCGCGCCCAGACATATCGCCGCGCCGGCGCGGTCGCGGAGTTCCAGATGACCGGCCAGGAAGTCGGCGTGAAAGTGGGTGAGGAACACATAGCGTATGGCGAAGTCGCCGCGTGCGGCGTCGTGCAGGTATTGGTCCACGTCCCGCTGCGGATCTACGACGACGGCCGTACCGGTGATCTCGTCGGCGAGCAGGTAGGACGCGTGTGCGAGACAGCCGAGGTAGTACTGTTTGAAGTACATCGCGTGGCCCCGGGCCCCGGGTGGGCTGCCTTCAGCATAGCGAACCCGGGGAGGAAGATCCACGGGGCGCTGTGGGGTTGGGCGACAATCGTTCTCAGAGGCGGACGAATGCGAGTGCTGGCGGCTTTGGCGGCGCCGCTGTGCCTGATTGCGGAGATGCGCGTTTACCGCATGGAGCCGGGCCCCGGGGACCGCTTCGCTGTCGAGGTCGAAAAGACCGGTTTGATGAGCGGCAAGAAGCATCTGTTCCTGTTCGAGCGTTACCGGGGGAAGCTGAGCTGGGACGCCGAGTCGCCGGAGCGCTCCTCCGTCGAGTGGATCGTCGAAGCACCGAGCATCGTTTGCAAGGACACATGGGTGAAGCCGAAGGAGATCGTAAAGATCGAAAAGGTGGCGCGCGAGGAGATGCTCGCGGCCGGGCGGTATCCGGAGATTCGGTTCCGGTCCGAAGCTGTGGTGCGGAAGGGCGAAGACGAGTTCGAGGTGCGGGGAGGCCTGACGATTCGGGACCGCACGGTGCCGGTGGCGGTCCTGGTCCGGAGGTTGCCGGCGCAGGGAACACGCCTGAGTTTTCAGGGCAGCGCCACCGTGAGGCTGAGAGATTATGGGCTGAAGCCGCCGTCGGCGCTGCTCGGGGCGATCGGCACGAGGAATGAGATGCGTGTGGAGTTTGAAGTGAGCGCGGAGGCGGTTGGGCCGGCGAACCAGGCGGTGGAGCAGCGCTGAACAGGCCTCGTTGGCTTTGCCGCCCCGGTCTACATCCGGCATTTCTTGGCTCTGGTCGCCAAAGTGGAGGGCAACCAGTGAAGCAGAAGCTGAATTTGGACACACATCCGTTTCTGGTTCGGCCGCTCTCCAATGGCGGCAGCGGGTGCCTCGATCGCTGCACGCACGGCTGGTGGCTCGTGCAAGGCAAGAGGGCGTAAGTCTGAACACGCTAGTGACCACGATGATTGCCGAGGGCTTGGGCAAGAGAGAGGTCGGCTCTCGTTCCCGGTAACCGGCGTCACCTATTGACGGGAAAACTGCAGCCAAGCCGCAACCGGTTGTCACGCTCCCACTTGGCTTGTTGCTCGTCGAAAATGCCCAAGACTCACTGTTGGCCGGCCTGAACGCTGCTCGAAGATCGTGCGCCCGACGCAGGGATTGCGCGGCGAGATCTTTGCGCTGACCCGGGGCCTTATTTTTACTACGAGGGCTCCTGAATCGGAGTCTGGGCGGGGCTAACAGGTGGCGGATTCCGCTACCTGCCGCTGACGCCATAGCGGCTTCCGGATTCCGCCGGATGGGACCGTAGAGGGAAGGTTAAGGACGGGGGTGAATCGATCAGAGCGATGTGCGCGCATTGCCTCCTTGGGCTTTCATCTTCAATCAAGGAAGGATGGCGGCCGCCGGGTTCTTTAAGGACGTGGTGGCCAGGGACGGAATCGAACCGCCGACGCCAGCCTTTTCAGGGCTGCGCTCTACCAACTGAGCTACCTGGCCGGAACACTCCTTATTTTATCAGAGGCGTTCCGGCACAGAAGCGCGGGCGGCGCCTGGCGGCCACGGTATGATGGGACCAATGGCCGCACCGGCGCAGCGTCTTCAGGCCTCCGGGCCGCAAGCCCACACGGAGCCCTTCTTGTTCTATACCGAACGCCGGCTGGTGGAACTCACGGGCCTGCGCGCACGATCGCTCGCCGAACTGGTTGCGATTCTGCGCCAGGTGCCCGGTTCCTCGATCTTCTATCACACGCATCACCTGTTCCTGTCGCACCATTTTGAGAAACCGGTCGTGTACAACGAATTCGCTCTCTGGGCCGGCGAGGCGCTGCAGGAACAGGTCCTGGCGGAAAAGCTCGCGGCGATTGATCTCCGGGAGTTCACCTCCATCCGCCAGCTCCGCCAAGCCATCCTCGCAGTGGTCGAGCAGCATCTCCGCCGGCCAGGTGTAGAGCAACGCGCCGCCCCTCCCGGTGACGAGTTTCACTTTTGCAAATCGAAAAGCTTCGTGATGCCCACGGGCATGGTGGCGCACGACGTGCGCGAATTTTTTGCGCTGCTGCCGCAGGTCACCAACATTTCGTTTTACTTTCACTTCCTCGAGGCACGGCTGCGCCTGGAGCGGCCCACCAACGACTTCTCCCAATGGTTGTCCTGGCGGGGCGAAACCGCGCTGGCCGCAGCGATTGACGCCCTCGATCCCTATACGCGGACCCTGGACGAGCTCAAGGCGGATCTGCTCGCCCTGGGCCGGCGGCACGGCTATGGTTGAGTGCGATGCAACTGGAAGATTACGCCGAAGTCGCCGGCCGGGACGTGATCGAGGAACTCCGCGTGTTGGCCGAGTACGTGAAAGGGCGCCGGCTCCAAAACATCAACTCCACCCCGGTCGGCGGCGGTGTCGCGGAAATTCTCACGCGCCTGGTTCCCCTGCTGCGCGAACTGGGCATCGAAACCACCTGGGACGTCATCAAGGGCGACGAGACGTTCTTCAATGTCACGAAAGCCTTTCACAACGCGCTTCACGGGGTGCCGGAAGAGATTACCGAAGAGATGCTAGAGTGCTACCGCCAGACGACCGAGCAGAACCTCCGGGAAGTACCCATCACCGGCGACGTGGTTTTCATCCACGATCCCCAGCCCGCCGGCCTGATCGCGGCGCGCAACGGAGCCGGCGCGAGGTGGGTCTGGCGCTGCCACATTGACGTATCCTCGCCGGAGCCGCGCGTCTGGGAGTTCCTGCGGCCGCTGGTCGAGCGCTATGACGCGGCCATTTTCTCCATGCCAGGTTTTGCGCAGAAGCTTCCTGTTCCGCAGTTCATGGTGGCGCCCTCCATTGATCCGCTCAGCGCCAAGAACCGGGAGCTGGAGCCGCGTCAGGTGAGCGCCGTGTTCGAGAAGTATCACATTGACCCGGGAAGGCCGGTGCTGACTCAGATCTCGCGCTTTGACCGGCTCAAGGACCCGCTGGGAGTGATCGCGGCCTACCGCATGGTCAAACGGCGACACGACTGCCAGCTCGTGCTGGCCGGCGGAGGAGCGTCCGACGACCCCGAGGGCGAGCAAGTGCTGCGAGAGGTTCAGGAAGCCGCGGCCGGCGACCCCGATATTCATGTTTTGCTTCTTCCTCCGTTTAGTGATCTGGAGATCAATGCGCTCGTGCGCGGCTCGACCATCGTGTTGCAGAAGTCCATCAAGGAAGGTTTTGGCCTGACCGTCAGCGAAGCGCTTTGGAAAAAGAAGCCCGTGATCGGAGGGGCAGTGGGAGGCATCCGGCTGCAGGTGATTCACGGCGTGACAGGCTTTCTCGTCCATTCGCCGGAAGGTGCGGCCATGCGCGCCGCCCAGTTGCTGGCCGACAGTGAGCTGCGCCGCCGGATGGGGGAGAATGGTTACCTGCACGTGAAGCAGAACTTCCTGCTGACACGTCACGTCAAGGACTACATGCTGGTCATGCTCGCGCTGGAACATCCCGGAGAGGACATCGTCTCCCTGGGCGCTCCGCCGTGGTCATGAACGCCGGAGCCGCCACGCCTGCCACCGGCGCCAAGCCTGCTCGCAGCCGCGGCAGACTCGACCCTGTTCGCGTCCCCGCCGCCACCTACCGCCTCCAGTTCAACCGCCATTTCACGTTCCGCGACGCGGCTCGGGTGGTTGGGTACCTGGACGCACTGGGCGTCACCGACGTCTACGCGTCCCCTCTGCTGGCGGCGCGGCCCGGCAGCCTGCACGGCTACGACCTCACCGATCCCGGCCGACTGAACCCGGAGCTCGGCACGCAGGAGGACTTCCGGGCGTTCCTCTCTGCGCTGCAGGCGCGAAGCATGGGTCTGCTGCTGGACGTCGTGCCCAACCATATGTGCATTGTTCACCCCAGCAATGCGTGGTGGTGGGACGTGCTGGAGAACGGCCCGAGTTCTCCCTACAGCAGGTTCTTCGACATCGAGTGGCGGCCGCCGAAAGAGGAACTGGCCAACAAGGTGCTCCTGCCTGTGCTTGGCGACCAGTACGGCGTCGTACTTGAAAACGGTGAGATTTCGGTCCACTACGTTTCCGGGGCTTTCACGGTGCGAGTCTACGATCTGCAACTGCCGGCCGCGCCGCGGAGCTGGCCGCAGATCCTCGTTCCGGTGCTCGAGCGTTTAAGGGCGCTCCTCGGCGCCTCCCACGAGTATGTGCTGGAGCTCGAAAGTCTCCTCACGGCGATTGATCACCTGCCGCCGCGCCACGTCACGGACGAAGAAAGAGTGCGGGAACGGCAGCGGGAAAAAGAGATCATCAAGCGCCGGCTCGCCAATCTCTTCGAAAGGTGCGTCTCCGCGCGGGAGCTTCTCGACGACGAGCTCCGCGACCTCAACGGCCGCCCGGGAGATCCGAGGAGCTTCGACCGCCTGGAGGCATTTTTGTCCGAGCAGGCTTACCGCCTCAGCTTCTGGCGCGTGGCTGCGGACGAGATCAACTACCGGAGATTCTTCGACATCAATGAACTGGCGGCCATCCGCGTGGAGGAACCGGAGGTGTTCGAGGCGGTGCACGGCTTGGTGCTGCGCCTGGTGGGCGAAGGCGCGGTTACGGGGCTGCGCGTGGATCATCCCGACGGTCTGTTTGAACCCGCACGTTACTTTCGCCAGTTGCAGCGCGCCTGCTGCGAGGCGCGGCGCGCCGGACCGCACGACCGCCGGCCGTTCTACATCGTCGCCGAGAAGATCCTCACCGGTGACGAGGAGCTGCGCCGGGACTGGGAGATCGAAGGGACCACCGGCTACGGCTTTTTGAACTTCTTGAACGGCCTGTTTGTGGATCCCGCGGCCCGGCGTGCCCTCGAGCGCCTGTATGCGTCCTTCACCGGTTGGAGCCAGCCTTACCGGGACCTCGTGTACGAATGCAAGCGGCTGGTGCTGCAAGTTTCGCTTTCGAGCGAGCTTAACGTGCTGGCGCGCAAGCTGGACAAGATCTCCGAGCAGCATCGCTGGTCTCGAGATTTCACGCTGGAAAACCTCCGGGATGCCCTGCGCGAGCTGATCGCCTGCTTTCCCATTTACCGCACTTACGTGGGCAGCGAGGATTGCGCCCCGAGCGCCGAAGACGAGCGGCACATCCGGGCGGCTGTGGCGGCTGCCAAGGCGCGCAATCCGGCCATCAGCGGTTCCGTGTTCGATTTTCTGGAGAGCCTGCTTCTGCTCCGGCATCCGGAAGGTTTGAACGAAGAGCAGCGCGCCGAGCGCCGGCTGTTTGTGATGCGGCTCCAGCAGTTCACTGCTCCGGTGATGGCCAAGGGTCTGGAGGACACGGCCTTCTACCGCTACTATCCGCTGGTGTCGCTCAATGAAGTGGGCGGCAACCCGAGGCGGTTCGGCGTCTCCCCCGGTTTTTTTCACAGCAAAAACCGCATCCGGCGGGCCGCATGGCCCAACGCCATGCTGGCCACGACCACGCACGACGCCAAGCGCTCCGAAGACGTGCGCGCGCGCATCAACGTGCTTTCGGAAATCCCCGCCGAGTGGGGACGCGCATTGCGGCGCTGGCGCGAGATCAACCGCCGGCACAAGACCGCGCTTGCCGACGGGCCGGCGCCGGACGCCAACGAAGAGTATCTCTTCTATCAGACCCTGCTCGGCGTCTGGCCGCTCGGCACGGTGGACGAAGCCGAACACGCGCGGCTGGTCGGGCGCCTCCAGGCGTACATGGAGAAGGCCCTGCGCGAGGCGAAGCTGCATACCAGCTGGGTCAGCCCGAACCTGCCGTACGAGGAGGCCGTGAAGCGCTTCGTGGCGGGGGTGCTTTCGCCCGATCCCGACAACCGCTTCCTCGCCGACTTCGCCGCTGTGGTGGCGGGCGTGGCCCGGGCGGGGATGTGGAATTCACTGTCGCAGGTTGTTCTGAAGGTCGCCTCACCCGGGGTGCCGGATTTCTACCAGGGGAGCGAGCTGTGGGACTTCCGGCTTGTGGATCCGGACAATCGCGGTCCGGTGGACTTCGAGCTGCGGCGGCAGATGCTGCGGAGGCTGGAGGAGCAGCTCGCCTCCATGGGACCGGCTGAACTGGTGCGGAGCCTCATGGCGGCGCCGGAAGACGGAGCGATCAAGCTCTATGTGACCAGCCGGGCTCTGCGTTTTCGCAGGGCTCGCCCGGAGCTGTTTCTGCGCGGCTCCTACCTGCCCCTGCGGCCGGCCGGTCCGCAGCGCCGGCACCTGGTGGCCTTCGGGCGCAAGCAGGCTCGCACGGTGGCGATTGCGGTCGCGGGGCGCCTGTTTATGGGCCTCGGCGCGGGAGACGGCCCGCCGGTCGGCGACGAAGTCTGGCGTGATGCCGCGGTCCTGCTGCGGCGCGATGTGGTCTGCCCGTCGTACCGGGATGTGTTCACCGGCCGCACGCTCACACCCGTTGCCCGCGACGGCCAGCTCGTCCTGACTGCCGCAGACGTGTTCTCGCATCTGCCGGTGGCCCTTCTCGAGGGACACAGGGAGGGATGAGTGTGTCCAGGCTGCCGTGGCAGCTTCGATACGGGGCGAAGGTGCTCGACGGGGGCGGTGTGGAGTTCCGAGTCTGGGCTCCGAAACTCAAAGCCGTCACGGTCGTGCTGGATCTTCCCGGCCGGTTGCGGATTCCGATGCGCTCCGAGGGAGACGGGGAGTTCGCGGCGGTGGTCCCGGAAGCGGCAGAAGGTGCGGATTACTGGTTCGCCACGGCCGAGGGAACCCTGCGTCCGGATCCGGTCTCGCGCTGGCAGCCGTACGGCGTGCACGGAGCCTCCCGCGTCGTGGATCCCCGCTCCTTTCGCTGGACGGACGCCGGCTGGAAGGGGATGGAGCTCAAAGATTACGTGATCTACGAGCTCCACACCGGAACGTTCACTCCGGAAGGAACCTTCGGCGCGATCATCCCAAAGCTTCCCTACCTGCGCGACCTCGGAGTCACGGCCCTTGAACTGATGCCGGTGGCCGAGTTTCCCGGCTCGCGCAACTGGGGCTACGACGGCGTCTCTCTGTTTGCGCCCCATTCGGCCTACGGCGGGCCTCACGGCCTGAAGGCGCTTGTGGACGCCTGCCACCGGGAAGGTTTGGCGGTGATTCTCGATGTGGTGTACAACCACCTGGGTCCGGAAGGAAACTATCTGGCCGAATTCGGCCCCTACTTCACGGACCGTTACCGCACTCCCTGGGGCCTTGCAATCAACTTCGACGGGACCGACAGCGACGGCGTGCGCCGCTTCTTCTTAGACAACGCACTGTACTGGCTTACGGAGTTTCACATGGACGCTCTGCGGCTGGATGCGATTCATGGCATCTATGATTCGAGCGCGCGTCACTTTCTGGAGGAGCTCGCCGCGAGTTTCCACCGCCAGGCCGAGCGGCTGGGGCGCAAGGCGTTCCTGATTGCGGAAAGCGACCTGAATGACGTGCGCGTGCTCCGGCCCCCACAGCAGGGCGGTTACGGGCTGGATGCACAGTGGCTGGATGACTTTCACCACGCCGTACGAGGAATCCTGACCGCTGAGCGGCGCGGCTACCTGGCGGATTTCGGCCGCGTGGGGGACTTGGCCAAGGCCCTCGAAGAAGGCTTCGTCTACGACGGCCGCTACTCCGCTTACCGGCGCCGGCGGCACGGAAGCTCGTCGCGCGAGATCGCGGGCGAACGTTTCGTCGCGTTCGTCCAAAACCACGACCAGATCGCGAACGCCTCCCTGGGCCGGCGCCTCTCCGAACTCGTGCCGCGGGATGCGGAAATGCTGGCGGCGGTGCTGCTGGTGTGCTCGCCGTTCGTGCCCCTTCTGTTTATGGGGCAGGAATACGGAGAAACGGCGCCGTTCCTTTACTTCACCAGTCACAGCGACGCCGCGCTGGTGGACGCTGTCCGGAGGGGGCGCCGAGATGAATACGCCGCTTTCTATCTGGATGCCGAATTCCCGGACCCGCAGGACCCGCTCACCTTCGCTCGGTCCAAACTGCGTTGGGAGCGCGTGAGCGAACCGGCGTGCGCGGCGATGCTTGATTTCTACCGGAGGCTTCTGTCGCTGCGGCGCCGCCACGCCTGTTTGTCGAACTGCCGCAAGGATCTGGTGCGCCTGGCCTACGAGGAAGGGGAACGGTGGCTCGTGCTGGAGCGCGGCGATCCTTCAGGGGAGCGGGCCGTGCTGTTGTGCAACCTGGGGCCCGCCTCGTCGCGGATCCCCTTTCCAGTCGTGGAGGCGCAACCTTCGCTCCTGCTGTGGACGGGGGCTGTGGAGCCGCCGCAGAGACCCGGGGAAAACGTCCCGCTCGGGGGCTGGGGCGCAGCGCTCTATCTGGTGCCGCCTGGAAGCGGTGGGCCTGGCACGGCAGCCGCGGAGCCGGATTGAGTCCGGCTCTTGACAGCAAGGCCGGCCTGGACTAAAGTACCCTCCCGTAGCCCCAGTCCACACAAGCGGAGCGGGGGCAGAAAGGGGGAAGGCTATGAAAGCAGGGATGGTGAGGACGTTGGGCAATCTGTGCGCCCTCTGGGTCATCCTGGCCTCTTCGACGTGCGTCTTTGGGCAGGGGCTGACCGGACAGATCTCGGGAACGGTCGTGGACCCTACCGGCAACGTCATCGTCGGGGCGGAAGTAACGCTCATCAACACGACGACCAGCCAGACGCGCGAGACCAGAACGGATGAGACCGGCAGTTTCCTGTTCACGCAGCTGTTGCCGGCCAACTACACCATCATTGTCTCCAGCCCCGGTTTCAAGAAGCTCGAGAAGCGCGACGTGGTGCTGACGGCGACCGAGCGCGTCGTGGTGCGCAACCTCCAGCTGGAAATCGGCGAACTGACACAGACCATCTCGGTGCAGGCGGAAGCGGCCCGCCTGCAGACGCAGAGCGCGGAGCGAAGCGGACTGATCAGCACGCAGCAGTTCGAAACGCTGTCCCTCAAGGGGCGCGATTATCTGGGGCACCTGCGACTGCTGCCGGGCGTCGTGGATACGCGGAACCGGGAGGCTCCGGGCTGGAACAATCTCGTGGGAGTTTTCGTCAACGGCAACCGGCAATCCACGATCAACCTGACCCTGGACGGGGTTTCCAGTCTGGACACAGGATCCATGCTGGGCCCGTACCTGGCGCCCAGCGTGGATGCCGTGGCCGAGCTCAAGGTGCTGCTGACCAATTACCAAGCCGAATACGGGCGGAGCTCCGGCGGCACCGTCAACACCGTGATCAAAAGCGGAACCCGGGAATACCATGGCGTGGCTTACTACTTCAAGCGCAACGAAGCGTTCAACGCAAACGAATTCTTCCGCAACCGCGACGGTTTGCCGCGCCCGCGCTACCGGTTCGACTATCCGGGTTACAACATCGGCGGCCCGGTTCCTTTACCCGGTTATAACCGCAACCGCGACAAGTTATTCTTCTTCTGGTCGCAGGAGTTCCTGCCCCGCAAGTACCCGACGCAGATCGGACGCCGCACCTTCCCGACCGAGCTCGAGCGGCGTGGAGATTTCTCGCAAACTCTCGATCAAAACGGGCGGCTGATTCCGGTTCTGGATCCGCTCGCCGGCCGGCAGCCGTTTCCCGGCAATGTGATTCCGCCTTCCCGCATAGACGCCAACGGGCAGAAACTGCTCTCCCTGTTCCCCATGCCGAACACTTCGGACCCGGCCCGCTCCTTCAATACGGTTTTCCAGAGCCAGGTGGATCAGCCCCGGGACGAGGACATCCTGCGCATCGACTGGAACATCACCCCCCGCACCAACTTCTACTGGCGCGGCATCCGGGACTACGAGGCGTTCAAAGGAGACTACGCCTTTGTGCTCGCCTCGGGCGACTGGCCGCAGCTTCCGATCAAGTACTCCATTCAGAGCGCCGGAATGGTCAGCACCTTGATCCACACGTTCCGGCCGAACGTCGTCAACGAGTTCACGTTTGGGGTCAACCGGGCCC
The DNA here is from genome assembly GCA_035575135.1 of Bryobacteraceae bacterium. Lineage (GTDB taxonomy): Bacteria > Acidobacteriota > Terriglobia > Bryobacterales > Bryobacteraceae > JANWXD01. Next base: position 27,651 of record DATLYE010000090.1, read on the forward strand.
TGCAACTGGTTCGGCCCCTGAACGAGCAGGGACTCCAGCGCAACGTGCGGACCAGCGTCGGGCTCAACCTGCCGCAATTCTACCCCCAGAGCAATCCTCAGAATGTGATTCCAAATGCGACCTTCGGAGGGATCCCCAACGCGCCGCAGCTGTTTATCGAGCAGCGCTATCCGTTCTTCGGCACCAATAACATCTGGAACTGGTCGGACAATCTGTCCTGGATCGCCGGACGGCACAACCTCAAGTTCGGCTTTTACCTGGAACGCACCACGCGCAATGCGGCGCGGGCTTCGGCATTCAACGGCACCTTCGACTTCGGGCGCAACGTGAACAACCCGCTCGATGCCAACCACCCGTTCGCCAATGCGATCCTGGGCGTCTTCAACAGCTACCGCGAATCGGACCGGCATCCCTCGGCGCATGCCCGTTATCGGAACTTCGAGTGGTACGCCCAGGATAGCTGGCGGGTGACGCGCCGCCTCACCTTCGACCTCGGCGTGCGCTTTTACTGGATCGAGCCGACCTGGTCGGCCGGCGACTCGCTGGCTCTGTTCGACCCGGCCTCCTATCAGGCTTCGCGGGCGCCGCGGCTGGTGGAGCCGTACCGCGACCCGGCGACCGGCCGGAGGGTGGGACGCAACCCGGTCACGGGCGAGATCCTGCCGGAAGTGGCGATCGGAACTTTCGCCGCCGGCTCCGGGGAGTTCTACCACGGTATGCGGGTGTTCCGCGAGCGCGTCATGGAGACGCCGCCGGTGAAGGTCAGCCCGCGCTTCGGGTTTGCGGCGGACTTGTTCGGGGACGGCAAAACCTCGCTGCGCGGGGGCTTCGGCATCTTCTTCGACCGCTTCAACGACGACCAGATCCTGCAGCTTGTGGAGTTGCCGCCGCTGGTGAACACCCCCACGGTGTTTTACTCCACCATCCGGGATCTGCTGGCGGCCCCGCTCAACTACAGCCCCGTGAACGTATTCGCCGTGCAGCGGCGCTACGATCCTCCCACGGTCTACAACTGGAGTTTCGGAATCCAGCGCGATCTCGGATTCGGCACCGTGCTGGACGTGGCATACGTCGGCAGCGTCGGCCGTCACCTGCTGCACCGCAGCAGCTGGAACGCCTTACCGTACGGCACCAACTTCCTGCCCTCCAGCATTGACCCGACTTTGGGGAACCGGCCGCTGCCGGCGAATTTCCTCCGGCCGATCCGCGGCATGGGAGACGTCTCGTACATCGAATTTGCAAGCACCTCCAACTACCATTCCATGCAGACGCAGCTGAACCGCCGGTTCGCCCAGGGGCTGATGTTCGGCCTGACGTGGACCTGGTCGAAGGCCATGGATTTTGTGGACGGCAACAACGATACGTTGAATCCCTTTGTGGACCGCCGGGTGTGGCACTACGGCAAGGCGGGGTTCGACCGGCTGCACAACTTCGTCATGCACTTTGTTTACGACCTGCCTGCGGCCAGCAAGCGCTGGAACCACGGCGTGGCGCGATGGGCGCTGGATGGATGGCAGATCAGCGGCATTGCCTCCTTTATCACCGGCGGCCCGCTCGGCTTCGGCTACAGCTTCGTGACCGCCCGGGACATCACCGGAGCGGCGGGCGCGGGCGTCGGGAGCCGCGTGAAGCTGACCGGCAACCCCAACCTGCCCAAGAGCGAACGCACGGTGACGCGCCACTTCCGCACTGAGGTCGTCGCTCCGCCCGACGCCGCCACCTTTGGCATCGGCAACGCGCCGAAGGATCCGATCCGCGGGCCCGGCGTGAACAACTGGGATCTGTCGCTGTTCAAGAACTTCCGTCTGGGCCGTAGCGAGACGCGGCGCTTGCAGCTGCGCTGGGAGACCTACAACACCTGGAACCACCCGCAGTTTAACGGCGTGGACACCGCGGCCCGCTTCGACGACGCGGGAAGGAACGTAAACGCCCGCTTCGGCCAGTACACTTCCACCACCGACGCGCGGCGCATGGTGCTGGCTCTGAAGTTTTACTGGTAGGCGCAGGCTCCGCCCGTGCGGACACCAGAGTTGCGCGGCAGGCCGCGATGGTGTATGGGAATGGTATGCATTCCCGACGCAGATTCCTCCGCAGCGCCGCCGCGGCTCCCGCGGCCCCGCTGATCGTCCCCGGCTCCGTGCTGGGATTGAACGGCGCCACGCCTCCGAGCGACCGCATCACGCTGGGCGGCATCGGCATCGGGCGCCGCGGGCAGACCGTGCTCAATGATTTTCTCGAGCAGCCCGATGTCCAGTTCGTGGCCGTCTGCGACGTGCGCAACGAGCGCCGGGAGGAGATCAAAAGCCTCGCCGACAAAAAATACGGCAACCGCGACTGCGCCGCCTACAGCGACATGTTCGAGCTGCTGGCGCGGCCGGACATTGACGCCGTGCTCATCGCCACCAGCGACCGCTGGCATGCCCTGATCAGCATTTACGCCGCCAAAGCCGGCAAAGACATCTACTGCGAAAAGCCCTGCTCGATGACCATTGCCGAGAGCCGGGCGCTGGCCGACACGGTGCGACGCTACGGGCGGATCTTCCAGGCCGGCACGCAGCGCCGCAACATCAGCAACTTCGTCCTGGCGGTGGAAATGGCACGCAGCGGCAAGCTCGGCAAACTGACCACGGTGCACGCCAACACGCTCGACCCGCGCACCACGCACGACTGGCTGCCGCCGGAACCCGAGCCCCCCAAACAACTGGTGGACTGGGACCGCTGGCTCGGACCGGCGCCGTGGCGCCCTTACAACGCAGCCTACATCGCCGGGCGCTGGCGCGGCTTCTGGGACCTGCACGGCGGCGGAATCCTCGAATGGGGCGCGCATACGGTGGACTTGTGCCAGTGGGCCAACAACGCCGACGAGACCACACCCGTCGAGTACACGCCGCAGGGCAACCATATCCTGTGCCGCTACGCCAACGGCGTCCAGTTGGTCATGCGCGACACGGGCTGGATGGGCCTGGGCACCTGCAGCGTGCGCTTCGAAGGCGACGCCGGATGGGTCGAGACGGGGGATACGGGCAAAATGGAGGCCTCGGAAAATCTCCGCAGTGAGATCCAGCTGACGACCATGCCGGGCACGCGCGCCCTGAACCATGTCCGCGACTTTCTGGATTGCGTGCGCTCCCGCCGGCAGCCGCGCTCGCACGAGGAGGCGACGGCGCGCGCTCACATCGCCTGCCACGCGGCTTATATCGCCTGGCAGCTCGGCCGCACCCTGCGGTGGGATCCGGCGCGGGAGGAGTTCCTGAACGACGACCAGGCCAACCGCATGCGCTCGCGCGCCATGCGGGAGCCGTGGCGCATCTGAAGCGTGCGAGGAGACAACCCATGCAAGAAACCCGACCGGCTGCACAGACGGCGCCTCAGCCTGCGGCGCAGGCGCCCGCCCAGCGTCCCACGCTCGGCCAGCAAGCCGCACAGGCGATGCCGCATCCTGCGCAGGAGAAATGGCGCGAAATCTGGAGGCTTCAGCCTTCCACCCTGTTGGTGTTGCTCAAGGATCCGGGAGCGTCTGTGTTCTTGAAGGCGAAAATCTGCCAGCGCCTTGCCGAAATCGGCAGCCGGGAGGCCGTCCCGGCCGTCGCGCCGCTTTTGGAGGATCCGCAGTTGAGCACGTATGCGCGCTTTACGCTGGAAGTGCTGCCGGATTCCTCCGCCGACGCCGCGCTGCGGGACGCCGCCCGCAAGCTTCAGGGACCGCTCCTTGCCGGCGTGCTCAACTCGATCGGCGTGCGCCGGGACGCCGCCGCCGTGCCGCTGCTGGCGCAGCGGCTGGAAGATTCCGACGCAGCCGTGGCGCAGGCGGCCGCGGCGGCCCTGGGCAGCATCGGGACGGAACCGGCGGCGCGTTCGCTGATGGAGGCTCTGCGGCGCCGCCGTGCCGAGATTCGCTCCGCGCTGCACGATGCGGCGCTGGTCTGCGGCGAGCGCCTGGAGAAAGCCGGCCGTACGGCGCAGGCGCTCGCTTTGTACGAAGCTGTGCGCGGCGACGAGCCGGCGCCGCCGGTGGCGAACGTGATCGCGCGCCGCATTGCCGACTCCCGCGGCAAAGGCGGGCTCTAGGCCGCGAGCCCGTTCCGGGCAGCGGCTTTGCACCGGCCCGGGCGCAGCAAGAGGCGCTCGCCTCCGAGGAGTCCGCCGGCGCACGTGTGGTAGACTTTTCGGTTTCCGATTTTCTGGTGTCACGAGGGTCCGTTGACGCTTTCCTTTGTTGACTACCTGATCCTGGCGCTGTACTTCGCCTTCGTCCTTGGCATCGGCTGGCTGCTGCGCAAGCGCGTGACGACCAGCGAAGACTTCCTCACCTCCGGCCGTTCCGTGCCGGTCTGGATCACGAGCCTGGCCTTCATCGCGGCCAATCTCGGAGCCCAGGAGGTGATCGGGATGAGCGCCTCGGGGGCCAAGTACGGCATCATGACGGCCCATTTCTACTGGGTCGGCGCCATTCCGGCCATGATCTTCGTGGGCGTCTTCATGATGCCCTTTTACTACGGCAGTCGCGCCCGCTCCGTTCCCGAATACCTGAAGCTCCGCTTCGACGAAAAGACGCGCGGCTTCAACGCCCTGACCTTTGCCGCGATGACGGTGTTCTCCTCCGGGATCTCCATGTACGCGCTCGGCCTGTTGTTCCAGCTCGTTCTGGGCTGGAGCTTCACGGCCTCGGTGCTGCTTTCGGCGGCCATCGTGCTGATCTACACCTTCCTGGGCGGCCTCACGAGCGCGATGTACAACGAGGTGCTTCAGTTTTGTTTGATCGTGCTCGGCTTTGCACCGCTGGCCATCCTGGCCGTGGCCCGGGCCGGGGGCTGGCAAGGAATCTCCTCGCAGGTGCCCGCGGCGATGACTCACTCCTGGCGCTACATGAGTGAGGCCTCCCAGAATCCGATGGGCGTGGAAGTCTTCGGTCTGGTGGCGGGCTTAGGGTTCGTGCTTTCCTTCGGCTACTGGTGCACCGATTTCCTGGTCATCCAGCGGGCCATGGCGGCGAACTCGATGTCGGCCGCCCGCCGCACTCCCCTGATCGCGGCGTTTCCGAAGATGCTGATCCCGTTTATCGTCATCGTGCCCGGCATCGCCGCCGTCGCGCTTCAGGAGATGAACTCGGGCTACCGGCTGCCGGTGAAAGGGGACGGCTATGACTACGACCAGGTGCTGACGACCTTGATGGCGCAGTTCTATCCTTCCGGGATGCTCGGCGTGGGGATCACCGCGCTGATGGCGTCGTTCATGTCCGGCATGGCGGGCAACGTCACCGCCTTCAACACGGTCTGGACCTACGACATCTACCAGAGCTACATCCGCCGCCAGGCGCCGGACTCGCATTATCTGTGGGTGGGCCGCCTGACCACGGTATTCGGCACGGCTCTGTCGGTGGCGACGGCCTATCTGGCCCGCCTGTACAACAACATCATGGATCTGCTCCAGCTGGTCTTCGGCTTCGTGAACGCGCCTTTGTTCGCCACCTTCCTGCTGGGCATGTTCTGGAAGCGCGCGACCGGCCATGGCGCCTTCTCCGGGCTGCTCGCAGGTACGGGTGCGGCCGCGCTGACGCACGGACTGACGCGCGCCGAAGGCAAGGGGGGCTGGGTCGCCGTCCTGCACGAGTTTCCCTCCACGATGGCTCAGAACTTCTGGATCGCCATCTTCGCCTGGAGTACGTGTTTTGTCGTAACCATTGCGGTGAGCCTGCTGACTCGACCGCGACCGGACGAGGAGTTGCGCGGGCTGGTGTACGGGCTGACCGAACTGCCTCGGGAGCAGGGGGTGGCATGGTACAGGCGCCCGGCGCCGCTGGCGGTGGTTGTGGGTGTGCTGTGCCTGCTGCTGAATCTCTGGTTCTGGTAGAGCGTATGTGGGATCTCCGGGTTCCTTCGGGCTGGTTTTTCGCGCTGGTAGGCGCCATCCTTTGCCTGAAAGGCCTCGCGGCGCCGGATGCTCGCGCACCCCTCACCGACGTCAACGTGAACCTTTATGCAGGGCTGGTGATGCTCATTTTCGGAGGAGCGCTGCTTTGGCTGGCGCGGCGGGCTTCCTGAGGGAATCCTTCCACCGGCGCTTCGGCGCCGCGCCGCCGCGACTGTTTCGCGCGCCGGGCCGGATCAACCTGATCGGCGAGCACACCGACTACAACCTCGGCTTCGTCCTGCCCGTGGCCCTCGATCTGGCCTGTTACACCGCCGCGGCGCCGAACCGCTGCGGCCGGCTGCGCGTGTTTTCCGAAAACTTTCAGGAAGGCGCCGAGTGGGCCGTGGACACCATCTCGTCCGCCGGGAGGCACGGCCACTGGTCCGATTATGTCGCAGGCGTGGCCCGGGAGCTCGTGCGCGCCGGATACGAAATCCAAGGATCGGACCTCCTCATCTGGAGCACGGTGCCTGCGGGGGCGGGGCTGAGTTCCTCGGCGGCTCTCGAAGTCAGCGTGGCGCTGGCCTTGCTCGGGGACCGCAGGATGGATCCTCTGGATCTGGCGCTGCTGTGCCGGCGGGCCGAAAACGAGTTTGTGGGCATGCCGTGCGGCATCATGGATCAATACATCTCCCTGTTCGGGCGCGAGCGGGCCGCGATCAAAATTGACTGCCGGAGCCTGGAACACGAAGTCGTGCCGCTGCCGCCGGGAGTGGAGATCGTGGCGGTGAACTCGATGGTGAAGCACGAACTCGGCTCTTCGGCCTATCGCGACCGCGTACGGGAATGCGCTGAAGCGGTGGACGCCGTCCGGCGCCGGCGACCCTGGGTGGCAAGCCTGCGCGACGTCGGCGAGGCGGAGCTGGAGGAGCTGGCGGGCGAGATCCCGGCGGCTCCGCTCCGGCGGGCGCGCCACGTCGTGACGGAGAATGAGCGGGTCGTGGCCTTTGTCGAGGCCTGCCGACGTCAGGACACCACGGCCATGGGCGAGCTGCTCGTCGCCTCCCATCGTAGCCTCCAGCATGATTACGAGGTCAGCTGCGAAGAACTCGACTTTCTGGTGGACACGGCGCTGTCGCTGCCCGGCGTGCTGGGTGCGCGCATGACCGGCGGGGGATTCGGAGGATGTACCGTCAATTTGACGGCTTCCGGCCAGAGTCAGAGCTTTATTACCGCGATTCAGCAAGCCTACCAACGCCGTTTCGGAGTTACGCCGGAGTGCTATGTCTGTCGCCCTTCGCCGGGTGCGGGTGAGCTGTAGGACTATCGCCCCGCGGATGGGGGTACAGGCTATTGGTTCCTGAGCTCAGCCGGAAAAAGGTGCCACACCAGGCTGATGGGTTTTTGGTGGTCGCCCCGCAGATGAGGGTATAAGGAATCAGAACTGATAAAACCCGGTTGTGGTACGGGACCGTTAGTTCAGTTGGTCAAATCTCTTGACTGTTTCTCGCAATTGCTTTAAGATTCGGTCCCGTACCGGTCTCGTTGATGCAGGTCCTTGGGACGCCGGTAAGTCATGCCTGGTGGCGGGCGTGGGCGGACGCCGCCACCTGCCGGCTCGAGCGCCTCAGCCTTCGAAGCTTCTGTCTGGTGATTTTCTGCATCGCACTCGCGGTCCGCGTGGGGGCAATCTTGGCCTTGAAGCTGTACGAGAGGGAGAACGTCCGAGGAGAATCGGAAAACATTGCCAGGAACCTGGCCTCCACGGGTGAGTTTGCCAATCCGTATCCTTCTCCCACCGGCCCGACGGCGCACTCCGCGCCTGCTTACCCCTTTCTGTGGAGCCTCGTCTTCCGCGCCTCGGAAACAGACGCCGAGGGGCGGCTAGGCTGCCTGATTTTGAACGCGGTGCTGGCCAGCCTGGCATATGCGTTGCTGCCGCTGTTGGGTGCGGTGGCGGGCTTGCCCGTTGTGGTGGGGATGCTGGCGGGAGTGCTAGCTGCCTGTGTACCCCGAGTTTGGGGTGATCTAATGCTCGACGCTGGCGGGACTCAGTTGCGGGCGTTGACCTGGATTGTGATGCAGCTGCTTACGCTGTACTGGTTTCGAGGGAATGTGGTGTCGCGGCTGGGCTGGTTTGCCTATGGCGCCTGCTGGGGAGGAGCCTTTCATGTGGATCCGTCTTTGCTGCCGGTGTTTGTGTTCTGGACCGTTGTGGTTGCGCGGAAAGTGCGGCGGGAGACCGCCTCAGGGGTCATCTCCGGTTTGCTCC
>DATLYE010000091.1:0-67834 GCA_035575135.1 Bryobacteraceae bacterium
GTCGCCCCGGCGATCCCCTGCGGCCAGCGCGGATAGAGCGCCGCCGTCAGAGCCAGCGCCAGCAGGATCCGCGCGGGCTCCGCCCCGCTGCGAACTCCCGGCAAGGGAACCAAAGCCAAGGCCCCCGCAACGCGCGCCAGAACCAGCCAGAAGGCCCAGACGGTCTCCAGCGGAAGCTTTAGCTCAACGGGCATAGCGCGTGAAATCGCTGAGCAACACAACCGTGTAGCGGATCAGCCGCTCCAGCATCCAGGGCAGCAGCAACACGAGGCCTGCCAGAAAGGCCGCCAGGCGCGGCACCGAATTGAATGCCGTGTCCTGAATCGAAGTCACGATCTGGACCAGGCTCACGACCACGCCCGCCGCAAAACCCACGGCCAGCAGCGGTGCACCCACCCAGAAGGCCGTCAGCAGAGCCTGCTGCACCGTTTCCACCACCAGCTCCGGACTCATCCCGTTCGCCTCCCGGCTATTGGTAGAAGCTCCGCACCAGCGAGCCGATGACCAGATTCCACCCGTCCACCAGCACGAACAGCAGGATCTTGAACGGTGCCGAGATCATCACTGGCGGAAGCTGGATCATGCCCACCGACAGGACCACGGCGGAGACCACCAGATCAATCACCAGGAACGGCAGGAACAACACGGCCCCGATCTGAAAGCCGGCCTTCAGCTCGGAAAGAATGTAGGCGGGAATCAACACGCTCAGCTCCAGGTCCGCCGGGCGGGCCGGCGCCGGCTTGCGGGTGATCTCCAGCAACAGGCGGATGTCCTTTTCCCGCGCAAACCGCAGCAGGAATGTCTTGAGGGGTTTGGCCCCTTCGCGGGCCGCCTCAGCCAGACTCATTTGCTGCTTCTCCAAAGGAATCCAGGCCTTCTGGTAGATCTCCGCCCCGACCGGCTGCATGATGATCAAAGTCAGAAACAGAGCCATCCCGATCAGGACTTGGTTGGAAGGAGCCGAGTGCGTCCCCAGAGCCTGCCGCAGAAAGTGCAGGACCAGCGTGATGCGCAAAAACGGGGTCACCGAAACAACAACCGCCGGCAGAAGCGTGAGCAGCGTCAGAAGCAGGACCACCTGCATCGGAACGCTCAGCGTGCCCTGCTCGATGCGGCCCAGTCCGACGGGAGCGGTTTGGGCGGCCGCAGAAGCGGCAGCGGCGAGCAACCACCGGGTCAGCCTCATAGCCCGTCGCCTCCCCATTCCTCCGCAGGCCCCGGCTCCGCAATCCGCTCCAGAACCTGAATCCCTGCCGGGGAGACGCCCACCAGAAGCGCGCGTCCGGCCACGCGCACCAGATGCAGGGAGTGGTGCGGGGAAAGCACCAGCCGCTCCAGCCGCTCGATCCGTGCCCGTGCCCGGGCCGCCCGCACCCGGCCCGGCGCGCGCCACAGGCCCGCCAGCCACCCGGCCGCCACCATTCCCGCCTGCCCGAGCCAACTCACGCCTGTTCCGCTCCTTTCTGCCGCTCCGCTCGCAGCGGCACGAAGTCGGTCAACCGGATCGCCGCCACGTTTTCGACCAGCACCACTTCGCCGTAACCGATGAGGACCCCTCCCACGCGCACTTCCAGGTTTTCTCCGGCGGCGCGGTTGAGCGTCACCACCGCGCCCGGGCGCAGAGCCATCAGTTGCCCCAGCGTCAGTACGGGCCGGCCGAGCTCGGCTTCGACATCGAGCGGCACTTCGCCGAGAGCCGCCATCGCTGCTTTGGGATCCATACGCCGGTTCACTCAGCTGTCCGGTCGGGCTTCCGGTTACCGCTTCAGGTTCATGGTCTCCTGGCTAATCTCGTCCACCGTGGTGACCACCCGCGCATTGGCCTGATAGCCTCGCTGGAAAACGATCAGATTGGTGAACTCCTGGGCGATGTCCACGGTCGAGGATTCAATCGAGGCGCCGAAGACCTTGCCGCGGCCGCCCGTTCCCGGAAGGCCGATGGCCGGCGCGGCGCTCAGCGCCGTGAGCTGGAAGTTGTTGTTGCCCACCGCCATCAGCGAGTCGGGATTGCGCACGACGGCCAGGGCAAGCTGCCCCACCACCCGCTGCTCGCCGTTGGAATACTGCGCCAGGATCTTGCCGCCGTCGGCCAGTCCCACGCGCACCAGCTGCGCCGCCGTCAGGCCGTCTTGCGAGAGGGCGGCCACGGCGGAAGTCTGCGCATATTGCGTCAGCAGCGGCGTCTGGTCGGGAGCGTACAGGTGCCAGGAGATGTCCATGTCGGCCGCGCCGCTGACCAGTCCGGTGATGCTGATCGCGATCGGCCCGCCGGAGGCCGGAGGCGATTGCAGCTGGCCCTGCGCGTCAAAGTCCAGGGTCCCGTTGGCCAGCGACAGCGGGGTGCCGGGCGTGCCGCCGGAGACCTCGTCGCCCATGATCGTCACGTCGTAGTCCCACTGGTTGGCGCCGGTCTTGGTGAACGTTACCGTAAGCACGTGCGTCACCCCGAGCGAGTCCACCACTTCCACCGGCGTCGAGAAGGTGCCATCCGGCTGGCCGACCGTGCCCGCAGCGTTCAGGTTCAATACCAGCGAGAAGTTCGCCGTAGCCAGGGGCGGACGCAGTGTCCCGACCGGCACCACGATGTTGCCGATGGGCCGGTTGGTATCGAGCACGCCCCCGGATTCGGTCCAGCCCTGCACGCGCTCGCCGGTCGCCGTCAGCAGATTCCCCTCGGCGTCCACGTGGAAATTTCCCGCGCGCGTCAGCAACAGCGCCCCGTTGCGGTCCCGCAGCACGAAAAAGCCGTCGCCTTGAATGCCGGCGTCCAGGCTCCCGCCCGTCGATTGCAGCGTTCCCTGCGTAAACTGGCGGAGCGTGAGCGGGCGCGCCACGCCCAGGCCGACCTGCGTTTCGCCCAGTCCCAGAGCCTGCGTCACCAAGTCGTGAAAGACCACCGTGCTTGCCTTGAACCCGGGGGTGTTCAGGTTGGCCAAGTTGTTGCCCACCACGTCCACCGCCGTCGTGTGTGCGTTGAGCGCGGAAAGCGCCGTCGAAAATGCTGTAAATGCCATCGAATGTCCTCCTTGTTTTCTCGATCCTGTCGCCTGCGCCGGCCCGTTTCAGGTGCCGGCGGCCTCCGGCTGCGGCGCGAGCTGGCGAGCCAGCACTTCCAGTTGCTTCCGGATCTCGAGCATCTGCTCGAGTTCGGTGAACTGGGCCAGTTGCGTCAAAAACTCGATACCGTCGGCCGGATTGAGCGGATTCTGATTCTTGATCTGCGCCACCAGCAGGCGCAGGAACGCGTCCTTGGTCACCATTTGCGGTTCGTTGACCACCGGGCGGGTCTCCTGGCCGGCGGCCTGGTTTGCCGCCGCTCCGACTTGCGTGATCATCGCTTCACTTCCTCCTTGGTTTCGATCGCGTTCAATCCTGAAATTCCTCGCGAGGCTGCTCGGCCTGGCGGCGGCGCCCGCCGGGGTCGCCGCCGGAGCCGTGCTCCCAACCCGACGGCAGGGGCGCGCTGTCCGGGCTTGTTTGCTCCCGGGCGCTTCCCTCAGCAGGCCCCGGAGTGCCGGCTGCTGCAGGGGCTCCGATCAACTCCGCCGCAAGGCCGCGGGCCTGAAGGCCGTTGACCAACTGCGCCGCTCCCTCGCGCAGCGCCGCCACAGCGGTGCCGCGGGCCGAGACAGCCACATGAATCTCCCCGGCGCGGTCCCGCACATCCAGCCGCACGCGCGCGCCGCTTGCGCCCTCCAGCTCGAGCGTGATCCGGCGGACATTTGCGTCCTGCGGCGGTGCGGCTTCCGGCTGCGAGGCCGGACTGCGGCTCGGAGACACTTCCGGAGGCGTGGCTTCCGAGGGGACCTCAGGGGAAACCGGGCGGCTGACCGCCGCTACCACCGGGGGGCGCACATCTCCCCGCTGCGCGTAAGGTTCGGAGATCCGCTCCGGGGCCGATTCGAAGGCTTCGGTGTGTCGCCTGGTGAGGACGGCTCGAGCTTCCACGCCAGAGGCGGCACGGGCGGCCGGTAGCGGTCGCGACTCCGCTGCCGGCTCCTCGATTAGTACTGGCTCCGCCTTCATGGCTACATGCACGTCCGCGTCCGGCGTGGCCTTTACGCCCTCCGCCCGCCCGTTCCGCACAGAGGCGGTTTCCGGCGGCAGGATGCGTACGGCGAAGACCGGTTCGCCGCGCAGCAGCGCTCGTGCCGGCGCGATCGGCACGATGGCGTGCGGCGTTCCGGTTCCGTCGCGATCCGTTGTCCTCTCGGCCCCCGTCGGCGCAAGATCGCGCGGGCCGGCCTGCCGGTGGAGTTCCGGGAGCCCTGCCGCCGGCCGCACGGAATCAGCGACCGGCGCCGTCCGCACAGCGGTTGAATCCGCTGCGACGTTCGGTGTCGGAGTCGGCTGCGCGGGCTCCGGCTCCGGAGCGACAGCGATCCCCGGGCGGGTCTCGGAAGTCCCGGCGGAGCGGTGGAGTTCTCGCGCGGAGGCCGTTTCTTTCCGTGGCCGCAACTCGTCGTCTCCGGGCTTCGCCTCCGGCCCCGCCCGTGCAGTCGCGGTGGGCGGTTCCTCGAACCCATCGAGCGGCAGCTCGGGCCGGCTGGCAAGTGCTTCGCGGGCGTTGGCCTGAGCGAGCTGCTCTGCTGGCGCATTGGCGCTCGAAGCCGCAAGCAGGCCCTCCGCAGGCTGCTTGGTAGAAGCAGGCAGTCCGGCCGGATTCTCGGGAATCCCCGCTGCGAGGGCTGGCGGCACTGCCGGGAACGCCCGCAAACGATCCGCTGGCAGCGGCGATTGCGACTCCTCGGCCGCTCGTGCCTTGTGCCGTTGCAAGGGCAGCGGACCTCGCGGTGTAAGCCTCTCGCCCGGCGCCGGACCGATCGTATCGAGCGCGACTGCGCCTTCCAGAGGCAGCCTGCTGGATTGTAAGCCCTCGCTCGGAGCCGAGAGAGCGGGCAGCCACCCTTGTTCGTCGGGTTCGGGCCGAGCTGGCTTGGAACCAAGCAGCGCCTCGAAAAGCCCGGTAAACTCGCCCGCACCCGACGGCCGGGCCTCGGGCGCCGCACCCGTTGCGCCGGCAGGATCATCGTCGGCTCGAACGCCAAGCTGCATGGGAGCCGCGGTCAACGCCAAGCTGGGCCAGACGCCGGTCACGTTGCGGCTCCGTGCAGTTGGACGGCCACCGTCGCGGCACCAACCCGCAAGGAGTTAGCAGGATTGCGCCCGGCAGAATTGTGGCAATCGAGCGGCGACCGCCAAAACCGCGTCGTCCGAGCAAGCTTCGGCTGATGGGCTTATCGTCCTTGCGCTGTGATTTTCCAGCCTTTGGATCGTGCCGTTGCTTGGCGAGCCGCGTGCTATGGAGGTGGCGGAGACAGAAACGGCGTATGGACGCACTGACCATCGCTGCCGCCAGCGGCCTGCGGGCGCGGATGGAGTCGCTCGAGATGCTGGCCAACAACCTGGCCAATCAAGCGACGGACGGGTTCAAGGCGGACCGCGAATTCTACAGTCTTTATATTTCTGCGGAGGCTGCCGCGGCGCTCAGTTCCGGCGAAAGCTCCTACAGCGCCGTGCTGCCGGTTATCGAGAGGCACTGGACGGACTTTTCCCAAGGCTCCCTCAAACCGACCAACAACCCTCTGGATTTGGCCTTGTCAGGCCCCGGGTTTTTCGCGGTGAACGGACCCTCCGGGCCCTTGTACACACGCAGCGGTAATTTCCGGATTGCGGGCGCGGGCGTGCTGGCCACGGCCGAAGGTTTCCCTTTGCGCGGAACGGACGGAAACCCGATTACGGTGTCTGCCGGCGTTCCGATCGAAGTGGCTGCCGACGGCACGGTGACGCAGGGGGGTCAGGTGATCGGGCAGCTGGAAATCGTGGATTTCGCCGATCGCAGCCTGCTCGTCAAACGCGGCAAGAATTACTTTGAGGCTCCCGCGGGGGCGGCGCGCGTGGCTGCGCAGGCCGAGGTGCGCCAGGGCAAGCTCGAGTCTTCCAATGTTTCGGCCGCCGAGGGAGCGGTGCGGCTGGTGAGCGTGCTGCGGCAGTTCGAGATGCTCGAAAAGGCCGTTACGATCGGGGCCGAGATGAACCGCCGCGCCGTCGAGGAGGTGGCGCGTGTGGGCTCCTGAACCGGTCCGGTGGCGGCCGGTAACGATTTCAGATCAAGCCAAGGAGGACGGACGTGATTCGTGCTTTGTACAGCGCTGCCAGCGGGATGACGGCGCAGCAGTTGAATGTGGACAATATTGCGCATAACCTGGCCAACGCCAATACGGTCGGCTACAAGGTTCGCCGCGCGCAATTTCAGGACCTGCTCTATCAGAACCTGGTGACGCCCGGAGCTTCCGCCGGGCAGCAGACCGTGGTTCCGACCGGCCTGCAGCTCGGGCTGGGAACCCGGGCCGCTTCGAACGAGATCATCTTTTCGCAGGGCAATTTCATTCAGACCTCCAATCCGCTGGATCTGGTCATCCAGGGCCGCGGTTTTTTCCAGGTGCGTCTTCCCTCGGGCGAGATTGCCTACACGCGTGCCGGCTCGTTCCATCTGGACCGGGATGGGAATCTTGTGACACTTGACGGGGATCCGATCGAGCCGCAGATCACGATTCCTCCGGATGCGCAATCCATTACGGTGGCAGCCGACGGCACGGTGAGCTACACGCAGCCGGGCCAGACGGCGGCGCAGCTGGCGGGCCAGATTCAGCTGGCCAATTTTCAAAATCCCGCAGGCTTGAACAGCATCGGCAGGAATCTGTATCTGCCCACGGATGCCTCAGGGGATCCCACCATCGGCACGCCGGGAGGCCAGGAAGGTCTCGGGACGCTGCTGCAGGGCTATCTGGAGCAATCCAACGTCAGCGTGGTCGAGGAGTTCATCAACCTGATCGTGAGCCAGCGGGCCTATGAGGCCAACGCCAAAATCGTCAAGGCGGCCGACGAGATGTACCAGCAGATCAACAACCTGACGCGATGAAGCTTCTGGTTCAGTGCCTGGCGGGTTCGCTTGCCTGGGGCGGCTGCGTCGCGGTCGAAGCCGACCGGATCCGGGCCGCGGATCTGGCGCGCGCGGTGCCAGCGTTTGCTGCGGCGCCGCCGGAGGCGGAACTCGGTTATGCGCCCGCGCCCGGAGCGCGGCGTTACGTTCGGGCCAGCGAGCTGGCGCGGTGGGGCGTGCGGCTTGGTGTCAGGCTTCCTCAGCCGGCCTCGGTCTGCTTTGAGCGCCGCATCGAAGCGCTCAACGGAGAGCAGGTGCGTGCGGCGATGGAGCATGCCCTGAAAGACCCGCAGGTCCGCATCGAAGTGATGGAGTGGAGCCGGCAACCGGTTCCTGCCGGGACGCTCGAGTTTCCGATTTCCGGCTTGGCGCGGCCGCCGGTTTCCGACGGCGCGGCGCCGGTGCTCTGGAAAGGATGGGTGCGTTACGGGAGCAGCCGGAGGTATCCGGTGTGGGCACGCGTTCGGGTCCGCTCCAACGGCGTTCGCGTAGTTGCGGCCGTGCCGCTCAAGCCGGGGCAGTTGATCCGCAACGACGACGTGCGGCTGGAAGAATACGAGGGGTTTCCCGATCGGGGAGCCTGGTTTGCTTCGATCGAAGAGGTCTCCGGGCGCCTGCTACGGCAGGCGGTGGCGGCGGGTGCTCCGCTGCCGCGTCAAGCGGTGGAGGATGCGCCGGAGATAGCCAGGGGAGCGACGGTGCGCGTCGAGGCGGCCAGCGGAGCGGCGCGGGTGGTGCTCGAAGGGCGCGCCGAATCGGACGGCCGGCTGGGTGAGCTGGTCAGGGTGCGCAATCTCGCCACAGGCAGGACGTTTCGGGCGCGTGTGGAAGGCCCCGGGCGGGCAGTGGCCCCGGCGGCGGGACTCGCAGACAGGAGGACACCGTGAAGATCGCATTCTTGGTGGTTTTGCTTTGCCTGGGTCTGAGCGGCGCCGAGCGGAGCCGGCGGCAGCCGTCTTCGGCGCTCGACCGGTATATCGAGGAGGCCATGAGCCGGAGCGGACCGGAGGCCGAAGCGGCGCCGGGTGCGATCTGGTCTCCGACGGCACGGTTTGCGGATCTGGCGCGCGATGTGCGCGCCGCCCAGGTGGATGACGTGGTCACCATTCTGGTTGTCGAGCGGGCCACCGCGCTGGCCAAGGGCGCAACCAAAACGGCGCGCTCGGCGGGGGCGAAGGGTTCCGTGGCCGCTCTCGGAGGCATTACGCGCGCAGCCGGTCCTTTGGCCAATCTGGCGGATCTTGCGGGCGAATCGCAGCTGAACGGCGAAGGTTCGACCAGCCGCGAGACCGTGCTGAGCACGACGCTGGCAGCCCGCGTGACTCACGTGCTGCCGAACGGCTATCTCGTCATCGAAGGCGCCAAGGATGTGCAGGTCAACTCCGAGCGCCAGTCGGTGGTCGTGCGAGGTGTCATCCGGCCGGAGGATTTGAGTCCGGGCAACGTGATCCGCTCCGACCGCATCGCGCAGCTCGAGGTGAAGGTAAACGGCAAAGGCGTGGTGGCCGATGCCGTGCGGCGGCCGTTTTTCCTGTACCGGCTCTTGCTCGGTTTGCTGCCCTTCTAGGAGGTGCCGGCGGGTATGAGAAAAGCTCTGGTGTGGCTGGCGGCACTGGCCGCCTCCACTCCGCTTCCGGGGGCAACGCGCCTTAAAGAGCTGGTTTCCCTCGAAGGGATGCGGGAGAACCAACTGCTCGGCTACGGTCTCGTTGTCGGTTTGGCCGGAACGGGAGACCGCCGCCAGACCGTGTTTTCGGCCCAGAGCTTGACCAACGTGCTGGAGCGCATGGGGGTTTCGGTCGCCCCCGAGGCGATCCGCGTCAACAACACGGCCGCGGTCATGGTTACGGCCGTGCTGCCGCCCTTCGCGCAGCCGGGCACCAAAATTGACGTGACCGTGGCGGCAATCGGCGACGCCTCCAACCTGCAGGGCGGGCTGTTGCTGCTGACCAGCCTGCGCGGCGCCGACGGGCGCGTCTACGCCGTGGCGCAGGGACCGGTGGTGACGGGCGGGTTTGTGGCCGGGCGCCTGGGTACGACGCAGACGGTGAACCATCCCACGGTCGGGCGCGTTCCGAACGGAGCCACTGTGGAGCGGCCCGCGCCCACGGCCGAGCCGGGAACCCAGTTGCGGCTCCAGCTGCGCCACGCTGATTTTTCCACGGCCGTGCGGATCGCTCAAGCCGTCAACCGGAAATTCTCGGGCGGCGGTGAACCGGCAGCGCGCGCCGACAACGCCGCCCTGGTGAGCGTCCGCGTCCCGGAAGCGTTCGCGTCGCGGCTGGCGGAGTTCATTGCGGAACTCGAGCAACTGACGGTGGAAACGGACCGGCCGGCCAAAGTGGTGGTCAACGAGCGCACCGGGACGATCGTCATGGGCAAAGAGGTCCGCATCTCGCCGGTGGCCATCCTGCACGGCAACCTCACGGTTGAGATTCAAACCGCGTTCGCCGTCTCTCAGCCGCCGCCGCTGTCACCCGGAACCACGCAAGTGGTTCCCCAGGTGGGGGTCGGCATCAAGGAAGACAAGGCGCGCAACGTGGTGCTCAAGGAAGGGGCGACCGTGGAAGAACTGGTCCGGGCGTTGATGTCCGTGGGCACGACCCCTCGGGACATCATCGCCATTCTTCAAAATTTGCGGGCGGCCGGCGCCCTTGAGGCCGAAATCGAGGTGATTTGAGATGGAACTGCACCCCTTGCGTCCCGCTGCCGGGCCGGAGCCTGCGCAAACGGATGCCTCCCGTGTGCGAGTTGAAGAAGCCGCGCGCGAGTTCGAGGCTCTGCTGCTGGCGCGGCTGCTCAAGTCGGCGCGGGAGGCGGGTTTCGGGGGCTGGCTTGGAACCGACAGCGAGGACGCGGCGGCTGCCGCCATGGAGATGGCCGAAGAGGAGTTCGCCCGCGCGCTGGCGGCGGGGGGCGGCCTTGGTTTGGCCCGTCTGATCCGGGACGGCCTTGAGGCCGCCGAAACGGCTACGCGCTCAGGTCCAGAGAGGCCGGATGCAGGCAAGCAGGATTGAGCGCAGTCGGATCGGCCGACGTCTCCGGTTCCGGTTCGATCTGCTGCCATGCCTCCAGCAAGGTCGCAAGCAGACCGATTACTTCATCCACGAGCGCCATGTCCTGGCGAAAGTTGGCTTCGAGAAGCCGTACTTGCATGTACTGGTAGAGCTCCGCCAGGCGCCGGCTGAGCTCGCCGCCCTTCTGAAGATCCAAGGCACAGGTCAGCTCGGCCAGAACTTCCGAGGCGGCGGTCAGCGCCCTCGAGCGGGCCAGGACATCGCCGGAGGCCTGATGCAGTTTGGCTTCACGCAACCGCTCGATGGCAAGCCGATAGAGGATCCGGACCAGTTCCAGCGGACTGGCCGAGAGCACCCGGCTTTCCAGGTACGCCTGGTGCGCACTGATGGTCATGCATGCCCTCCCACAACTCATATCGGCCGGGGAAGGCGAGTTGAGCCACGATCCCGTGATCTTGTTTCATTCCTGCGTGCGGAGAAACTCGCGAGCCAGCTCCAGGACGTACTCCGGCGGGATCTGCCGGATCACATCGCGGGTCTTGCGGTCCACCACGCGGATGACCGGCCGCTGTGTTTCCCGATCAACCAGAAACGTCAGCTCATGGTCTTGTCCGAACAGCTCCGCCGCGTTGAGAGCCTTGACGGCCTGGATCAGTTCACGGTTCTGCGCCGCCTGCTCCGGCGCCACAGGCTGCGGAGCAGCCGATTGCACGGGTCCGGGCCGGTGCAACGCCGTGATCTCCATAACGTGCTCCTTCCAGGACTCGTGCGGCCCGCCCGCCCGAGTCCTTCGCTCTTCTGCCTCTCTCATCGGACGGTTCGAGGCGGTTTACCGCAAACGGTGCCATGACGGGTGTTCGACTTAGTGCCCTGGCAGGCGCATTTACCTTACTCTGTGGGGCCGGACAGCCGCCGGCGCCGGACGAGGCGTTTCAACGCTCGATCGAGCGCCAAAGAGAAGCCGTCCGCGCCATGGAGCAGGCCATCCAGCAGCAACTGGCTTCCGTCAAACTCCAGCAAAGAGCTTCGCAAGCCCCCGAGGTAACCCCTGCGGCCGCGCCGGAAGCCGATGCGGCGGCCGGAGCTCCCGCTGATCCGGCGGGCCTGATGAACACGCCGTGCCCTCCGGTAGAACGGCAGGACATCGCACCGATCGTACAGGACGCGGCCCAGCGCGCGGCACTCGATGAAGCTGTTGTCTGGGCCGTGATCGAGAAGGAGTCGGGTTTTGATCCGTGCGCCGTTTCCCGGAAAGGAGCGCTCGGATTGATGCAACTCATGCCGGACACGGCTCGGGAGCTGGGCGTCGGCGACGTCTTCGATCCGGAACAGAACATCCGTGGCGGTGTGCGCTATCTGCGCAGGCTGCTCGACCGCTACGGCGGCGATCTGTCCTTGGCTCTGGGAGCCTACAACGCCGGACCCTCGGCGGTCGCCGCCGCCGGCGGCCTGCCTCCGTTCCCGGAGACCCTGAATTACGTGCGGTGGATCCTGAGCAGGCTCAGCCGGGCAAATTCCGGGCCTGCGGGCGCCGATGCCGCCCGTGGCGGCGCTTCCCTGGAGACCCCGCTGCCCGCTCCGTGAGCATGGGCGGATCCGGCCCGCGCGAGGAAACCGCCGGGCAGGCCGAGGTGTCGCTCGAGAATGCAACTCCGCCGATCCGCCCGGCCCTCGACGCGCACCTTGCCCTGCGTGCGCGAAACGCGGTAGGCCATCCGCGCACCATGATGAAGTCGCAGCGATTCCAGAGGCCAGTCGGTTTCCGCCAGCATGCGGATGGCGCTGTCCGGACCGACCAGCACGACCCACTCGGGCCGCTCGAGAATGCCCCCGGGGGCGGCTGCGGTTTCCAGCAACCGCTCCGCATTGTCCAGGAACGGATCCACGCCAGCCTTATCGGCGTCGGGTGCGGTTTTTGAGCTCCGGCTCAGGACTGCGCCTTCCGCACGGTGAGTCTCATGCCGCGTCCCGAAACGATTACGACAGGCTCGCCGGGATGCACGGGGGCGCTGTTCGGCTCAAGCTGAGCTTTCCAGAGTTCGCCCCGGACCCTCACGAAGCCCTCCGGGTTCAGCTCGGTTTCGGCAACCGCGCGTTCGCCCGCCAGCCGTTCGACTCCGGCGCCGGCATCCGGCTCATAGGCGCGCCTGAGGAACGGATAGAGTACAAGATCCTTGCCCACATAAACCGCATAAGCCGCGAAAGCGGCCCACAGAGGCAGATCCGCCCAGCGGCAGAGCCCTGCCAGGATCAGGGCTACGAGGATCCATCCCGGGATCTGAAGCAGAAGGTAACGCCGCAGCACGCCCCCGCGCGCCATTTCACGTGCCCGATCGGCCGCTCTGCTCGAGTGCTTCCTCGATCCACGTCAGAGCTGCAAATGCAGCCGGCCATCCGATCGTCGTAACGGCCAGCAAGGCTGCATGCCGCATTTCGTCCGCGCTCACGCCGGAAGCAAGCGCGTTCCGTACCGCCGAATGCACAGCGCCTTCGTGACGGTGCGCAAGGGCCAGCGCCAGTTTGAGCAGCCGCCGGGTCTTCTCATCGAGCGGGCCCGCTTCGTGGCACTCCGTCCCCAGCCGGTCAAACGCCTCCCACACCTTTGGATAACGATCGCGGAATCTCAAGACAGACTCAGGTAGTGCTTGCATGAGGATCCTCCCCGCTCCAGCGTAGCGTGGTTCGGACCTCAGGCAGCCTCACCGGGGAGGCCGCCCACGATGGGGATATGGATCACGGTCACTTCCGGTGCAGCCAGAGCCTGTTCGAGAGCGGGCGCGATTTGTTCGGGGCGGTCCACGCGCACACCGCGGGCGCCCAGCGACTCGGCGAGCCGGTCCATCCGCACGGGCCCGAGGACACTCGCAATGGGCTCACCGAATTGCCGCTCGTGGCCCGAACGGGTGATCCCCCACGCCTGATCGTCAGCCACAATGGCCACAAACGGCAGTCGCTGCCGCACGGCGGATTCCAGGTCTGCGACATTGAAGGTGAAGGCGCCGTCGCCGGACAAGAGAATTACGGGGCGTTCGGGGAAGACAAGGCGGGCGGCCATGGCGCCCCCGATGCCCCACCCGACCACGCCGCTGCGCCCGCAGGTGAGCCAGTGCTCCGGGTAGCGGTCGCAGAACCACTGATGCACCCACTGGCCGATGCTGCCGCCGTCCACCAGGAAAACCGTGTCGTCCGTCATGACGCGTCGCAGCGCAGAGAGAATGTGAACGGCGTGCGTGCCCGCGCGCAGTTGTGCGGCGGCGGAATCTTCGATACCCTGGCGGAAGACCTCGCGCCGTCGCCGTGCCTCGGCGAGCCACGCCGTGAAGGCACGCAGGCCCTGCCGTTCGCAAATCTCCTGGAGCTCCGGGAAAGCGCGGCTGAGGCGCACGATGGCCGCTTCCGGCCGCACCGCGCCCGGCTGCAGGAACCCGACGCGGTAGTCCGCGACGGCCCCGGCCAGGATGATGCAATCGGCCTCCGGCAGCAGGCGCGGGCCGCCGGTGGCAGCGCCGATGACACCGAGGAACGTGTCGCTTGCGCGGTTGATGGGGCCCCGGTCCCAGATCGGTACCACGATCGGGATCGAGAAACGCTCGGCGAAGCGCAGCATCGCATCGGAGGTCGCGGCGTAAAACAGGCCGCTGCCGGCTACGATCAGCGGCTGCAGCGCCTGGCTCAGGCGGCGCGCCACCTCGCCCGGATCGTCCTCGACCGGCCTGCAAGCCGGCTGCGGTACGGGCCGGACGAGTTCGCTTTCATCAATGGATGCGTTCTGAACATCCATCGGGAAGGTAAGCTGCACAGGACCCGGGGGCGAACCGGTGGCGGTACGGAGCGCCGCATCGAGGAGCTCCACCGTTCGGGCCGGATGGTCAATTGTGCGCGCGTAGCGCACAATGGGCCGTGCCGCGGCGCTATGGTGCATGTCCTGAAAATGGCCGAGGCCGGTTGTGCGCAGCGCGCCGGCGCCTGTCACCAGCAGCATCGGGGAGCCGTCGAACCAGGCATTGGCGACCCCGGCGAGTGCATTGATGTGCGCCACACCGCTGGAGACCGCGCAGACTCCCGCGCGGCGCGTCAGCTTGCCGCAAGCCTCCGCCATATAACTGGCGGTCTGTTCGTTGCGCGTGTCGACAAGCCGCAGGCCGGCCTTTTTCGCCGCACTATAAAGCGGATCCAGTCCGTGTCCGCAGAGGGTGGCCATCCAGGCGACACCTTGTGCTTGGAGCGCATGAATGAAGTGATCGGCCGCCGTCATTGGATTCTCCTTTTCTCGATCCTGCAGGAGCCGGCGAGCAGCTTGCAGGCTTTGCGACGGAGTTATTATAGGATCAACGTCCGGAGGAGGCTGGTTCATGTGCTGCCACGATGAGTTGCGCCTGGCGATCACGCGGCGTCATTTCTTTTCGCTGACGAGCACGGGCCTCGGAGTGGCCGCGCTGGCGTCGCTGCTCGAGCCCAGGCTGTTCGGCGGGACGGCGGCGATCAATCCCAAAACGGGCGGTCTTGCAGGTTTGCCGCACTTTCCGCCCAAGGCCAAGCATGTCATCTTCCTGCATCAGTCGGGCGGTCCGTCGCAGATCGATCTGTTCGATTACAAGCCGCAGCTGGAACGGTTGCGCGGTACGGAATTGCCGGACTCGGTTCGGATGGGCCAACGGATCACGGGCATGACCTCGGGCCAAGGTACGCTTCCGGTCGCCAACTCGATTTTCAAGTTCCGCCGGCACGGTCAGTCGGGAGCCTGGCTGAGCGAACTGCTTCCTTACCACGCGCGCATCGTGGACGATATTGCCATCGTCAAGAGCGTCCACACCGAGGCGATCAACCACGATCCGGCCATCACCTTCATTCAGACCGGGAGCCAGCAGCCGGGGCGTCCCAGCATGGGGGCCTGGGTCAGTTACGGTCTGGGCAGCGAGAATCAGAACCTGCCTGCATTTGTGGTTCTGGTGTCGCAATCGAGCGCGCTCAACATTGACCAGCCGCTGTTTTCGCGCCTCTGGGGAAGTGGCTTTCTGCCTTCCCGCTACCAGGGCGTGCAGTTCCGCTCCGGAGGCGACCCCGTGCTTTATTTGTCCAATCCCCCGGGCGTGGATCGCGATCTGCGGCGGCTGATGCTCGACAGCCTCGAGGAGCTGAACCGCACCCGGGCGCAGGTTTACGCCGACCCTGAGATCGAAACGCGCATCGCGCAGTTCGAGATGGCGTTCCGCATGCAGGCCTCCGTGCCCGAACTCGTGGACCTGTCGAACGAACCGGATCATGTTTTCGAGCTGTA
Organism: Bryobacteraceae bacterium; assembly: GCA_035575135.1. Lineage (GTDB taxonomy): Bacteria > Acidobacteriota > Terriglobia > Bryobacterales > Bryobacteraceae > JANWXD01. The sequence continues at coordinate 15,239 of DATLYE010000091.1, forward strand.
TGGTGAAGAGGCGCGCAAGCCGGGCACCTATGCCCATCACTGCCTGCTGGCGCGGCGTCTGGTGGAGCGCGGGGTGCGGTTCATTCAGCTCTACAAGCGCGGCTGGGACCAGCACAACGATTTGCCACGAGATATTGCCTTGCAGTGCAAGAGCGTGGACCAGCCTTCGGCGGCGCTCATCCTGGATCTGAAGCAGCGCGGGTTGCTGGAGGAAACGCTGGTGATCTGGGGCGGCGAGTTTGGGCGCACGGTGTACTGTCAGGGCCGGCTGACGGAGACCAATTACGGGCGGGATCACCATCCCCGGTGTTTCGCCATGTGGCTGGCGGGGGGCGGCATCAAGCCCGGGATCACGATCGGAGAGACGGATGATTATTCCTATAACATCGTCTCCGACCCGGTGCACGTGCATGACCTGCAAGCGACGATCCTGCATTGTCTCGGCGTGGATCACACGCGGCTGACGTACCAGTATCAGGGGCGCCACTTCCGCCTGACGGACGTTGCAGGCGAAGTGGTCGAGAAGCTTCTGGTGTAGCAGAGAGATTGGAGCGTCCCCGGTTTTTGACAACCGGTTTTGGCGGTAGGATGGAAGAAGGCCGGGGCGGTTAGCTCAGCCGGTCAGAGCGCCTGCCTTACAAGCAGGAGGTCCGCAGTTCGAGCCTGCGACCGCCCACCATTTCTTTCCAACCACTTATAGACGGCAGCTCTGGCGACCGGGCCATACTCCACGGCCCCCAATGCGATGGGCCCTCCCGCGCATAGACGACCTCCGCTCTTGACCGGGGCCGCTTCAAAGTCCGGGAAAAGGATCGCTCTAGGAGAAGCCTTATGCCGGCCTTCGTCACGGAGGTCGGTTCTTAGTTGAACCCTCAAGCCACTGCAAGGTTCATCCTATAGGTGTCACCGCACCGGCGGGGCGCGAAATCGCTGGCGCGGTGTTCCACTAACAGGTAGAAGCGAGGTGAAAACGCCATGACATACATAGAGTTGTTCAGCGCCGGTTGCCCTCTGTGTCAGGAGGTCGCAAAGAAGATCGAAAGCCTGACCGGTCCGGGCTGCAGCGTCCGCGTCCACGATCTGCGGGATGACCCCGCCGTGCGGAAAGCAGCCGAGCAGTATGGGATCCGTCGTGTACCGTCGGTCGTCATTGACGGCCGGCTCGCCGCCTGCTGCACTGGGAGCGCCGTCGAGGAAGCCGTCCTCAGGGCGGCCGGCCTGGGCGCCTGCCAGCCGTAGGCCGTAACCATCGGGCCTTTCGCTCGGTGAAGTAAAGCCCGCGACGGATGGGGTGAGGTCAGGGCGGCGGCGAGCGGCGCCGGGAACTAGAGGAACTGGCGCCCCGGAACTGCCGCGAGGCGCCTGTCGTGGGCCTCGTGCCTGGCGGCAATTTTCGGGATTTCAGGTCCCGCCGCCCGTCTGCGCGAAGAATTGCTGCGATCGGCGGTTCAATTCTTCCAGTGAGACATCCTCTTTGCGAGTAGCCAGGCTCCAACTGTGCCCGAAGGGATCTATGAGCTGACCGTGGCGGTCGCCCCAGAACATGTCCTGAACCGGCATCTGCTCGGTAGCGCCGGCCGCCAGAGCGCGCGCAAACGCCGCATCCACATCTGCCACATACACGAACAGGCCGCTGGTGGCTCCCCCGCGAGTTTGCGGACCCAGGAAACCTCTTTCCGGGACCTCGTCGGCGAGCATCACTACGGAGTCTCCGATTCGGATTTCTGCGTGCATCACCCGGTCACTGCCGGGCGCTGTCATGCGAAACAGCTCCTCGGCGCCGAAGGCGCGCCTGTAGAATTCGATGGCCTCGCTTGCTCCTTTCACAATCAAATACGGCGTGACGGTGTGATACCCCTCCGGTATGGGTTGTGGCATGTTTCCTCCCCTGGACGTTGAGCTCCGCCTCTAGTGTACCCCGGATCGGCGCGCGCGTGGCTTCGCTGTGGCGCCCGCTACAATGACATCATGGGTTTGTCGGAGCAGGAGTTTTATCGCATCGGAAAGCTGCCGCCCTACGTGTTCGCCGTGGTCAATGAGATGAAAGCCCGCCTGCGGGCGGCGCAGCTCGATGTGGTGGACCTGGGCATGGGGAACCCGGACGGGCCCACCCCCAGGCCGGTGGTGCAAAAGCTGGTCGAAGCCGTGCGCGACAAGCGCAACCACCGCTATTCGGTCTCCCGCGGCATTCCCAACCTGCGCCTGGAGATCGTGCGCCGCTACCAATCCCGCTACGGTGTCACACTCGATCCGGATCGCGAAGCGATCGTCACCATCGGTGCCAAGGATGCTCTGGCGCACCTGCTGTTTGCCGTCATCGGCCCGGGCGACGTCGTCGTCTCGCCGAACCCCTGTTATCCCATTCACCAGTATGGCGTCGTGATGGCCGAAGGCCACGCCTGCACCGTTCCCATGCCGGATCCGGCTGAGTTCCTCAACCGGCTGGAAGACATTTACCGCAAAGAAAGCATCAAACCCCGGATGCTCCTGCTCTCTTTCCCGCACAACCCTACCACCCACTGCGTAGATCTGGAGTTCTTCCGTGAAGTGATCCGGCTGGCCTCGCTTCACGGCACGATGGTGGTCCATGACTTTGCCTACGCCGACATTTGCTTTGACGGCTACCGCGCCCCCAGCATTCTCCAGGTGGACGGCGCCAGAGAAGTCGCCGTCGAGATCTACTCCATGTCGAAGAGCTTCAACATGGCGGGCTGGCGCGTGGGCTTCTGTCTGGGCAATGCGAAGATGATTGCGGCTCTGGCCCGGATCAAGAGCTACCTCGATTACGGCATTTTTCAACCCATCCAGATTGCCGCCATTATTGCGCTGCGGGAGTGCGGCGAAGAGACGGCCAAAATTTGCGCCACCTACCAGAAGCGCCGCGATGTGCTGGTGGCCGGCCTCAACCGGGCGGGCTGGAGTGTGACACCGCCGCGCGGAACCATGTTCGTCTGGGCTCCCCTGCCTGAGCAGTTTCGCGCGCTGGGCTCGCTCGAGTTCTCCAAGCTGTTGCTGGAAAAGGCGCTCGTGGCCGTCTCGCCCGGGATCGGATTCGGCCCGATGGGAGAAGGCTACGTGCGCTTCGCACTGGTGGAAAACGAGCACCGGATCCGGCAGGCGGTGCGCGGGATCCGGAATTTCCTGCGTTCGTACGAAGTCGTGCCCTTACCTCAGGCAGCCGGGCCGGCCGCGTAGGTCAGCCGGGGCTCATAGACGCAGCGCGGATCGGAGGCCAGGTAATTTCCGGTGAGGGCATACGCCCGCGAGCGAGAGCCTCCGCACAGGTGGCGGAATTCGCACCGCCCGCACTTGCCTTCCAGACGGTCCGGGTCGCGCAGCGCCCGGAACAACGGCGAGTTGCGGTAGATTTCGCCAAGCGAATCACGGCGGACGTTGCCCGCTCGAAGCGGCAGAAAACCGCTCGGATAGATGTCGCCAGTGTGTGAGATGAACACAAAGCCTTTGCCGTCGTTGATCCCCGCCTGGCGCTGGATCGCGCCTCCGGTCTTAGTTCCGGCGCTGCGCCCCTCCGCCTTGCGGCGCTGGGCGACGTAGCGGCGGTAGTGTTGCGCTTCGGTGGTCTTGATGTCGAAGGGCGCCGTCTTCGAAGTTTCGTAAAGAAAGCCGAAGACCTCCTCGTATTCTTCGGCGGTCAGATCGTCCGAGGCGCTGGCGCGGCCTGTAGCCACCAGAAAGAACACGCTCCACAGCCTCGCTCCGGAGTCGGCCACCAGTTGCGCGATCTCATCGAGCCGCCGCCAGTTGTGCCGCGCCACGGTGGTGTTCACCTGGGTCTCGAGCCCGATGCGGCGCGCGTGCGCCAGAGCGGAGATCGTGCGGTCGAACGAGCCTGCCACGCGCCGGAATCCGTCGTGCGAGGCGGCGTCCGGCCCGTCCAGGCTCAGCGCCATCCGCGCGACACCGCAGTCCCGAATGGCCTCGATAGCCCCTGCCGTCAGCAACGGCGTCGCGCTCGGGGTCACGGTGGTGCGCAGCCCAAGATCCACGCTGCGCTTGAGCAGCGCAAACAAGTCCGGCCGCTTGAGCGGATCTCCCCCGGTAAAGACCACGAGGGGATCGCCGAAGGAACGAATCTCTTCGAGGAGGCGGTATCCTTCCTCGGTGGTGAGCTCACGGGGATCCCGCCAGGGAATCGCCGAGGCCCGGCAGTGGACGCAGGCCAGATCGCACGCCTGCGTCACCTCCCAGATCACCAGAAACGGAGCCTGCTCGAAGTTCATCCTGCCCCCAGCTTAGCGCCGATCTTTTTCAGCTCCTGTGACTACAATCACAGCATCCGGCCGGCGTTCTCCGTACCATGGCTGACAGAAGGAGCATCCATGACACGCGCAATAGGCCGCACTCTTGGAGAGGTCGCCGCCCGCAACGCTGCGGCGATCCGGGTGTTCGAAAAATACGGACTGGATTATTGCTGCGGCGGTGGGAAGCCGTTTGAGGAGGCCTGCCGGGAGCGGGGTCTCCGACCGGAACAGGTCGAGGCGGAGATCGAGCAAGCTTCCGCCGAGCCGCCCGCGCAGGAGCGCGACTGGACCGAGGCGCCGCTCGGGGACCTGATCGCCCACATCCTGGACCGGCACCATGCCTATTTACGCGAGGCGCTTCCTCGCATCACGCAGATGGCGGCAAAGGTCGTCGAGGCGCACCGCGCCCGCCATGCGGACACCTTGATTCCGTTGCAGCAGACTTTCGCCGCGCTGCGGGAAGAGCTCGAGAGCCACATGTGGAAAGAGGAGATGGTGTTGTTCCCGCTGATCCGATCCATGGAGGAAGCTGCGGCGCGAGGAGCCGGGCTCCCGCCTTCCCATTGCGGTTCGGTCAACAATCCCATCCGCGTCATGGAGCACGAGCATGCCTCGGCAGCTCAGGCCCTGGAGGAGATGCGGCGCATCACAGACGGCTATGCGGTTCCGGAGGACGGCTGCATCACCTACCGGGCGTATTTCGATGAGCTTCGACAACTCGAGCAGGACCTCCACCGGCACATCCATCTGGAGAACAACATCCTGTTTCCGCGCGCCGCGGATCTCGAAGCACGCTTGATGTAGGGCGCGGCCGAAGGCGGTGCTGCATAGCTCCCGGCGAACGGTAAGGTGGTGCGCCATAATATCGCTATGGCGCAGAAGCTCACGCGCAGAGAGTGGGTGGCAGCTCTGGCGGCCCCGGCCCTGGCGCAGGCTCCGGCGGAAGAGGAATCGGCGGAGCAACTGCTGGCGCGCGCCCGGCAAGACTTGCTGCAAGGTGCCGAACGGCTCGGCAAGTTCCCGCTGCCTATGGCCGTGGAGCCGGCTTTTGTGTTCAAGCCCTGAGGGTCATGGCGGCGATTCCGGAAGATGCCTTCTTCGCCCCTGTCACGGAGCTGAGCCGGCGGCTCCGTGACGAAGAATTCACCGCAGTCGAGCTTACCCGGGCATTCTGCGACCGCCTGGAGAAGTTCGGGCCGCGCTACAACGCTCTTGCGCTCTTGCTCCGCGAGGAGGCGTTACGGAAAGCCCGCGAAGCCGACGACGAGATCAAACGTGGCCGGTTTCGCGGAGTGCTCCAGGGCATACCTTTCGGCGCCAAAGACCTGCTCAGCGTGAGAGGAAAGCCGACCACATGGGGTGCGCGGCCCTATGCCGGCCAGGTGTTTGACTACGATGCGACCGTGCTGCGTAAGCTGGATCGCGCGCGCGCCATCCTCGCCGCCAAGCTGGCCATGGTGGAACTCGCCGGCGGGGGTGGCTATCGTTATGCTTCCGCTTCTCTGACGGGCCCCGGTCTCAACCCCTGGGATCGCACGCGCTGGTCGGGAGGTTCTTCGAGCGGTTCGGCTGCGGCGGTGGCTGCCGGACTGGTGCCCTTTGCTTTGGCCTCGGAGACCTGGGGCTCTATTCTGACGCCGAGCGCCTATTGCGGTGTAACCGGGCTGCGCCCTACCTACGGATTAGTCAGCCGCTACGGCGCCATGCCCTTGTCGTGGACCATGGATAAGATCGGACCGATCTGCCGCTCCGCCGACGACTGCGGACACGTGCTGCGGGCGATTTCGGGCGGCGACTCGAATGATCCCAGCTCAGCAGGCAAGACCTTTTATTACAACCCGCAGCTTGCCCGCAGGCCCGCGGAGCTGCGTGTCGGCTATGCGCCGGTGGACATCGAAGAGTGGGCCGAGGAGTCCGCGCGTCCCGCCTTCCGCCAGGCACTCGAAGTGATTCGCGGCCTCGGCGTCAAGATGCTCGAAGTCGAGCTGCCCGATTTGCCCTACGGCCTGGTGGCAGGCACCATCATTTCCGCCGAAGGATCGGCCGTCTTCGAACCGCTCATTCGCAGCGGGCAAGTCGAGCAGCTGGCCGATCGCAAGCAAATTGCGGGACTCAAAGCCGGGCTGGAGATCAGCGCGAAAGATTACTTCAAGGCGATGCGCATCCGCCGAGTGGTGATGGAGGAGATGCGCAAGCTCTTCGCCAGTGTGGACGTACTAGTCTCGCCGAGCCGCTTCGGTCCGGCCACGAAAATCACCGAACCTCTGGACCGTCCTGCGCGCCCCCGGCCGGAACCCAAGCGCCGTGGCCTGCGGGACCTGGGCGCCGCCGGAAATCTTGCCGGGCTACCTGCCCTTTCGCTGCCGTGCGGTTTCGCTGGCGGTCTGCCGGTCGCCATTCAGCTCGTCGGCCGGCCGTTCAGCGAGAACAACCTGATCGCTTTAGGAAGAGCCTTCCAGGATCAGACGGACTGGCACCGCCGCCGTCCCCCCGTGGAACCTTCCACCCCGGACCGGTGATCTGCACCGCCGCGGCGCAGCCGGAAACTCACGATCCCGTGCCTCGCAGCATCCAGGCCTGGAACAGCGGACCGGCGCCTTGCTTGGGGTGGGCCTGGAACTTCACGGTCACTTTGTCTTTGCCCTGGGTCAGAGCGCGCGGGATGGCGTAGCGGACCTCGAAAAACTCACCGGGCTTTTCTCGCTTGAGTGTCTGGGAACCGATTCTGGTTTCCTCGACCAAGATGTCAAAACTCCGTCCGCCGTGGCCGCCCCAGTACCGGCAAACCAGTTCCATGGGCTGGCCCGGCTCCACCTTCATCTCGAAGGAGAACCATCCTCCGGGCGCTGCCTGCCGGTACCGCCGCAGGCCCATCTCTTCGGAGGAACTGCGCTGGCCGCGAAAGTTGTGCTCACGTTCGTCACGGATCCGGCCAGGGTTGAAGACGTCGGTCAGCCGGTCTGCCCACGTTCGAGTCCGGCGTCCGTCCTGCTCGAATTCAGCCACGGTCTTCTTCCAGGCTTCCGGGGTGAAGTAGTGCCAGTAGACGGTGTAGCGCTGGTCCCAAAGATCGTAGAAAGGAGCCAGTTCCGGAGCGGCGGTTCCGCTGCTACCCAAGCCGCGGAACAGTTCCCGCCGGGCGGCAGCGAACCGCAGCTGTCCGGGAATCCGGCGGAACCACTTCTCGGGGTCGCGTTCGGGCGCCACGATCACCGGCACCTCACCTGCCGGCAGGCCGTCGTAGTCGAGCTGCCCCTTGCCATAGGGAATGGGCGGCTCCATGCTCTCCTTACCGAGGGCCCCGGCCAGCAGGACCGGACCATAGAGGACGGCAACCCGGTTGGGGTCGCCGGGAAGGCTCTCCAGATGCAAGCGCATCGGGAAAACCACTTCGACGACGTCGCCAATCTTCCATTCACGGGTGAGCACTGCGTAGCCGCCGGGCTTGCTGGGGGCGCCGACGCGCCGGCCATTGACCGAGATTCGCAGCGCAGCTGGGGCCCACCACGGATGACGAACGCGAAGGGCTGCCCGCACCGGTTGGGCTGCTTCGAACCGAAAGCGGGTCATGGGCTGCTCGGGGTAATTAGTCTCCTGGCGAATCTTGAGCCCTTTCTCCCGCCAGTCCAGCTCGGAAGCGATAAACAGGTTCACATACAGTCCCTCATCGTCGTAAAAGTAAATACTGTCCCCGTATTTTGCGTGATTCTCGAAACCCGTCCCCGTGCAACACCAGAAAGATTCGTACGGCGTATTGAATACTTTAAAGTGGCCAGGCTTGAGCGAGCACAGATAGATCATCATGCCGGTTTCTTTGTGCTGAGAGGCGAGAATGTGGTTGTACAACGCACGCTCATAAAAATCCGCAATCGCCGCTGATGGCTCCCAGGCGAACAGGTGGCGAGTAAGCTTGAGCATGTTATAGGTGTTGCAGGTCTCCGCCGTACGGCTGGTGAGGTTTTCTGCAAACCGGTCCGGCGCGAAGAATCGTTCGTTCTCGCCATGCCCTCCGTTGACGAAGGAGCGTTCGTAAACCACCTTTTCCCAGAAAAAGCGCGCCAGGGTGCGGAGCCGGTCCTCCGCCGTGAGGGCGTACAAGCGTGCCGCGCCGATGACCTTCGGAATCTGCGTGTTGCCGTGCAGCCCGGTGAGAATATCCTTGCGGTCGGCCAGGGGATCCAGAATGGCGCGGTGGTAGAACCGTTGGGCCAGCTTCAGATACCTGGGGTCAGCCGTGAGGGCGTAAACGTCCGCCAGAGTTTCCAGCATGCCCCCGTGTTCGGTGGCGAGCATGCGCTGCATCTGCTCGTCGGTCAGCTTGTCGGTGAGCTCGAGGGCCCAGTCGGAGAGCCGCACCAGGATCTCCAGCGCCTTGCCGTTACCGCACAGCAGATATGCGTCTCGCAGTCCGGCCATCAGCTTGTGAGTCGTGTACCAGGGGACCCAGATGCCGTTCAGGTTGAAGGGTTCGGATTTGATCTGGCCCGCACGAATCTCCTGCCACAGCCGGTCGGCTTCGGGAAAGCCGCCTACGAACCCTGTGCCTTTGGCCTGTTGTGCCAGCGCCAGTTCGTCCACGATGTAGTTGGCCCGCTCGAGCAATCTGCGGTCTTGCGTGGACGCGTACATCAGGGCCAGGGCGCTCAGGTAGTGCCCCAGCGTGTGACCGGAAATCGTTTGCGCCTCCCAGCCCGTGTACTCCGGCGCTTTGGGCTCGAGGCCGGAGAATTTTCGAAACCGGGAAAGGAGGCGGTCGGGATCCAGATCGAGAAGATACTTCTTGTCCAGCTCCTGGGCATGCCGGAACGGCCCTTCCAGCAGTCGAACCCTTGTGAGATCGAAAGCCCAGGCCTTGATCGCCCCTTTGGGCTGCACCTTCCATTCCGGTCTGGAATCCACCAGCGCATCCGCGCGGGCCGGCGGGGCCGGGCACCACAAGATCACAATCAGGCACGCGCACGTCCTCAGGTGTAGACGGGTCATGGCATCGGCTCCATGAGAACCTAGACTACATCCGTCGGGGTACCGGTCGGCAAGCGAACCCGATGGGGTGACCGCGGGCAGGCCAGCAAGGACGGCAGCGAGACGTTCTGCGCCGGACGCGCGGTCGGGAGGCGGGGAGAGATTCTGGAAGTCGTTCGGGGTCGGTCGGGTGATGCAGCAAACAAGCCTTACTGGGAGCTCGGGAGTTCCTGTACAAAATGTCCCTCTCGGAACCACGGCGTCTGCTGAAATTCGAAGGTGCGCGCACGGAGCGTCTCGAGGTGGGCGGGGGCGGCGATGATAAGAAACGCCCGGGCCCGCTTGCGTCGGAATTTGAACGCCCACACGTGTTCACACTCCAGAGAGCGTAACAGCTCGACACGTCGCTCGATCAAGACTCGCAATCCTCCCTTTTCCCGGGTCTGGTGCTGATAAATTACCAGGCTCTGCCCGCGGCGATAGTAAGGTGCGATTTCTTCGGCGCAGACATACTTGGCGCCCCTCGAGCCCAGCTTTTCAGCCGGCTTCTCGGTGAGGCCGTTGTCGGGATCCATGAACACGAGTTGGGCGGGAGCCAGGGTTTCGAAAGCTTCGGCATTCCATGCGGCCCTCCGTTCGGCGCGTTCCCGCCGGTCGCGCGAGGACAACGGGCGCGAAAAATAGATCGTGTTCGGAGGCAGGATGCCCGCCTGCTCCACAGCCGCGACCGACCTTCGCCCGCTGTTCACCAGGTTCTGAAGGGCCAGGTAGAGCGGCTCGTCGCAGTGACGAAGGTGGGAGTAATCGGTAAATTTGCCGTCGGAGTTCTGCTCCTCGTCGGCGTTCAGATACCAGTGGACACCGAGCCTGAGGTCGTCCCCGGCCAGTGCTTTCAGCAGCGCGTATTTGGCGAAATCACCCACATCGCCAACGTACCGGTTTTGCACGGAAAGATGCTACCACAGCCGCGTCGAGCGGCTAAGCGGAACCCTGGCTCAGACCCGATGTGGTCACCGGCCCTGCGCGTCAAGATGCGTGGGGTTATCGTGTTGCTGCGACTGGTCGCGGCGGCCCGGGAAGGACTGAGCGGTCACGGTAGCAAGTCCGCGAGATCGCGCAAAGGTCGGCGGTGAGGCCATAGCAGGGCGCCCGCCGCCGTCATGTGCGGATCCCGCGCGGGCACACCCTGCCCGCCGAGAATCCAGCGGGTCCGGTCTGCGCGCCGCCGAACCAACTCGGCGAGGGCGTCGCGGTGCTGTTGGTAAAGGCTCGGCAAGGTCACCGACAAAACGACGACGCGTGGCTGAAGGGCTTCGCAGGCCCGGTCCAAATCCTCGACCGGCAAGGCCGGCCCCAAATGGACCACGCGATAGCCTTGGCGCGCCAATTCGTAGCCGACGATGAGCAAACCCAGCTGGTGCCGCTCATCCGGGAAACACGCGGTCACCGCGGCGGAGGCCCCGTCCGGGGCCTGCGCGGCTTCCATCAACTGCCGCAGACGGTGGACGAAGGCCTCGCTGGCCAGGTGCTCGCTGGCAACACTGCACTGGCCCGCCGCCCACAGCTCGCCGATTTGTCGCGCGGCGGGTTCGAGTACCCCACCGATGGCTACATCGGGAGAGACGCGGGCGAAGGTTGCATCGAGGAGTTGCCGCAACCGCATGGCGTCGACCGCCCTCACAGCTTCCAAGATACTGCCGCGCAAGCGCTCGAGTTCTGCAAGGGTAGCGTCATCGGCGGAAGCCAGCGGCTCGCTTGGAGCGCGCAGCAGTTGGCGCCGGCCGAGGGCGGCGATTTCGCCGATGGTGCGGCCTTGGGCCAGCAGCTCGCGCACGCGGCGGAGCAGGCGTAAGTCTTCTTCAGTGTACAACCTGTGACCCCCGGGCCCGCGCACTGGTTGCAGCAGGCCATAGCGGCGCTCCCAGGCGCGAAGCAGCTCGCCCGAGAAGCCGGTTAGGCGGCGGACGGTGGCCAATTTGTAGACCTGGCCCACTAGAGATGAGTGTAGCGTGGTGTCCTGAGTCTGAAGGAGGATCCCAATTCCATGTCCATCCGTTTAATGGCAATTGCCGCGACATTGGCTTTGCCTGGCATTCAGCTTTCGGCTGCTGCTCCCGCCGGAGCGCCCGGAACGGCCGACATTGTCAGCACGGCGGTCGCGGCCGGTCAGTTCAAGACACTCGCGAAAGCGCTCGAGGCCGCCGGTTTGGTGGACGCCTTGAAAGGTCCCGGACCGTACACGGTGTTCGCACCCACCGACGAGGCCTTCGCCAAGCTGCCCGCCGGCACCTTGGAAGATCTGCTCAAGCCGGAAAATAAGGAAAAGCTCCGCGGGGTGCTGACGTATCATGTCGTCAGCGGCAAAGTGATGTCGTCGCAGGTCGTCAAATTGCGTTCGGCAAAAACGCTCAACGGCCAGAGCGTTAGCATTCGCACGCGCGACGGCAAGGTTTTCGTCGACAATGCGACCGTCGTGAAGCCCGACATCGAGACCTCGAACGGGGTTATTCACGTCATTGATGCCGTGATCTTGCCCAAGTAGGGGAAACTCGCCCCGGCGGCCGGCGGACGCCCGCCGGCCTTTTTTCTAGCTCGAAGCATTCCCGAGGGCGGGCGTTTAGAAGCCTGGCCGGGCGGCGCGGATCGTGATGGCGTTCCCGTAGGCTGCGGTTTCGAGCGGAACCCGCACGCCCTCCGCCCGGCAGTTGAAGTTGTTGGCCGTGGCGGCCAATTCTTGACAGATCTGCGCCGCCCTCTCCGGATCGGCCAGCTCACGATCTTGTCGAAGGCGATGTTTAGGTAGCAGAGCGTTACGCGATCGTAGCGGTAAGGCGTGCCGTTGAGTGTAAAGGTGCCCCTGGCCTTCGGTGTGCGTGCCGCCGACCTAAACGGCGCGATCGAGTCGAAGCTGAGCTGGCGTGCCGTGTGTGTGGAGGCAGTTTAAATATGGCTAGTCGGCGGCGACGAACTTGGGGGAGTCAATCGGCTGGAGGTTCTGGTAGGCGAGAGCGAAGGTGAGGATGATACTTGGGAAGTCGCCGTCAAGGAGGACTGTCGAACTGTTAAGTCTTGGTCCGAAATTTGCGGACGCGGATTCGCTCCCGGTCGATGATGACCAGGCTTCCCGGCAAATCTTCATCGGCCACGTTCTCCAGGAGCCGTTCGAGGGCCTGTTGAGTTTGCTCCACCGTGGTGGGCCACACTCGCAGGCGAATCACCCCGGCGTGGCTGCCCAAGGGGTACATGCGCGCATCGGCGAAATCCTCGTCGAACGTGATAACGATGGCCCGTTCCTGCTGTGCCCATTGGAAAATACGCTCGTCAGCGGCGCCGGCGAGCCCCACCTCGCTTGCATGCAGCACCCGCCACTCGGGGCGTCGAAGCCGGAGAAACTGCCCCACCAACCGCGGGACATTCTGGTCCAGCAAGACCGTCAGGTTCAACGGGGCACCACCTGCTCTTCATCAATAACGTGGGCGGCGTATTCCAGAGCGGCCACGACGTCTTCGCGCGTCAGCTCGGGGTAGCTTTCGAGGATTCGGTCCAGCGTGTAACCACCGGCGATCATGCCCAGAATGTTGCGCACCAGGATGCGCGTTCCCCGGATCACCGGCTTGCCTCCGCAAATGGCGGGATTTACCTCGATGCGGTTCATGACCTAACTGTACCGTATTCTGCACCCAAGAGCCGCATCGTCACCACCAACCGCTCGCCGCGGAAATTCGTTCCTACGCTGGTGATGTCGAGCCCGATGGGCTGGCTCGGCTGGATGGCGGGCAGCTCGTTGCCGTCGATTGAGTTGGCAGGCCACGCACGAGGAGCTAACTTATAAGCCACGTCCCGGTAAAGAACGTGCGATACATCGCCCGGCAATCGGAAGACCCAATCGCGCCCCGCCAGCCTCGGCCATGGTAACGGGAGCACAACTCCTATGGGGCAGCCATAGTGAGATCACCGCTGTAGAGCGGAGGGTCCGGAACGGTGCATTCCCGCTCGGGGACGAAAGGCCAATATCAGGCCTCTCCTGGAGCGATCCTTTGCTGAGCTTCGCGGGCCGCCCCCGTCAAGAGCGGAGGTCGTGCCTGGTAGAGGCCAAATTGGGTTGTCCAGAGGTCCCTCCAGGTGTGGCCCGTGGTATGACCTTACGCAGACGGGTGCTCGGTCTAACCCACTGCAAATAATGGTCGGGGCGGCCCGATTTGAACGGGCGACCCCCTGCGCCCAAGGCAGGTGCGCTACCAGGCTGCGCCACGCCCCGACAGACTTCGCTTCTTTGATTCTAAACCATTGCCCCACGCACCCTGCTGCGCAGGGTCTCGCAACCGGCACTTGCAGGTCAGCTTGACTGCGCGCCCCCGGGGTGCGGGTCTTGCTTTCCGCTTCATAGCGCCAAACTCACACATGGTTGCGGAGCATCAGCTCCTTGGGGTGCGGATCGAAATAGAGCTGGCCGGCAAGGTACTCGACTCCGTGGCGTCGGATTTCGTAGCGCAGCAGCGTGAGCGGCACGATGAGCGGCAACAACCCGCCGCGGTAGTCCTCGATCGCAGTCAGCAGTTGGTGTTTCTCCATGGGTCCGAGCGCTTTTTTCAAGTAGCCCAAGGCATGGTACAGGACGTTCGCATGCTTCTTCCGAGTGGCCTGCGCCCGCAGCGCGTTCTGGAAGCTGCTTTCGTAAGCGGCGAAAAGCTCGTGGTCCGGGACCGTCCCGAAACCGGCGACCAGCTTGCCCAGGCGACGGTAGGCCGCTTCGTTGTGTGCCCGCAGTAACAACTTGTGCGCGGTGTGGAACTGCACCAGGCTCTGGCGGCTCAGCCCTCGCTTGACCAGAACCCGCCAGCGGTTCCGGCAGAACACCCGTTCGATGAAGTTTTCCCGCAGCTTGGGATTGTTCAGGCGCCCTTCTTCCTCACTGGGCAGCGCGGGCCAAAGCTCCAGCAGCCTGCCGGCAAAAAGGCCGGGTGAATCGCGCCGCCACGGTCTGCCGTTGCGGTAAACCGGGAGGCGCTCCATCCCGCAGGAAGGCGAAGACTTCTTCAGGATGTAGCCATCGAGGTCGAGCTGGGAAAGTTCGGCGATCTTGGTCTGGGCGTAAGCGAGCATGCGCTCCGTGAAGTCCTGGCCGGTGGAGGGCGCGACAAGCCGTGTCCCGCGACCGTCGTCGACAAGCCGCACGGTTGGCCGCGGGGTGCCCATGCCGATCTCCATTTCCGGGCACACCGGCACGAACTCGACCCACTGGCCGAGCGTGTCTGCCACAAAGGTGTCCCGCGCGTGCCCGCCGTCATAGCGGACATTCTCACCCAGGAGGCAGGCCGACACGCCCAGGCGCAGCGGGACGTCCGGCGCGTGCCAGTCTTGCCAGCAGCCGGATTCCGCGAGGGCAACGCCGGCGTTCATCCGACCTCCTTGTCGATCCGATATCCAACGGTTGTCGCCGCGCGGGCAATGTTGTCGAGCATCCGTGAGAAGACCACGCGGTGCACAGGATATGTTACATGCCAATAAGCCAGACCCAGAAGCCCGCGGGGCTCGAAGATGGCGGTCTGACAGATCCTGACGCCCTCTTGGCGGGGCTCGACCTTGAATTCGAGCCAGGCGCGCCCCGGCAGCTTCATCTCCGCCCTTAACAACAGCCGTTGATTGGGCTCGTAGGCCTCGACACGCCAGAAGTCCAGTGTGTCCCCCACGTGCAAATCATCGCGCGCAGGCCGGCCCCGACCAATGCCCACGCCCCCCAGGCAGCGATCGAGGAAACCGCGCAGGCGCCACAGCCACCCGTAGGCGTACCACCCGGTCTGACCGCCGATGCAGCGGATCGGGGCGAAGGCCTGCTCAAGGCTCACCGCGACCTCCCGTGTGTGCGATTCGACGAACCGCTTTGAGGGCCGCATCCCAGCCCTGTTGCGGCTGTGTGCTCCGGATGCGGAGACATCACGCCCGCGGCTGTCAGCGCACTCGGGATCCTCGTCGCGGATGGCACGGGCGATCGCCTCGCGCATGCCGCACGGGCGCACGGGGAAGACCTGGAGCGCGGCGGGGTCCCGTACGACCGTCGGGTGGCGTATCGACTCGATCAGCTTGCGGCCCACGCGCGCGTAAACCGGCGTCACCAGCGCCAGCCACAGACTCGACAGCCGCGGTGTCAGCACGGGCACCGGGATCATCAGCCTTCGCAGACCACGCTGCCGCGCATATTCGCGCATCAGCCCTCCGTAGGACACTCGGTCAGCACCACCGATCTCGAACACCCGGCTTTCTTCAAGCGGCACGTCCAGCGCCGCAACCAGATAGTCGATCAGGTCGTCCACCGCGATGGGCTGCGCCATGACTTCGACCCAGCGCGGGGTGATCATGACCGGGAGACGCTCGACCAGTGCACGGATCATCTCGAAGGAGAGGCTTCCCGAGCCGAGCACGATGGAGGCTCGGAACTCGAGTACCGGCACGCCGGATTCACGCAGGATCTCGCCGACTTCTTGGCGGCTCCTCAAGTGCGGTGAGAGGTCCGGACCGTGCCCGAGTCCACCCAGATAGACGATACGCTTCACCCCCGCTCGCCGAGCAGCCTCTCCAAACTGACGCGCCGCCATTCGGTCCGCGACTTCGAAGTCCCGGCGCAGAGTCATGGAGTGGACCAAGTAGTAGGCGACTCCGACGCCCTCCATGGCCCGTGCAAGGGTCTCGGGGAGTAGCAAGTCGCCCTCGACGATCTCGGTCTCTGCTCCGACCGGCAGCGCCTGAGTTCCAAACCGCCGCACGAGGCATCGGACGGCCCGCCCGTCCGCCTCGAGTCGGCGCCATAGGCACCCGCCGACATAGCCTGTGGCCCCGGTGACCAGAATCACTCCATTCATACCCGTTTCTTCCCGTTACACCGGGCTGTCGCCTTGCCTCGGGCCGCACACTGTCGGCGGATTGGTCCGCAGGCGCTCGAAACCTTCACGAGTTGAGCCGCCAGAGCTGATAATTGAGCGCCGTGGCGAACGCAACCCAACACAGGTATGGCAAGAGTAGCATTCCCGCTGCAACCGAAACGCGCCAGAAACTTACCATGGTTGCCAGAATGACCAGCCAGAGAACGACGATCTCAACCAGCGCCAAGCCGGGCTGGCGGACGCCGAAGAACAGGAACGGCCATAGCGCGTTGAGAAACAACTGGACGAAAAAGAGCCCGAACGCCAGCGGGGCCCGAGCAAAGCCCGCTCTTCGCCAGACGATCCATGCGGCCATACCCATCAAGACGTAGAGCGCCGTCCAGACCGGGCCAAATACCGAGTTCGGCGGATTCCAGTTGGGCTTCTTCAGAGAGGCATACCACTCCCCGGGCGGGAATCGCGAGCCGACGGCGCCGGCGGCCATGGAGACGGCGATCCAGATTATCAGCCACATCAACGAACTCTTCAATCACTCCCTCCCCAAATCGCGGTTCTGTAAGCCGTGGCTCCGTGCTCAACGAGCAGTCGCGCAGTAACCACTGCGTCCTGTAGCCAGGCGAAGGTACAGACCTTGGCGACATCGGCGCCCGGATCCCACATCCTCACTTGTACGATGTCGGCGGCCTCCTGGCAACGCCGTCGCGGCGGGCCGCCGTTGCGCCGGTAAATGGTCCGAAAACAAGCGGATTCGCTATAGTGAAAATGTTCCCCATGCATCTTGAGAAGGTCTACGAGCCCCAGCGCTTTGAGCCCCGCTGGGCCCAGTGGTGGGTGGAGTCGCGCCTGTTTGAATGCCGCACGGACGCTCCCGGAACGGTGTTCTCGCTCGTCATCCCTCCGCCCAACGTCACGGGCTCGCTCCACATGGGACACATGCTCGAGCATACCGAGATTGACGCCACCATCCGCTGGCGCCGCATGCTCGGCTACAAGACTCTGTGGCTTCCGGGCACCGATCACGCCGGCATCGCCACGCAAATGGTTGTGGAACGCGAGCTGGCCAAAGAAGGGCTCGACCGGCGCCGGCTCGGGCGCGAAGAGTTCGAACGCCGCGTTTGGCAATGGAAGGAGACCTACGGCGGCACGATCAAGCGCCAGATGATCCGCCTGGGAGCCAGCTGCGACTGGAGCCGTGAGCGCTTCACGCTCGATCCCGGTCTCTCCAACGCCGTTCGGGAAGTGTTCGTACGCCTGTACGAAAAAGGGCTGATCTACCGCGGCGAATACATGGTCAACTGGTGCCCGCGCTGCCAGACGGCTCTTTCGGACCTCGAAGTGGTCCGCGAAGATACGCCGGGCAACCTCTGGCACATCCGTTATCCGGTCAACGGCCTGGACCGCTTCCTCGTCGTGGCCACTACGCGTCCGGAAACCATGCTGGGCGACACTGCCGTCGCGGTAAATCCTCGCGACGAACGCTATCTGACCCTGCACGGGCGCACCGTCCGGCTGCCGTTGATGGAGCGCGACATCCCCGTCATTGCCGACGAACTGGCGGATCCGGAATTCGGAACCGGTGTCGTCAAAGTGACTCCTGCGCACGACCCCAACGACTTCGAAGCAGGCCGCCGGCACAATCTGCCCAAGATCCAGGTGATCGGCGAGAACGGGAGCATGACCTCCGAGGCGGGACGCTACGCCGGTCTGGACCGCTTCGAGGCCCGGCGGCGCGTGGTGGCGGACCTCGAAGACCTAGGCCTGATCGAGAAGATCGAGCCCTACCAGGTGGCCCTCGGCAAGTGCCAGCGCTGCAAGACCGTGGTTGAGCCGCTGGTTTCCACCCAATGGTTCGTGCGAACCAAGCCGCTGGCTGAGCCGGCGATCCGCGTCGTCGAACAAGGGCGCATCCGCTTCATTCCGGAAAACTGGACCAAGGTGTATTTCGAGTGGATGCACAACATCCGCGACTGGTGCATCTCGCGCCAGTTGTGGTGGGGCCACCGCATCCCCGCCTGGTACTGCGCCGACTGCGGCGCGACCACCGTGGCTCGCACCACGCCGGAGCGCTGCCCCCGCTGCGCTGCCTCGCGCCTCGAGCAGGATCCTGACGTGCTCGACACATGGTTCAGCTCGGCGCTTTGGCCGTTTTCGACCCTGGGCTGGCCGGAAGACACCGAAGACCTGCGCACGTTCTATCCGACTTCCCTGCTCATTACGGGCTTCGACATCCTATTCTTCTGGGTGGCGCGCATGATCATGATGGGGCTGGAGTGCACGGGAGAGGTTCCTTTCCGCGAAGTCTATATCCACGGCCTGGTGCGGGACGCCGAGCGCCAGAAAATGTCCAAGACGCGCGGCAACGTGATTGATCCGCTCGAGGTTACCGAGAAGTACGGCACCGACGCCGTGCGGCTGGCCCTGCTGATGGGCGCCGCGCCCGGGACCGACATCGTGCTGACCGAGGAGCGCATGGAGAGCGCGCGCAACTTCGCCAACAAGATCTGGAACGCGGCGCGCTTCCTGTTCCTCAACATGGAGCGCTGCGGCGTCACGCCCTGCCTCCCGGAGCCCGGGGAGAGAGAGGTGCTCGAGGATCGGTGGATCTTCAGCCGGCTGACCCGTTGCGCCGAGGCCGCCAACCGTGCTTTAGAACAGTACCGCTACCACGATCTCGCGCAGGCCGTCTGGCAATTCCTCTGGCACGAATTCTGCGACTGGTACGTGGAGATCAAGAAACTGCGATTTCGCGAGAATTCGGGCTTGACGGCCGACTGGCGCAATGTGCTCTTTGTCTTCGAGCGCGCGCTGCGCCTGCTGCATCCGGCCATGCCTTTCCTGACCGAGGAGCTGTGGCAGCGCCTGGCGGCCGGCGAAGCTGCGCGGCCTGCCTCGATCGCGCTGGCGGCCTATCCCCAGCCGGATGCCTCTTACCTGGATGAAGCAGCGGAACGAGACATGGCGCTGCTTCAGGAAATCATCACCGCGGCTCGGAACCTGCGCGCGCAAATGAAGGTGGATCCCAAAGCTCCGCTCGAGGGCGCGTTGTACGCGCAAAACCGGGCGCTCGATCTGGCGCGCGGGCATGCCGAGGTAATCCGGCGTCTGGCCAACGTTGAGCTGTCTTTCCACGCGGGGACGGCGCCCCGTGGAGAAGGTGTGCTGCGCGCGACACCGGACTTCGATCTGGTGCTCCGGGTTCCTGCGGCACAGCTCGAGGCGCTCCGGAGGCGTCTGGAAAAGGAGATCCGGCAGCTGGAAAGCGTGATCGCGTCCTCGCGCCGCCAGCTGGAAGACCGGGAATTCCTGAGCCGGGCGCCGGCACATGTGACGGAGGGCATCCGCTCGAAGTTGGCCGACTACGAGGCACAACTGGTCAAGAGTCGCTCGGCTTTGGAAGCCCTGCCTCCCGCATGAACTTCGACGTCACGCACCCGGACGTCGCCGAAGCCGTGCGGCGCGCCCTCGAGGAAGACATCGGCCCAGGTGACATCACGTCGCAGGCGTGTGTCCCTGAGGGAGCGAGAGCTCTCGGCAAGTTCGTCGCCCGCGAGCCGCTGGTCGTGGCCGGCGTCGAGCTGCTCCCGCTGATCTACCGCGCCCGCGGCGGCTTCGAGGAACTGCGCGGGCATCTCTTTAGCGGGCAGCAGGCGGAACCGGGTCAGGTGATCGCCGAGGTCCGGGCTCGGGCGCGCACGCTGCTTGAGTGCGAGCGGGTGGCGCTGAATTTTCTCCAGCGCCTCAGCGGAATCGCCACGCTGGCGCGGCGCTTCGCGGAGGCTGTGGAAGATCTGCCCTGCCGCATCCTCGATACGCGCAAAACGACCCCTGGCCTGCGCCGCCTGGAAAAGATGGCCGCCGCGGCTGGCGGCATTGTCAACCACCGCATGGGGCTTTACGACGCGATTCTGATCAAGAACAACCACGTCGCCATCGCCGGTGGAGTCGGAGTGGCGGTGGAGCGTGCGCGGGCTACAGGGCTGCCGGTGGAAGTGGAAGTGCGCAACCGCCACGAAGTCTCTGAAGCTCTGGCGGCGGGCGCCGATCGCCTGTTGCTCGATAACTACTCCCCCGAGCAAGCCGCCGAAGAGATTCGCTTTATTGCCGGCCGAGCTGTCGTGGAGATTTCCGGCGGGATCACCCTGGACAACGTGCGAGCTTACGCCGAAGCTGGTCCGGATTTCATCTCCGCCGGGGCCATCACCCACTCGGCGCGCGCCATGGACATCAACTTCCGGCTCGAACCGCTGCCGTGAAACCCTTCGACGTGGAACGGGTGCGCGCTGCCTTCCCCGGCCGCCTCATCGTGTGGCTCGACCGCACCACTTCGACCATGACCGAGGCGGCGCGGCTCGTCGCTGAAGGCTGCCCCTCCGGCACGGTGGTGGGGGCGGAGGAGCAGACCGCGGGGCAGGGTCGCCTGGGTCGCTCCTGGCACTCCGAAAGAGGGACGGGACTGTATGTGTCCATCGTGCTCCGGCTGCCGCTTGCCGCCGGCCCGCCGCCCGTGCTGACGCTGGCGCTAGGGCTGGCGGCCGCGGAGGCCATCACCCGCACCACGGCCGCTGCGTGCGATCTTCGCTGGCCCAACGATGTGCTGGTGGGGGGAAAAAAATGTGCCGGGATCCTGGTGCAGTTGCTCGAAGGCGCCGTCGTGGCGGGTATCGGTATCAACGTCAACCAGACCCGGTTTCCGCCGGAGCTCGAACCCCTGGCCACGTCCCTGCGCCTGGCCACGGGCCGCGAGCATTCCCGGGAAGCGCTGCTGGTCGAGCTGCTGGCAGCGGTGGACTCGTTCTTGCGCCTCCTGATCGAAGAAGGCGCAGAGGCCATTCTCCGCTTGTTCACGCAGGCATCCAGTTACGTCCGTGACCGGCGGGTGGCCGTCGAGCAAGCGGACCGCGTGCTCATCGGTGTGACCGAAGGACTGGATCCGTCCGGCTTTCTCATCTTGCGGCGGGACGACGGCACGCGGGCGCTGATTGTGGCAGGCGGAGTCCGTCCCCTGCAAGAATGAGAGTCTCCGATGCTGCTTGCTCTCGACGTCGGCAACACCAATATCACGATTGGCGCCTTCGAGGCGTCGGCTCTGGTGGGGCGCTGGCGCCTGCGTACGGTTCTCAACCAGACGCCGGATGAGCTGGGCGTGCTGATCCGCAACCTGTTTTCGCTTTCCGGGTTGGATCTGGCCGCCGTCGGCGGGATCATTGTGGCCAGTGTCGTGCCTCCGCTCGATGCAGCCGTGGGCGCCATGGCGGAGCGTTACTTCCACACCGCGGCCATGTTTGTGAACCACCGAACCGATACGGGGCTCGAGATCGGCTACGACAACCCGAGCGAAGTAGGGGCGGACCGCGTCGTCAACAGCGTCGCGGCGTTTCACAAATACGGCGGCCCCTGCGTGGTGGTGGATCTGGGCACTGCGATCACCTTCGACGCCATTTCTCGGGAAGGCCGGTATCTGGGAGGCGTGATCTGCCCCGGGATCGGCATCTCCGTCGAGGCGTTGTTTGCAAAAACCGCGCGGTTGCCCCTGGTCGAGTTCCGCGCGCCGGAAAAGCTCATCGGCACCAACACGGTGGGCAGCATGCAGTCCGGACTGTACTACGGAGCCATCGGGATGATTGACGGGATCCTCGAACGCCTGTTTGCAACTCTCGGTCCGGCGACGCGCGCCGTGGCCACGGGCGGCGAGGCGCGGCTGATCGTTCAGGGTTCCAAATACCTCAAAGAGGTGGACGAAGACCTGACGCTCGTGGGATTGCGCCTGATCTGGGAGCGCAACCGCGCGGGCCAGAGCGTATGAGCCGGCCGGAACAGGACGACTGGCGGTTCAACTATTTCAATTACTTCACCGAGATCGAAGAGCACTTTCAACGGGCGCGCGGCACGGGTCTGTTTCTGCTTTCCCCTCTGGACTGGGCGCTCATTGAAAGCTGGAAGAACGCCGGGATCCCGCTCGAGGCGGTCCTGCGGGGGATTGACGCTGCCTTTGCGAAGTGGCGGGCCCGCCGGCCGCGCATCGAGAAGGTGAACTCGCTGGCCTATTGCGCCCAGGCGGTCCTCAAGGAGGCCGAGGCCATGGCGGGCCAGGAGCCGCGGTCGGCCCGCCCCGCCGCTCCGTTCGAGCTCGAGGAACTACGCCAGTTCCTTACACGCAACGCGTCCGTGCTCCGCGAGCGCCAAAACCCTGTGTATCAGGAGATCGCCACGGCTCTGGAGCGACTGGCCGCCGAGGCCGAGATCTGGTACGACAACCTCGAGCAACTCGAACAGCGGCTGACCGCCCTCGAAGAGAAAATGATCGCGGCGGCGCGGGCCTCGCAGAGCGAGGAAAGTCTTGTGGCGGCGCGGCGTGCGCTCGATCAGGAACTGCGTCCTTATCGCAGCAAAATGACGGCGGCGCAACTGGCGCTGCTCGAAAAACAATACCTCGAACGGCAACTGCTCGAACAAGCGGGCCTACCCCGGCTCAGTCTTTTCTATTTGAAGTAACAAATTCCTGCGGCCGTGCCGTATACTGCGGGCATGCGGACCGTCATTGCTTTGGTTAGCGTCGCAGCCGCGTTCGGAGCCCCTTTGCGAATCAGTTTTTCCGAATTTGCACCGGGGCTGGACGGTACTCCTGCGGGCTGGGCGGTCTGGGCGCCGCGGCCCGACATCGCCCCGCGCGCCTTTGTGGACGCGGTGCACTCGCGTGGCGCTCCCGGATCGCTGGCGCTCGCCGGAAACAGCAACCCGGGCGTGTTCGGCGGCTGGGAGCGGCAAGTTATGGGCATCGAAGCCGGAAAGTGGTACCGACTGGTCGCGCGTTACCGCGCCGAAGGTTTGCGCTACGAACCGCGGCAGGTGGTGGCGCGGCTCGATTGGTTTACCGCGGCAGGGAAGCGCGCGGGGCAGCCGGACTACGCCTATCAGAGCCGGCCCGAGGGCGACTGGACCCGCCTGAAGCTCGAGGCTCCTGCTCCGCCCGGCGCGGCCGGCGTGAAACTGCAACTACTGCTGGTGAACGCCCCGGCGGCGACGGTGTGGTGGGACGAAATCGAGTTCGAGGAAATCCCGGCCCCGACTCCGCGCCGCGTCGTGGTGGCTGCCGTTAACTTCCGCCCCACTAAGTCACGCACCGCGGAAGAAAACGTCCGGCGCTTCCTGGAAGTGGTTGACAGGGCGGTGCCGGACGGGGCAGACATCATTCTGTTGCCGGAAGGGATCACGGTTGTCGGCACGGGAATGAAGTACGCCGATGTGGCCGAGCCGGTCCCGGGGCCCACAGTTGCGCTGCTTGCCGAGGCGGCTCGTAAGAAGAATGCCTACGTTGCCGCAGGCATCTACGAGCGGGAAGGAACGATCCTTTACAACACGGCGGTGCTTGTGGACCGGCGCGGGAATCTCGCGGGTAAGTATCGCAAAGTCTATTTGCCGCGCGAGGAAATGGAAGGAGGTCTGACGCCGGGCGATGATTACCCGGTGTTCGCAACGGACTTCGGCCGTCTCGGCATGATGATTTGCTGGGATGTCCAATACGCCGATCCCGCGCGTGCCCTGGCCCTCAAAGGAGCGGAGCTCGTGCTTGTGCCGATCTGGGGCGGCAACGAAGCGCTCGGCAAAGCACGCGCCATTGAAAACCAGGTCTTCGTGGCCACTTCCGGCTACGACTATCCCACCTACATCATGGACCCGGCTGGCGAGGTGATCGCCCAGGCGCGCGAGCAAGGCTCGGCGGCCGTGGCAACCATTGACTTGAACCGCCGCTACGTGGATCCTTGGCTGGGCCACATGCGCGGTCGCTTCTTCAAGGAACTCCGGTTGGATGTGCCTGTCGAGCGGCCGTGGCTTTACCGTGTGGAGTGATCCCGACGACGCCCGTGGCTATATCCTCCGGACGATCGCCCGCGCGCGTCCGGCTCGGCGCCAACGCTCGAAATCGGCCGCATCGAGCCGGCGGAGTTTTTCGAATGTTGTCCCTGCCGCGGTCGAGCCGTAGCCGATTCCAACCGGTCGCATTTTGGCCTCGAACGATGGACTTGGGGAGATCTCGCGCGACACACTCACTCGGGCTTGGCCGTTCGGGATGGCCGCCACAGGTGGCGCCGGGCGGCAGCTGCTTGACGGAAACGACCTCCCGCTGGAGGTACTCGTTTGGCAGGATTCTTACTGGCATTGCATTCGGCCTTCAGGCCGCGATTAGCCTTCGTGTGCGGGTTCCCGGCCACCTGAAGCCCGGGATGCCGGTGGGATTGCGGTGTTTGCCGCTGCCGGATCAGGACAAGCCACGCGGATCTTCTCACCGCTCCCGTCTTCCTTTCGCGCCAGAGCCCGCAACTCCGCCAGGAGTCTGTCCAGATCCGCTCCCTCGCGGCGGCAGGCCTGCTCGATTGTGACCGCCCGCGCCATGGTCCGTCGCAGAACCGGATTGCGCAGTGGAGCAAAGCCGTGGCGCACGAAGATCTCCAGTGATTCTGGATACCGCGCCAGTACGTCAGCCACCCGGGTTTCGGGTCCGAGCAGAAGCGGTTGTGCCGATCCGGTTTCGGATAACGGCTGCCGCTCGAGTTGGATTCCTTTGCGCATACAACGGACCAGATCCGCGGCCCAGAGGCTCAGCCCAGCGACTTCGAGGAAACCGCTGGCGCCCATGATCGGGTAGGCCCGCACTGTGTAATCGGTGGCGATTTCGCTCGCGACCCGAAGCCCGTTGCCAAGGTTCAGCAGCAGAAACGCGCTCCACAGTGGAGGAAGCTGTCTCAAATCGAGGCCGCACAGCGTGGGAACTACTTTCGACGAAACGCCTACAATCATCAGCGTGATGAAGCCCACCGTCAGCGCGTGCCGGTAAGCGCCGAAGAAGGCGTGCGAAAAAGGCGAGGAGGCGCCGGTCAGGGGCTTGTAGATCCACAAGTCGTAGGCTGGCGTGACGGCGAGCATGGCGGCTGCGATCATAAACCACGCGTAGGCAGCGCGGACAAACTTCAATCCCCGGTCGAGCTCGGCTGGCACAACCGGGCCGTAGAGCCGGTATTGGCGTGGCGTGCCGAGGGCCGCCGCCAGCAGTACCAGCGAGGCGATTTGAGGACCGGCCAGCCACGCCATCCGCCCCGTGAGCCGAGCCGCCAGGAACGTCCCCGCGCTCAGGGCGACCGCTCCGTTGAGACCCCACAACAGGAAACGCCGCCAGGCGGCTGAGGGTTCGCGCAAGCCGTACGCGTGCGGCAGAAACCGCAGTGAGACGCCCAGGATCATCATGACGGCAACCCCCAGCAGTTGCACGTCGCGGTAGGGCACATTAAAAGCGGCGACGCGCCGCAGGAACTCCTCGCGACTCGACACGTTCTCAAACAACCAGAAGACGACCGGGGTCGCTGCGGCCGCCACCAGGAACCACACACACGAAGAAATCACAAAGGCATCGTAGACCTCGCGCTTGGCGGCCCTGACGAACGTTTCGTGCAAGAGCCGACAGAATAGCGCAACGCTTGCCAGTTGCAGCAGGCCGCCCAGGATGCCGAGGATGAGAAATCCGTTGTGAGGCGCCATCAGGTGCCCCGCCGTCTGCAGCAGGATGCCCGCCAGCATCAGCGGGAGGGTGCTGATGGCCATGGCAGGCCGGGCCAGCGCCGTGTGCTTGAAGCGCGGGAAGGCTTGGTAAGCGAAGCCCATGATGAACAGGCCTACGAAACCGAAGACCATCGCGTCACCGTGGGCCAGCACCCAGGAATAATCCACACCCGCGAAGTGACGGTTGCGCCCGATCAGAAACAGGTTGATGGCGCCCCACGAACAACCGAGCGTCAACACAACGGCCAGACCTGCGAGGAAGAAAGGCCGGTAGATCGTGTCCGCGCGAGATGGAACGCTCGCGGGCACGACGTCGCAGCATCCGGCAGCTTCCCTCAGCTCTCGCAGCAACTGATCCAGGGGCACGTTATGTAAGCGCGCAAACCAGGCCACGGTCTCCCGCGGCCCGTGCGGCCCGCCGCAGCCGCGCAGGCCATATCGGTCGAGCACAAGCCGCGCGGACGGAAAGCGCCGGATGAGGTCCGGCAGCATCGTCTCGCCGGTGACTGGCCACTCTTGCATAGCCCCACTATTGCGCCCTAGGATGCCCGCTGCTTGCGGTACTCGAGAAGCGTCGTGGCTTTGCGTCGCATCTCCTGCATGCGCTCCAGCAGGGACTCCTGCTGCTCGGCGGGTAAGCGCTCAATGTAGAGCGAGAGCCCGTCACAGGTCACGGGATGTTCCCAGATGAGGTCCAGGTAGCTTTCCGCAGCGCGTGCGTCGTTGGCATCCCAGGCCGGCTTGGAACTCAGTTCCGCCAGAGCCGCGACAGCCCGGAATACGCCGTCGTGCTCGACCAACAGTCGCTGGAGCCGCCCTTCCCCCAGGAATCCTTTGAGGCTGGGGTAGAGATACCGCTCTTCGAACTCGAAATGCGGCCCCACCAGGCGATCGGCTTCAGCCAGCACGGCGCGCAACCGCGCAGGGTCGCGCTGCTCGATCGCATTCCGAACGTCAAAGAGCGCCTGCACGACCTTCGTGTGGTCGCTGTGGAATTCGTTGATCAGAGTGGATGTCGCCATTGCCTTACGCCCTCCGGATACCAAAGGGAGATTCTGTCAACCAGAATACGTCCGCCGGGACCGCAGATCCTGTGACCAAAGTCACCAAAGTCGATGGGAAAAACCGATAAAAAGGTCTTGACATACAGTACCGACATTGTACACTTGTAGATGAACAAGTCGTCAAATGCTGTCACACACGGCCGAATACGCGCTGCGCGCTCTGGTTCACCTGGCGGCGCTGCCAGCCGGCAAGGTGATACTCGGCAAGGACTTGGCAGACAGAACGGCCATCCCCGCCAGATACCTCTCCAAGATCCTGTGGGTGTTGGGTAACGCCGGGATCATTGATGCCACGCGGGGGTCCGGGGGCGGGTACCGTTTGCGCCGTCCCGCCCGGGAAATTCGGCTGGCGGAAGTCGTGGACCTGTTTGACAAAGCGCGTGCCCGGCCGGTGTGCCTGCTCGGCTGGAACCCCGAGTGCTCTGATGCGAAGCCCTGCCCGGCACATGCGGCCTGGAAGAACGTCCGGGATGCGTACATCCGCTTCCTGGAGACGACGACAATTGCCGACATCGCTCATCTACCGGGCGACCTTTGCCAGACGGCGGAAGGCTCGGTTCCGGGCGCGGGCAAGGAGGATTTTTGTGGGGCAAATTAAGGTTTTAAGGACTTATTGGCTGATAATCGGTACGGCGTTGTCGCTCTCTCCGGCCCCGGCGCAGGAGGCCGCCGACTTTTTCCGCCAGAATTGCGCCAGCTGCCATACCATCGGCGGCGGGCGGCTCACCGGACCGGACCTCAAGAATGTCACACAGCGCAAGGACCGAGCCTGGCTGATCGAGTTTATGCTCAACCCCCAGGCCATGCTGGACCGCGGAGATCCGTATGCCCTGAAGCTGCAACAGGAGGCCCGCGGCGTGGTCATGCCCGCCATCGCCGGTCTGACACGAGAACGCGCTGAGGCCCTGCTGAAATTGATCGAAGCCGAATCCAAACTGGAAAAGTCGCAGTTTGCGGGCATTCAGATCACCGACCGGCCGTTTACCCCGTACGAAATCTCCGAAGGGCGTCGCATCTTCACTGGAGAGCGCAAGTTGGCCGCCGGCGGACCTTCCTGCCTCGCCTGCCACTCCGTTGAGGGCACGCCCGGAATAGGTGGCGGGCGCCTGGGGCCGGATCTGACCCGCGTCTACGGGCGCCTTCAGGGGCGCAAGAATCTCGCCGCGTGGCTCATGGCGCCGGCCACGCCGACGATGCAGTCCGTCTTCCGCAAGCACCCCCTTCGGCCGGAAGAGATCCTGCTGCTCGTGGCGTTCTTCGAGGACAAAGCCCGGAGCGGTCGGGAGGCAAGCGCCGTCGGCCTGCTGACATTCTTCCTGGCCGGTCTGGGCGGAACCGTGGTGGCCCTCATTCTGTTCGATTCCGCGTGGCGGCGGCGCTTCCGGGCCGTGCGCCGGCTACTGGTGTCTCCCGATGGAATGCGAGGTGTGCGATGAAGCCGAATGGCGGCTTGACCTGGATTAAAGACGAAGTCAAACCCAAGCTGCGCAGTTGGGAGGAGTTCTACCGCAACCGCTGGCAGCACGACAAGATTGTCCGCAGCACGCACGGTGTCAACTGTACGGGCGGCTGTTCCTGGCAGATCTACGTCAAAGACGGCATCGTGACGTGGGAAATGCAGGCCCTCGATTACCCGTCTCTGGAAGCTGGCCTGCCCCCCTACGAACCCCGCGGCTGCCAGCGCGGTATTTCCTACTCCTGGTACTTATACAGTCCTCTACGGGTCAAATACCCGTACGCCCGAGGCGCGTTGCTCGATCTGTGGAAGGCGGCGCGGGCGGAGCATGAGGATCCGGTGGAGGCCTGGGCGTCGCTCGTCGAGAATCCTGAGCGGCGCGCCCGCTGGCAGCGTGCCCGCGGCAAAGGCGGCTTCCGCCGCGTAGACTGGGACACCGCAGTCGAACTGATCGCCGCGGCCTGCATCTATACCATTCGCAAATACGGCCCGGATCGGATTGCGGGCTTCTCACCGATTCCCGCCATGTCCATGATCAGTTACGCGGCCGGAGCTCGCATGCTGCAGTTGATGGGCGGCGTCTCGCTTTCCTTTTACGACTGGTATTGCGATTTGCCGCCGGCTTCTCCGGAGACCTGGGGCGAGCAAACGGACGTCCACGAGTCGGCCGACTGGTACAACGCCAAACTGCTGGCGGTCATGGGATCCAACCTCAACATGACCCGCACCCCGGACTGCCATTTCGCCTCGGAGGCACGCCACAACGGCTCCAAGATGTGGGTGTTTTCGCCGGACTTCAGCCAGGTCTCCAAATACGCTGACGAATGGGTGGCGATTAACGCCGGCCAGGACGGCGCGTGGTGGATGGCGGTCAATCATGTGCTGCTCAAAGAGTTCCACCACGAGCAACAGGCTCCTTACTTTCTGGATTACCTGCGGCAGTATACGGATGCGCCCTTCCTGGTGGAGCTCGAGCCCCTGGAGCACGGTTACCGCCCCGGCCGGCTGGTGCGGGCCAACCGCCTGGAGACTTACAGGGAGGTGGAGAACGGCGACTGGAAATTTCTGATGTGGGATCGCGGCGATAGCCGCCCCAAGATGCCCGTGGGCACCGTCGGTTTCCGCTGGGGATCGGAGAAAGGTAAGTGGAATCTGACGCTGCGGGACGGGCTTGACGGCAGCGAGATCCGCCCCGCGCTTACGTTCCTGGAAGAGCATGACGCGGTCGTGCAGGTGTGCTTCGATGATTTCGGCGAGGGCCGCCTTCTCTGGCGCGGAGTGCCGGTCAAGCGTCTCCGGACCGCTTCCGGCGATCCGATCACTGTGACCTCCGTCTATGACCTGCTGATGGCCCAGTATGGCGTCGCCCGCGGACTCGAGGGTGACTACCCGCACGACTACAACGACGATCTGCCCTACACGCCGGCGTGGTCGGAAAAGTATACCGGAATGGGCCGGGATCTTGTGATCCGCTTCGCCCGCGAGTGGGGCCGGACCGCCGTGCTGACTCGCGGTAAGTGCATGGTCATCATCGGCGCGGGCATTAATCACTGGTACCACAACAACCTGATGTACCGTGCTGCAATTCACGCGCTCATGTTTTGCGGGTGCGTGGGCGTCAACGGCGGCGGGCTGGCGCATTACGTCGGGCAGGAGAAGCTGGCGCCGATGGAGTCGTGGTCTGCAATCGCCTTCGCCCGCGACTGGCACCCGGCCGCCCGACAGCAGAACGCCCCGAGCTGGCATTACATCCACAGCGACCAGTGGCGGTACGAAAAAGAGTTCACCGACTACCACACCGTGCCGCAAAACGGCCGGCCGGACTCCATCGCGCGCGGCCACACCGCCGACCTTCAGGTCCGGGCCGTCCGTAACGGCTGGCTGCCTTTCTATCCGCAGTTCGATCGCAACCCGCTCGATGTTGTCCGGCAAGCCCGGGCCGCCGGCGCCAAGTCTCCAGAGGAAATCACCGCCTGGATTGTTGCACAGCTCAAAGAGCGGAAACTGCGGTTCGCAGTGGAAGATCCCGACGCTCCGGAAAACTGGCCGCGGGTGTGGTTTATCTGGCGCGGCAATGCGTTGCTGTCCAGCGCCAAAGGCCACGAGTACTTCCTCAAGCACTACCTCGGCACGCACACCAACGCCATCGCTGAGGATCTGGCCCGTGATTCCGTCCGCGAAATCGTCTGGCGCGATCCCGCTCCCCAGGGAAAGATGGATCTGGTCGTAGATCTCAATTTCCGCATGGATACTTCAGCCCTGTATTCCGACATCGTTCTCCCCGCAGCCACCTGGTACGAAAAGGCGGACCTCAACTCCACGGATCTCCACAGTTTTATTCACCCGCTCTCGGCGGCCGTCCCTCCGTGCTGGGAATCCAAGAGCGACTGGCAGATCTTCCGGACCATCGCCCGGAAATTCTCCGAGCTCGCCGCCAAGCATCTGCCCGACCCGGTCGAGGACGTGATCGCGACGCCGCTGGCGCACGACACCCCGGCCGAGATCGCGCAACCGGAAATGAAGGATTGGCTCCTGGGTCAGGTGGAAGCTGTTCCGGGAAAAACCATGCCGGCCCTGCGCGTGGTCACACGCGACTACAAGAATCTCTACAACCAGTTCGTCTCGCTCGGCCCGCTGGTCAGGGACGCCGGACTGGGAGCACACGGCACCCATTACCGCGCCGAAGACTTCTACGACGACTTGCTGCGTACGGGCCCTGCCGTTTCCTGGGACGGCAAACAGTATCCCTCGCTGTTCGAGGACGAACAGGTCTGCGACGCGATCCTGCGCTTCGCAACGGTGACCAACGGAGAGCTGGCCTGGCGATCTTACCGAAACATGGAGGAAAAAGTTGGCCTCCCGCTCACCCATCTTGCGGAAAAGAGCCGCAGTGTACGTGTCACTTATAAAGAACTGCAATCGCGGCCGCAGCGCTTCATCAACAGCCCCATGTGGTCCGGGCTGCTGGATAACGGCCGCGCCTACGCACCCTTTACGTACAACGTCGAATGCCTCGTCCCGTGGAGAACGCTCACCGGGCGGCAGCATTTCTATCTCGATCATCCGGGCTACCTGGATTTCGGTGAACATCTGCCCACCTACAAGCCAAAACCACTCCCCACCCAATACGCCGACCTGCGCTTCAGCCGCGAGGCCGGCCCTTCGAAAATGCTGAACTTTCTGACGCCGCACGGTAAGTGGCATATCCACTCTACCTACGGCGATAACCACCGCATGACCACTCTGTCCCGAGGGGTGGAGCCCTTCTGGATGAACGACAAGGATGCAGCCGAGATCGGTATTCGGGACAACGACTGGGTGGAAGTACATAATGACCACGGCGTCGTGGTTACTCGCGCGGCGGTGAGCGCCAGAATCCCGCGCGGCGTCTGCATTCAGTACCACTCCCCCGAGCGCACCTACTCCGTGCCGAAGTCGCCCCTGCGAGGGTACCGGCGTGCGGGCGGGCACAACAGCCTCACGCGCGCCCGTCTCAAGCCCAACCTTATGGTGGGAGGGTACGGACAGTTCACCTATCACTTCAACTACTGGGGTCCCACGGGCGTGAACCGGGACACGCACGTGTTGGTCCGCAAACTCCCGGACCTGAAATGGTGAGGAAAGGAGCACCGCGATGAACGTCCGATCGCAAATCTCCATGGTCTTCCACCTGGATAAGTGCATCGGGTGCCATACCTGCAGTATTGCCTGCAAGAACATCTGGACCGACCGCAAGGGCACAGAATACATGTGGTGGAACAATGTGGAGACCAAGCCCGGCACCGGTTATCCCACACTGTGGGAGGACCAGGAAAAATACAACGGGGGCTGGAAGGTTGAAAACGGCAGACTCCAGCTCCGTTCGACAAGCAAGGCCAGAACTGTTTTCAACATTTTCCACCATCCGCAAATGCCCACGCTCGACGATTACTATGAGCCGTGGACTTACGATTATCAGGCTCTCTTTAATGCTCCGGAGGGCTCCGACCAGCCCACTGCCGTCCCGGTCTCCATGATTACCGGAGAGCTGATCCAGATCGAATCGGGTCCGAACTGGGACGACGACCTCGGCGGCTCGCCCCTGTATGCGGAAAACGATCCCAACCTCAACGGTCTTACCGAGGAGCAGCGCCGTCAGTTGTTCGCCGTCGAGCGGCTGGTCTTTTTCTACTTTCCGCGGATCTGCAACCACTGCCTGAATCCTGCCTGTGTGGCGGCATGCCCTTCCGGGGCGCTTTACAAACGGGGCGAGGACGGTATCGTCCTTCTGGACCAGAACCGGTGCCGGGCCTGGCGCGCCTGCATCGCGGCTTGCCCCTACAAAAAGGTTTTCTTCAACTGGTTTACCGGGAAGTCGGAGAAATGCATCCTTTGTTTCCCGCGCGTCGAGACGGGCCAGGCGCCGGCATGCTTCCACTCCTGCGTCGGACGCATCCGCTACCTCGGTGTTCTTCTCTATGACGCCGAGCGGATCGAGGAAGCTGCCAAGAGCCCCGAAGAGGAATTGATCGAAGCGCAACGCTCTCTGATACTGGACCCGTTTGACCCCGAGGTCATTGCCGCCGCCCGGGCCAACGGTGTGCATGATTCCGTCATCGAGGCGGCTCAGCGGTCGCCGGTCTACAAGTTCGTCAAACTATGGAAAATCGCTCTGCCGCCGCATATCGAGTACCGTACGCTTCCGATGCTGTTTTACGTGCCGCCCCTGGCGCCGGTGATGGCCGTACGGCGGAACAGCACGGTAACCCACGTCTGCGAAGACTTGTTCCACGACATTGACGAGGCGCGCGTCCCGATGAAGTTTCTGGCCAACCTGTTTGGTGCGGGCCATGAAGGGAAGGTGCGCTACGCGCTGCGCAAGCAAAAGGCGGTGCGCTGGTGGCGGCGCGCCGTGACCGTGGGCGATGTGGATCGGGAAACAGCGGAACGCATGCTGCGCGAAGCCGATTGTTCGGTGCAGGAAGCCGAAGACATCTACCGACTGACGTCCCTGTGCACTTTTGAGGAGCGCTTCGTGATTCCGCCGGCGCACCGGGAGGAAGCCATCGAGATGCTGGCCGATCCTCTGGACTACAAGCAGAGCGCAGGCTTCGGATTCCTGTCCGGGCCGCGGAGGGGCATCTGATGACGCGATCGGACCTTTTCGACCAACTGGCCGCTGCGTTCGGCTATCCGCACGAGGACTACCTCGCGGTGCTGGAGCGCTGCCGGGCGGGGCTCGAGCAGGCAGCTCCCCAAGCCGCCGCCGCCCTGAGTCGCTTCATGGACGAGCTCAGTGCCTGCTCGCTGGAGGAAATCCAGGAACTCTATGTCCGCACCTTCGAGTTGAACCCGGTTTGCGCCCTTGAAATCGGCTGGCACCTGTTCGGGGAGAACTACGAGCGCGGGGAGTTTCTCGTGAAGCTGAGACAGGAGCTGCGGCGCTTCCAGGTCCCCGAGTCCCGCGAGCTCCCGGATCACGTGACGCACCTGCTGCCGCTGCTCGGCCGACTGCCGGCGCCTGAGGCGGCGACATTCGCGCGTGAGTTCCTTCTTCCGGTGCTCGGAAAAATCCAGGAGGCACTCGAGCGGGCCGCAAGCCCCTTCCGTCACTTGGCCGAAGCAGTCCGGCGCCTCTTGGCGGCCGGCGTGTCTGATTTCACCAGGGAGGCTGCTTATGACTACGTGGCAGTATCTTGACCTGATTCTGTTCGCCATCTTGCCCTACGTCGTTTTCTTCACGTTCTTTTTGGTTACAATCGAACGCTACAGAAGGAGAAGTTTCACTTATTCAAGCTTGTCCTCACAGTTTCTCGAGAACCAGCAGCATTTCTGGGCGCTGGTGCCGTTCCATTACGGCATCCTGGTTGTCCTGGGCGGTCACATCGTGGCATTTCTTCTTCCGAACCAGATTCTGTGGTGGAACAGCCGTCCCTTGCGGTTGTACCTGCTCGAAATCACCGGACTGGTGTTCGCGCTGCTGGCGTTGGTCGGGCTGGTCGCCGCGATTGTGCGGCGCCTGACGGTGAGTAAGGTGCGGCGTGTGACCAGCGTGGGAGACTGGATCGTCTTCGCGCTTCTGCTGTTGCAGATCGCAAGCGGCATTGGCGTGGCGCTGGCCCATCCCTGGGGTTCGTCGTGGTTTGCCGCCGTGGCCACGCCCTACCTCTGGTCCCTGGTGAAGCTCAGCCCCGAGATCGGCTACGTGGCCGCCATGCCGCCGATGGTGAAATTCCACATCGTCAACGCCTACCTGCTCATCGGCTTCTTCCCCTTTACCCGCCTGGTCCACGTGCTCGTTGTGCCCAATCCGTACTTGTGGCGAAAGCCGCAGGTGGTGCGCTGGTACGGGAAATCGCCGGCCACCGGACCGGTTCGTTAGGACAGGAGGCTCTCATGGGCCGGATCCAAGGTACTCCGCGCCAAGCCCTGACCGCTGCGACGCTCGGTTTCTTTGCCGGCTTCGCGGCGGTGGCCTTGTTCGGTCCCACGGCGCGCCGCTTTCAGGAGGTCATGCAGTTAAGCCCGCTGGCCGTAGGCTTCCTGGTCGCGATGCCATCGCTGTCCGGTTCGTTGCTCCGCATCCCGTTTTCCGCCTGGGTTGACACAACCGGGGGCCGCAAGCCTTTTCTAACCCTGCTCGGGCTTTCGGTGGCCGGCATGGCGGGGCTGACCGGCGTGGTCTATTGGCTCTACCCCGACCAATTAACTCCGTCCCTCTATCCCTTGCTCTTGATGCTCGGTATCCTGTGCGGGTGCGGTATCGCCACCTTTAGCGTAGGAATCAGTCAGGTGGCCTACTGGTTTCCGCAGCGCCGGCAGGGACGTGCCTTGGCCATTTTCGCCGGCGTCGGCAACCTCGCTCCCGGTATTTTCTCGTTCCTCCTGCCGGTGGCGCTCTCGTCTCTGGGACTGGCAGGATCTTACCTTATCTGGCTGTTGTTTCTCATAGCCGGGACCGTCCTCTACGCCTTGCTGGGGCGCAACGCCTGGTACTTCCAGTTTCTCGGTCACGGCTTGAGTGCGGAGGCGGCGCGGGCCGAAGCGCTGCGTCTCGGCCAGGAACTCTTTCCCACAGGAAGCCTTAGCGCAAGCCTCCGCATCTCGGCTAGGGTGTGGCGCACTTGGGCGCTCGTGATAGTCTACTTCACAACATTCGGCGGATTCATCGGACTGACGGCGTGGTTGCCCACCTATTGGCAGTCCTTCTTCGGCGTCAGCGCCGTCGTGGCAGGAGGCCTGACTGCCCTCTACTCCGTGCTGACCTCCCTCATCCGCATCGCCGGGGGCGTCCTATCCGACCACTTGCGGGAAGGCGGTGAGAACACGGCGGTTCTCGCGCTGCTCATCATGCTTGCAGGCGCCTTGGTCATGACGACGTCTCACCAGTTCGAGTTGTCGGTCCCCGGAGAAATCCTGCTCGCTGTCGGTATGGGCATCACCAATGCCGCGGTCTTCAAAATGGTGCCCAAAGAAGTGCCGCAGGCGGTTGGGGGCGCAGCGGGATGGGTGGGCGGACTCGGGGCCTTCGGCGGATTCGTCATCCCCCCTGTGATGGGCTTCGCCGTACGGGATCTGGGCCAGTCCGGTTACGCCATCGGTTACGTCGTCTTCATCTTCCTGGCGCTTCTGTCGCTGGCGGCGGTCTGGATTCTCAAATACGCAGAGCGGGCACCGCAGATCGAAGTTCAGCCGGCGGTGCGGGAGGAAGCAGGCCGTGGCTAGCCGTTTGACCGCCATCCTGCTGGCGCTGGCTTCGGCTTACAGCCTGCTGTTGTTGCGGCCCAAGATAGGCTCTTTCCGGCTACCGGGAAACCAGCAGGGCTACGAACCGGTGCAGCCGATCGCTTACTCGCACCGTTTGCATGCCGGAGAGTTGCAGATTCCTTGCTTGTACTGCCACTTTAGCGCCGAAAGGAGCCGGCACGCCGGGATCCCGGCCGCCAGCATATGCATGAACTGCCATCGCTTCGTTACTGCGCCGCTCGGTGCGTTGCGCGCGGAGGACGCATTGGCGTCCAAAGAAAAACGAGCGCCTCGCCTGATTGTCTCACCGGAACTGCAGAAGTTATATGACGCGCTTGCGCTCAACGAGAAACGCGAGCCTGATCCGTCGCGCAGGCCGCGGCCGATTGCCTGGGTCCGGGTCTACCGGCTGCCCGACTTCGTGTACTTCGACCATCGGGCTCACGTTAACGCCGGAGTTGCCTGCCAGCAATGTCATGGACCTGTGGAAACCATGGAGCGCGTGCGGCAAGTGTCGGACCTGAGCATGGGTTGGTGCGTGAACTGCCACCGTCAAGCAAACCAGGCGGGCATCAATGGCCGGCAGGTGCACGCCTCCACGGACTGCGCCGCCTGCCACTTCTGAGGGAAGGCATCATGAGGGCCGACGAACCCAAGAGATATTGGAAAAGCCTGGCGGAACGGGAGGGCGGAGCCGCGTACTCAGAGCGAGCCGCCGCCGAGTTTGACGAAACGCCGTTCGCCGCCGGTCCGTTGGGCAGTCGCCGGAGTTTCCTGCAGGCGGCAGGCTTCAGTTTTGCAGGAGCTTTGCTGGCGGGTTGCCGCCGTGCTCCCGTCGAGAAGGCTGCCCCATGGCTGGAGCAGCCCGAGGAGATCATCGCAGGCCGGTCTTACTACTACACCTCCACTTGCGGCGCCTGTCCGGCCGGATGCGGCCTCTTGGTCAAGACTCGCGACGGCCGCCCCATCAAACTGGAGGGCAACCCGGACCACCCGCTGTCGCGCGGCGGCCTGTGCGCTGTGGGACAGGCCTCGATCCTGGGCCTCTATGACAGCCTTCGCCCGAAGCAGCCGCTCCTGCGGGGCAGGGCGGTCTCCTGGCAGGAGGCGGACCGCGAGGTTCTCAAGGCGCTGGCCGAGGCGCGCCGCAGCGGCGGTGCGGTGCGGTACCTCAGTGGGACCCTCACCAGCCCTTCGCGCCTTCGTATGATCCGCCAGCTCCTGTCCGGCCTTCCCGATGGCCGGCACGTCATCTACGACACGTTGCCCGCGGCCGCCGTGCTGGATGCTCATGAGCGCACTCATGGCGTGCGCGCGCTCCCTCATTATCGTTTCGACCGCGCAAACGTCGTCGCTAGCTTCGATGCCGACTTTCTGGGGACGTGGTTGTCGCCGGTAGAATTCACCGCCGGCTACAGCCGGCTGCGCAGGCCCTTTGAGCAGAGCCCGCAGATGTCCTATCACGTCCAGTTCGAGGCACGCCTGTCTCTGACCGGAAGCAAAGCCGACCGCCGCATCCGGATCGCTCCCGAGGAATTGCCCTGGTACTTGGCGCAACTCTGCGCGCGGCTGGAGGTCAAAGCGCAGCGCTCTTCCGGGGCCAGGCTCGAGTCTTTGCCGATACTCGACGACGTCGCGGAACGGCTCTGGCAGGCTCGCGGCCGGAGCCTGGTGGTTTGCGGCGCCGAACACTTGGACGCCCAGCTGCTTGCCAACTACGCCAACGAATTGCTTGGTAATTACGGGACAACATTGGATCTCCGCCGCCCCTCCCTACAGCGCCAGGCTCGTCCCGGCGACTTCGCAGAACTACTGGAAGAGATTGCGACCGGCCGGATTGCGGTGCTGTTCCTGGACGGAGTCAACCCCGTCTATGATCTGCCCGATGGCGAGCAACTGGCTCGCCGGCTGCGCAAACTCCCCCTCGTTGTCTCCCTCGCTGAGCGTCTCGACGAATCCGCCGAAGCAGCCGCAGTGGTTTGTCCGGATCAGCACTATCTGGAATGCTGGGGCGACGCCGAGCCCGTCCGCGGCCTTTTCGGAGTACAGCAACCGTTAATTCCGCCTTTGCGCGGGCGTGCCGCCCTCGAAAGCCTGGCGATCTGGGCGGGCGCACCGAAATCCGCCGCCGACATCGTACGCGAAACCTGGGAGCGCGAGATCTTTCCCCGCTGCAAAGCCAAGGAGGAGTCTTTCGAACGTTTCTGGGAACGAGTGTTGCATGAAGGATGGGTGGAGGCGGAGATCGAGCACCCCGGTCCTGCCTTCAATCCCGCGCCCGCGCAAGCCTCCCTGCACCGTGTGACAAGACCCGCTGTCGCCGGCCTGACTCTCGTCGCCTACCCCAAGATCGCCTTGCTGGACGGACGCCATGCGTACAACCCGTGGCTCCAGGAGTTGCCGGACCCCATCACGAAGGCCACGTGGGACAACTATGCCTGTCTGGCGCCGGCCACCGCGCGCAAGCTGGGCCTCACGGACGGGGACATGGTGCGGCTCGAAGCCGGCCCGGAACGCGCGGTCGAGCTGCCGGTGCTCGTGCAACCCGGGCAGCACGACAACGTCGTCGCGGTCGCTCTGGGCTACGGCGGGCATCTTACGCGCCGGTTTGCGAACCTGGGCCCACGCTGGCTCGGCTGGCGGCCCTCCGTAAACGCCGGCGGCTATGTGGGAGAGAACATTGCGCCCCTGCTCGAGCGCGACGGCGGTACGGTGCGTTGGACCCGCAGCGGCGTCCGCCTTGTGCCCACCGGCAAGCGGCTCGCGCTTGCCGTGACCCAGGATCATCACACGTTGACGGTCCCTCCACGGCTGGCAGCCGCCGACCTAGGCAGGCGCCCAATTATCGAAGAGACCACACTCGAGGCGTTCCAGAAGGATCCGCGCGCCGGAGCCCAAGGGCACCCGCCCCCCGCGGAAGACCTCTGGCCCCGGGATCACACGTTTCCGGGCCACCGCTGGATGATGTTCGTGGATTTGACTGCCTGCACGGGTTGCTCCGCTTGTGTGATCGCCTGCCAGGTGGAGAACAACGTCCCGGTCGTGGGCAAGGATGAGGTGCGGCGTAAACGCGAAATGCACTGGATCCGAATTGACCGGTACTACTCAGGCCCTCTCGGCGACGTAGACGTGGCTTTCCAGCCCATGATGTGCCAGCACTGCGAACATGCGCCTTGTGAAACCGTATGCCCCGTGCTGGCCACGGTCCACAGCAGCGAAGGGCTCAACCAGCAGGTCTACAATCGCTGCATCGGCACGCGGTATTGCGAAAACAACTGCCCCTACAAAGTGCGGCGCTTCAACTGGTTTGATTACGCTCGCGACGACCGTTTGGCAAACACGGTGCTGAACCCCGACGTCACCGTGCGTTCGCGGGGCGTCATGGAGAAGTGCACGTTCTGCGTGCAGCGGATTCAGGAAGCCCGTCTGGAAGCCAGACGCCGGGGCGAGCCTTTGCGGGACGGCGAGGTGCAGACGGCGTGCCAGCAATCGTGCCCTGCTCAGGCGATCGTCTTCGGCGACGCCAACGATCCAGCGAGTAAAGTCTCGCAGCTGCTCAAGAGCGGGCGCGCTTACCGCGTGCTTGAAGAAATCAACGTCAGGCCGTCGGTAACCTATCTCCGGCTGGTGCGCAATCGGCGGGAGGCGGAAGAGGAGGAGCGCCATGGCTGAACTGGCTCTGCTTGCGCCTGAGCCTCTCATTGCCGGTGGCAAGCGCCCCGGTCAAGTGACGTCGGAGATCCTGGCCACCACCGAACGCCGCGCTTCGCCGTTGTGGTGGGCGGGCTTCCTCGTCGCCTTCGGCGCGCTGGCTGCAGGCATCGCCTCGGTGGCGTACCTGTTCTCGACCGGTGTCGGCACTTGGGGACTGAATAATACGGTGGGCTGGGCTTTCGACATCACCAATTTCGTGTTCTGGATCGGCATCGGTCACGCCGGCACACTGATCTCGGCAATACTGTACCTGTTCCGCCAACGCTGGCGCACTTCCGTGAACCGCTCCGCCGAAGCGATGACGATCTTTGCGGTCATTTGTGCCGGTATTTTTCCCGTGATCCACCTCGGCCGGCCCTGGCTCGCTTACTGGATTTTTCCTTATCCCAACACTCGCGGTCCTCTGTGGATCAATTTCCGCTCGCCGCTTGCCTGGGATGCTTTTGCCATTACGACCTACTTCCTGATCTCGCTGACCTTCTGGTACCTGGGGATGATCCCGGACTTGGCCACCTTGCGCGACCACACTCCCTCCCGGTTCCGCCGCAGACTCTACGCGTTTTTCAGTCTGGGCTGGGATGGCTCCTTCCGCACCTGGCTCCGCTATGAGACGGTCTACATGCTGCTGGCGGGTTTGGCCACTCCTCTGGTGGTCTCCGTGCACACGATCGTGAGCTGGGACTTCGCCACCTCGGTCATCCCCGGCTGGCACACCACCATCTTTCCGCCTTATTTTGTGGCGGGTGCGATCTTTTCGGGCATGGCAATGGTGCTGACGCTCGTAATCGTAGCTCGCAAGGTGATGCGGCTCGAGGACTACATCACACCGCGGCACATCGACGCAATGTGCAAGTTCCTGCTCCTGACGAGCGGAATTGTCGGACTGGCTTATGCCACGGAGTTCCTAACGGCCTTTTACTCCGAGAACCGCTACGAGCAATTCGTATTTCTGAATCGGGCACTGGGACCTTATGCGTGGGGGTACTGGATCATGGTGGTGGCGAACGTGCTGATTCCACAGTTGTTGTGGTTCCGCCGCCTGAGGCGCAGCACGGCTGCGGTCTTCGCAATCTCGATTCTGATCAACGTAGGGATGTGGTTCGAACGATTCATCATCATTGTGACTTCTTTGCACCGCGACTATCTCCCCGCAAATTGGACGATGTACCGGCCCACGCTGATCGAAGTGGGCACCCTCGTGGGGAGCTTTGGGCTATTCTTCACGTGCTTTCTGTTGTTTTGCCGGTTCCTGCCGGTGATTTCCATGAGTGAAGTCAAGGGCGCCATTCAGTTCGGCCGGTCCCGGCCCGGAACCCCTGCCCCGGAGGAGTCGCCACTGCCTGCGGAGGTGCACCCGTGACGCGCAGGTTACTCATCGGTCTGTACGAAACCGAGGACGACATTTTGGCAGCCGCGGAAGCGGCGCGCCTGCGAGGGATGAAAGTGGTGGACGTCTACTCGCCTTACTTCGTCCATGGCCTGGACCGGGCGATGGGTCTCCCTCCCTCGAAGTTGCCTTGGGTATGTTTCGCGTTGGGCGTCTCGGGGGCCGCCTTCAAGGTGTGGTTCGAATACTGGACCACGGCCTCCAACTGGCCCGTCAACGTCGGCGGCAAGCCGTGGAATTCCTTGCCGGCCTTTGTGCCAATCACCTTCGAAGTGATGGTGCTGTTTGCCGGTCTCAGCACGGTGTTGGCATTCTTCTTGGTGAGCCGGCTGTGGCCCGGGCGGGGGGCGGTCCCCCTTGCGCCTCGAACGACCGACGACCGCTTCGGCCTGGTCATCGAGGAGACGGCTTACTTTGACGCCCCCGCCGTGCGCCGCTTCTTCGAGGAATCGCGGGCCGTGGAGATCTGTGAGCGCATGATGGAGGAGGCGGCATGACACGCCTGAACGTCTTTCTCCTGGCAGTGTTCTTGTTCCTGGCGGGCGCCAACTGGCTGGTCGAGCCGGACCCGGCACGTCCCAACTACGAGTACCTGCCCGAGATGGTGCGGTCGCCGGCTTAC
Source organism: Bryobacteraceae bacterium (assembly GCA_035575135.1). Lineage (GTDB taxonomy): Bacteria > Acidobacteriota > Terriglobia > Bryobacterales > Bryobacteraceae > JANWXD01. The sequence continues at coordinate 56,861 of DATLYE010000091.1, forward strand.
GAGTCCTTTTCCCTCAACGAACACTTCCCGGACGGCATCACCCTCCAGCCTCCCGTGCCGGGCACGCTCCCGCGGGGCTTGACACACCTTCCCTATGCGGGAACCGCCGGAGAAGCGGTCCGCGCCGGCCGGGAATTGACAAATCCCCTCTCGCTGAAAGACCCGCGAGTTCTCGAGCGCGGAGCCTTCCTCTACAGCACGTATTGCATGCCGTGCCACGGAGCAGGCGGTGCAGGAGACGGACCGGTTGCCCTGAGGGGCTATCCGGCTCCCCCCAATCTCCTCACGGGAAAAGCAACACAATATCCGGACGGCCAGCTCTTTCACATCGTGAGTTACGGGCAGAAAAACATGCCCGGATACGCCGCACAGCTGACGCAGGCGGATCGCTGGAAAGTCATCCTGTACGTCCGCGCCCTCCAGCAGGAGGCGGCTCAAAAAGCCGTCACAGCCGCCGTGGAGTTGAAAAAGCCATGACCCCCTCGGCCTCCGTCTTCCACCCTTCACCGGCTCTTGTACGCCTCTTCCAAGCCTTCGTTGTGGCGGGTGCGTTCGCTTTGGGTGCCGGAAGCTTTCTCGCCCCGGAACGTGTCTGGGTGGGAGCCCTGCTCGCCGCGTACCTTCTGATCGGCCTGGCCTTGGCCGGCGCCGTCTTCGTAGCGACACACTACGCTTCCGGAGCCGCCTGGAGCGTGGCGTTCCGGCGCGTTCCCGAGGCGATGGCGGCAGTCCTCCCGGCGGCCGCCGTGCTACTGATCCTGTTGCTGGCTACCCAGGGCTGGCTCTATCCCTGGACGCATCAAACCCGCGCCGGACACGGGTTCAAACACTGGTGGCTCAGCCGTCCCTTCTTTCTGGGTCGAGCCTTGGTGTTTGTCGTAGTCTGGACGGCGTTCGTCCGGGAGATCGTTCGTGTGTCGCGCCGCCAGGATCAAGAAGGTGGCATCGCACTCCGCCGGCAGAATACGCGATTGTCAGTGGCCTTCCTGGTCGTGTTTGGAGCGAGCTTTTGGTTGGCCAGTTACGACTGGGTGATGTCGCTTGAGCCGGAATGGTACAGTACGGTTTTCGGTATTTATAATTTCGCCGGATTGTTTTCAGGAGGACTCGCTGCCGTTATCATGCTCGTCATCTGGCTTCAGAGCGCCGGCCCGCTCCGGGGTGTGGTCAACGAGGAACATTACCACGATCTCGGCAAGCTTCTGTTTGGCTTTACAACCTTCTGGATGTATATCTGGTTCTGCCAGTATATGCTCATCTGGTATGCTAACATCCCGGAAGAAACGGCTTACTTCATCCGCCGCCAGCGCCTTTACTGGCAACCGCTGTTCCTGCTGAACGTGATTCTGAATTGGGTGGTTCCCTTCTTTATCCTGCTGCTCCGTCCGGCCAAACGCAACCCGCGGGCCCTGGCGAAAGCCGCAGCCGTCGTGCTCGCGGGCCGGTGGCTGGATGTCTACCTGATGATCGTACCGCCCTTTTCTGGTGCCGTCCCTTGGTTCGGCGTGTGGGAGCTCGCACTCACCCTGGGAGTCATCGGATTGTTTCTCTTGCTGTTCCTCCGCGCCTTCCGCCAAGCCTCCCCGGTTCCCTGGCGGGATCCGGGCCTCGCGGAAAGCCTCCATTACCACACCTGAGCGCCCGCGGGGTTGAACCGCCAAAAAGACAGCCGCCAAAAGCTGGTCTCTTCGAGGAGGGCGGCTTTTCTCAGTCCCGGACGCGCTGAAGGAAGGGACGCAGCCGGTGGCTGCGGCTCGGATGGCGGAGCTTGCGCAGCGCCTTGGCTTCGATCTGCCGGATTCGCTCGCGCGTGACGGCGAAGGCCTGGCCGACTTCTTCGAGCGTGTGTTCGCTGCCGTCCTGGAGCCCGAAACGCATCTTGACGATCTTCTCCTCCCGCGGGCTGAGCGTCTTGAGCACCTCCGCCGTCTGCTCGCGCAGGTTCAGGTTGATCACGGCCTCCGAAGGCGAAATGCCGCGTTTGTCCACGATAAAGTCGCCCAGATGCGACTCCTCTTCTTCCCCTACCGGTGTTTCCAGCGAGATGGGCTCTTGTGCGACGCGCAACACTTTGCGCACTTTCGTCACCGACATCTCCAGGCGCCGCGCCAGTTCCTCGGTGGTGGGCTCGCGTCCCAGCTCCTGCTGCAGCTGCCGCTGCGCGCGGACGAGTTTGTTAATGGTTTCGATCATGTGCACGGGAATGCGAATCGTCCGCGCCTGATCGGCGATCGCGCGCGTGATCGCCTGTCGCACCCACCAGGTGGCATACGTGGAGAATTTATAGCCCCGGCGGTAATCGAACTTGTCCACTGCCTTCATCAGGCCGATGTTGCCCTCCTGGATCAGATCCAGGAACTGGAGACCGCGGTTGGTGTATCGCTTCGCGATCGAGACCACCAGCCGCAGGTTGGCTTCGATGAGCTGCCGTTTGGCCTGATCGGCCTCCTGCTGGCCGCGCTCGATGATCTGAAGCGTACGCCGCAACTCGGTGGCCGTGGCGCCGCATTCGTCCTCCAGCTGCTGGAGCCGCTGCGTGGCGTGGCGCTGCTCCTTCTTGAGCTCGCGGATACCCGCCACACCCGGCTCCTCCAGCCGCCGCTGAATGCGCGCGATCTCTCGCTCCAGCGCGTTGCACTGCTCCACGGCGTTCCGCACCAGTTCGATGAAGCGGCGCTGCACCTGCGGGGCGAACTGGATCTCGCGGTAGACCTTTGAAATGCGCACCAGCTCCCGGGCCAGGCCGTAGCGGAGGGTGCGGTGCTGCTTCGGCTTCATCGCCCGGGAGGTGGCCTGCAGGCGCTGCCGGTACTGCTGCGCCTTGCGATGGTGCCGCGCGATCTCGTCCACCGCCTGCAGCAGCAGGTTTTTCTCCCGGGCGAGCACGGTTTCGTCACTGGCGGCCATGTCCGGCAGCACGAGCAGGTCGCGCACGGAGATGCTGTCGTTTTCCAGCTCCTCGCCCAGTTTCAGCACCTCACGGATCACCAGGGGCGAGCGTGAGAGAGCCTTGCTGACACTCCTGCGGCCGCGTTCGATCCGGCGCGCCAGTTCGATCTCCCCCTCGCGCGTAAGCAGGGGTACCGCGCCCATCTCGCGCAAATACATGCGCACGGGGTCGTTGGTCTTGTCCGTAAACTCGCCGAAGTCGAACTCTTCCAGTTCCTCGGCGTCCTCGAGCTTGCGGTCGTAATCGAGGCGCGGCTCTTCGAGAAGCTCGACCCCTGCGCTGTCTAGCCCGGCGAGCAGCTCGTCCAGATCCGCTTCGCTACCGAGGTCGGCGGGAAGGACGTCGTTGAGCTCGTCGTAGAGGAGGTACCCCTTGCGCTTCCCCGCGTCCGTGAGCCGCTTCAGCCGACTGCGTCGTTCGTCAATCGCCAAGACCAACCCCTTCCGCCAGAGAAGACGGCTTCGATTATTGTACAACGCTGGCGCCGGGCTCCGGCCGGCGCTCTGCTTTCTCCAGGCGGCGGAGCTCTTCCGTCAGCCGTAGTGCTTCCGCCAGGTCGCCTGCCCGCTCCGCCTCGCGGACCCGGGCCCGCAACGTGGCCCGCTCGGCCGCCCGCTCTTCGGCCATGAGGCGCTCCAGGCAGGCGCGCGCCTGCTCGAGCGAATACGCCTCCTCACCGACCTCATCGGCGAAAATCACCGAGGCGAGCAACTCTCGTTCCCGTTCCTCCAGCCGTCCCTCGAGGGCTGCAAACGAGAAGCGGTCCTCCTCGCCGCAGAGCGCAAACAGGGCGCGAAAGATCGGGGCCGTGACGAATCGCTCCACCAGGGCCATGGATCGCAGCCGCGGCACGATCTCCTTCCGGACTTCCGCGCTCGAAAGGAGCGCGTTCAGTAGCATCTTTTCGACAGCCCGCACCGGCTCCGCTGCGCCCTGCATCGCCCGTTCGCTGCGCTGGATCGCCGCTTTACGGAAGTGTTCGACCAGCAGGCCTGTCTCCACCCCGAGATGCGCGGCGATCTCCGATGCGATGGCCGCGCGCTCCAGCCGGTCCGGGACGCGCTGCACCGCAGGCAGCAGGAAGCGCAGAGCCCCGGCCCGCCCCTCCGGAGTACGGACATCGTAGCGCGCTCGGGCGCGGTCGGCAAGCCAGTAGAAATACCCGGGCGCCCTCGCCAGCCGCTCCCTGTAGGCTTGCGGACCCGCCCGCCGCACAAACTCGTCCGGATCCAGATCCCCTTCCAGATCCAGAACGCGCACCCGCATGCCTTCCTCGAGTAAGACCTGAATGGAGCGCTCCGCAGCCGCCCCACCTGCCGCGTCCGGATCAAAACTCAGGATGATGTTTTCCGAGTGCCGCCGCAGCAGGCGCACCTGGGAAGCCGTCAGCGCCGTGCCGCAGGAGGCCACCGCGCCCCGCACGCCCGCCGCCTCCAGGCCGATCACGTCCATGTAGCCTTCGACCAAAATGCTACGGTCCTCCCGCCGGATGGCGTCCTTGGCCCGGTGCAGGTTATACAGCACGTGACTCTTGCGGTAGATCGGCGTCTCGGGCGAGTTCATGTACTTGGGCTCGTCCGCTGCACTCAGTGCCCGTCCCGCAAACGCAATAATTTTGCCCGACTCGTTGTGAATGGGGAACATGAGGCGCCCCCGGAAACGATCGTAGAACCCTCCCCCTTCTCGTCTGAGCACCAGCCCGGAAGCTTCCATCTGCTCCGCGCTGAAGCCTTCGCGCTCGAATCGCCGCACCAGGTCGCTGCCGGAGCGATCCGCCAGGCCCAGACCGAACTCCGCCGCCGTTTCCGCACCAATGCCCCGGCCGGCCAGATAGCTCCGGGCGTCGCTGCCGGCCGGCCCTTCTAAATTCGCACGGAAGACGCGCGCGGCGATTTCATGCATCCGGTACAGCGCAGCGCGCAGCCGGGTCTCCGCGTCGGAATACTCGCGCCGCGGCATCGGGATGCCGTGCCGTTCGGCGAGCAACTTCAGCGCCTCATAAAAACTCAGACGCTCGATCTCCATCACGAAGCGGATCACGTCGCCCCCGATGCCGCACCCAAAACACTTGAAGTACTGGTGGGTCTGATGAACGGAAAAAGAGGGCGTCCGCTCCGTGTGGAAAGGACAAAGGCCCACGTAGCGCGGGCCGCTGCCGGCACGCCTGAGCCGCACGTACTCGCCGACCACCTTGACGATGTCTACTGAGGATTTCAGGTGTTCGACAAAGTCCATACCCCGTTCCCTCGCCGATCCCGCGGCTGTCCTCTACGATCGCCTTATTATCGCTGAAAGCGGCTTCGTTGGTGGAACCAGGCACAGCGCAAAGCCGAGCCAGGCCGCAACACTCACCACTGCGCCCCAAAGCAAAATGCGCGGCTGAAAACGCATCACCGCACGGTGGCGCCCTTCCGGAACAGCGAGCCCCCGAAATGCACCGTTCACAACCAGCAGCGGATGGGGGCGGCCGTCCAGGAAGGCCCGCCATCCGGGATAGGCCGCTTCGGAGGAAACCAGCAGCGCCGGCCCGTCGGTTTCCACATCCAGCTGAACTTCGCGCGGCGCATAACGGACCACGGTTACCCGCCCGGCCCCCGGCGCAAGCCGTGGCAGAGCGCCCTCGACCGCCGCCACCACGCGCGGGTCAAAGTCGGCCGAACCCAGCGCCGCCACCGCATCCTCCAGACTCCCCACCGGTCGGGCGCGCCGGACGAGGAAAAAGCGGGGCAGAGCCTCGGGGTTCTCATACACCTCCCGTCCGGGCAGCTGCGCAACGTGGATCAGCCCGGCGCGTGCGGCCGACTCGATCGGTGTCCGCGACAGCAGATACCGGACGTTCAGCAGATCGAGCACTGGTGAATTCACATGCTTCACCTCGTAGTAGCGTCCCCAGCGTTCGCCTCCCGTCAGCAGCCGCCGCACCGCCATGTAACGAAGGAGTGCGAAAGGATCGTTGCCACCCGCCGTGGGAAGGCTCGTCAGGTGGGCGCCCATGGCCCAGTTCATCGAATCGTTCACCGTGTCAATCCGACTCGGCGGAACACTGCGCCCGACCAGAGCCCGGAGGCGCGCGAGAACTTCGCGGCTCCCGTCGAAGTGCTCATGCGTCACACCCGGCTCGGCTGTCAGTGAAGCCGTGTTCATCGGCCGCCCGGATCCGGTCCAGATCAGATCTACGGCCGCCAGCGCCGCCACCGACCATTGCAGGCGCGCCGACGCGTTCCCGAAGAAGGTCTGCGCGCCCAGTCCTGCAAGTACTCCCATGCCGAGCCCGAAGGCGGCCATGGCGAATTCCGGATACACCGAGGAGCGGACCACCGCGGGCACCAACGGGAACACCGCGCGGCCGAGCGGCGTCGAGCTGCCCAGCATGACCAAGGCCGAGGCGAGCGTCATCACCCCATAGATCGCAGCGTGCGGGTTCCGGCGGATCGCCACCGCGCCGACGGCCAGCACCAGCCCCGGGATGCCGCAGTACAGGTAAAGAAAGGTGGGCTCCCACGGCCCGGAATACCTCTTAAGGTCGAAGATGCCGTAGTAGTTGGGCAGGATCAGGGAGACCAGCGCCGCTGCCGGAACTCCGCCCTGGTCCAGGAAGTCGGCCCGGTAGCGGGCCACGCTCAGCCGCGTCAGTTCCATTGTGGGGAGCAGCTGCACGGCCGCGAGGGCGGCTGCCCAGACAAGCGCCAAGACCGCAGCTCCCGGCAGGGCCGGGCGTGCGCGCCCGGTTGCGGCAAGCAGCACGGCCAGCAGCAACGAGGACGCCGCGGCCACGGCCGTCACTGCCGGAAAGCCGGCGAGCAGCGACATCGCCAAAGAGGCCGCGAGCACCGCAGTCCACTTCCACCGAACGCGAGCCGCCATTTCGACGATCGCCAGCCAGGATAAGGGCAGCCAGGCGGCCGCGTTCACCGCGCCCAGATGCTGCGCCTGCGAGGCAAAGAAGCTTCCGAGCTGGAATACGCTCGCCCCGGCCAGTGCCGCTTGCGGCCCGCATCCCAGTCTCCGCAGCCAGAAAAACGCGAAAATGCCCGCTGCGACTACGTGCACCACGATCTGCCATTCGAGCCAGTAGAGCAGGCGTTCGCCCCCGGTGAGGTTACTGAGGCTGAACGTCAGGAGCGCCGGAGGGTAGAAGACTTGCGCGGTCAGATTGGCGTAGAGCGGCATGCCGCAGTAGACATACGGGCTCCACAGCGGCAGCTCTCCGCGGGCCAGCGAGTGGCTGGCGAAATCGGCCAGCGGCAGATGGTAATAGCGCAAATCCCAGGGAATGGCATAGTCGCCATAGAACAGAACCTGCCGGAAAAAGACCAGCGGCGCCGCAAGCAGCACGACCAAGGGCAGCATGCGCCGCATCGGCCCCATTCTACGGCTCGCGCGGCGGAGTCAGCTCCACCACGCGGCCGTTTTCGAAGCTGAAGATGTGGTCGTAGGAGGCAAGCGCGGCGCGGTCCGGTTTCGGATGCATCATGCCGAGCCGGTTGATCACCAGCGTCGGGTCGCGGTACAGCAGTTGCAAAATGTAATACGTCTCCCAGGTGAAATCGCCGAACGGATCCCTGACGATCAGCACCCGGCTGCCGCGCGGCATTGCCGGATACAGCTCACGGAACTGCGCCGTGACCGAGCCGATCCGCCCGTAATGATGGCGGACCCAGGCTTGGTAGACGGGCTCGCTTGCCGGGTGGATCCACAATAACAGGAGTGCAACGAGGACGAACAGGGCCGACGGGCTTGCCGCCGCCAGCCCCCGGCCCCACGGCGCGGATATGGCCTGTCCGGCCAGCTTCGCCAACGTTTCGCGCACGCGTACCGCGAGCACCGCCACATATATCCAGAGACCTGCTAGGGGAATGACCGCCGCGTCCAGTCCGCGCGGCGAGGTCAGGAAGACGAGCGGCAGGATCCCGCAAGCAAACAGCAGCCAGCACCAGACCAGCGCTCGCGACCGCACGAGCAGTGCGGTAACGAGCAGCCCGGTCAGGACCAGGAAGGCGCCGGTACCGGTCAGGGCCCCGGTCGAGTAGAACAACTGGTTAAAGAAATGTGCGGTCCCTTCGAAATAGCGGGTCGGAGAGATCGCCAGCTGGTAGCCGGCCTGCGCGCTGACGGAGTCCGGCCCGAACACGCGCCCCGCCAGCCAACCCGCCGTCAGGATGCAACCCGCCACGGCCAGTCTGGCTTGGGTGAACGCCCAGCGCGCCACCTCCGGCAGCCGGATCCCTCGGGGAGGATGGAACAGAAGCTCGTAGAGCAGCGCCATGGGAGCCAGGGATACGGCCATCTCTTTGGAGTTGAGCGCCAGCACCAGGAGTACGCCGAATACGGCCGCCTGGGGCAGCGAGGTCGGGCCGCCGCGCTGCCGCAGCCGGGCGTAGTAGGTGATCGCGGCCAGATAAAACGCCAGACAGAAAATGTCGTAGAGTGTGCCCGTGTTGTACAGCAGATGCGCCGTGTTGCCGTGGTAGGCGGCAAGCAGCGCCGCGAGCACGCCCGCCTCCCGCGAGCCGCTGAGCCGCCGCGCCAGCACGTACGTCAGCCAGACCGCGGCGCCGAGTGCGCCCAGCAGCAGCAAGCGCAGCGCCCGCAGGTCGAATCCGGACCCCAGAAACGACAGCTTGTAAGCGAGGGCGCCGAACGGGCGATAAACCGGTGTGGGCCGCCAGAACAGGACGTTGTCGGCCACCAGGGCGGCCGTGGGGCGGCTCCAGGCCATGTGGCAATTCATCAGGTCGTCGGGCGTGAAACGGGCCCGCAGGCTGGGCGCATTGAAGTACAGAAAATACGCGGCGATCGACACCGCAGCCACTGCCGCTCCCGCTCGGCGGAGCGGCCGTCTGCGCAGGAACATGCTGTTTCATTTTAAGGTCACGGGATTTCCAAAGGCACACGGGACGCCGGCCAGCTTCAGTACGCCCCGGCGCGGCTCACAACGGCGCGCACCGTGCGCGCCAGGATGTGCAGATCCAGCCAGAGGGACCAGTTGCGGATGTAGTAGGTGTCGAGCGATCGCTGCACGTTAAGGTCGCCGTCGCTCCGCGCTGCCACCTGCCAGAGGCCGGTCAAGCCGGGCAGCACCCTCCGGCGCAGCGAGCGAAACGCCTCGTCGAAGCGATCCAGGTGGTAATGCGGCAGCGGGCGCGGGCCGACCAGACTCATCTCCCCTTTGAGGACGTTCCATAGCTGGGGAAGTTCGTCCAGGCTGGTCCGGCGCAGCAAGACGCCCACGCCGGGCAGCACCCGGGGGTCGCGGCGCAGCTTGAAATACCTCTCCCATTCAGCCCGTGCCGCTTCGTTGGAAGCCAGGTGCCTGGAGAGGCGAACCTCCGCGTCCGGATACATGGTGCGGAGCTTACAAACCCGGATGCGCCGGCCGCGCTCGCCCTCCCGCTCCTGCCAGTAGAAGGCCGGGCCGGGACTGACGCGCTTGATCCACAACACCGCCACTGCGATCAGGGGTAGAGCGACCAGCCCGAGCACGAGCGCCGCTACCAGATCGAGCATGCGCTTCAACACACGATTGGCAGGGACCAGGAGATTCTGCCGGACCTCGAGCCCCAGCATGCCCGCCAGGTCCCGCGCAGAGATCCACAGGCTGCCGAGGCCCGGAAGCTCCGGGACGATGGTGAGCGTGCGAAACGCGTCTGCCATATGGTCCACCAGACCGTTCCAGTGTGCGCCGTTGACCGAGACGGCCAGCACCGCATGGCGGATGCCCGCGCAGGCGGCCAGGCGACGGGCGGAAGCCGCTTCCTCTATCGGGCAGATCGCCGCCGGGCGCAGGCCCAGCTCCGGCCGCGCGCGCAGCTCGGCGCTGACGTGCGCGGCGGAGGATTCTGAACCGATCACCAGCACCGGCACACCCCACCAGTCTGCGCGCGAACACGCCCGGCGCATCCACCCACGGGCGGCGGGCACCGACAGGAGGGAGAACAGCCACGACGTCAGGAAAATGCCGCGGGAGGTGGTCGCTGCGCCTTTGGTCAGAAACAATACAGCCGAAGCCACCAGATAGACCAGGCTCGCCCCGAGCACCGTGCGGCGCAGCTCTTCGACCGGGCTCATGCCCGCCGCCGGGTAGAGTCCGAGCCAGGCGTAGACGACGAGCGAGACCGCCAGAACGGGGATGAGGCTGGGCGAGGCATCGATGCCGATGCCCGGCTTCACCCAGTTCCACGTGAGCAGGCCCAGGCCCGCGGCCAGGGAAAGCGCTGCGGCGTCGCCGGCAAGCAGCGGCAGACCCGTAAGAAACGGCCGCAGGCCTGCGCTTTGCGGCGCCTCCGTGCGGGAGACCTCGAGCAGCTTTGCGGCTGTGGCCATATCTCGGCGCTCAGCGGTGCAGGAGCTGGCGAGCAAACAAAATCACGAATTTGGGATTCTGTTTCAGGTACCGCGGCCCGAGCCGCCGGGGTTCGGTGGCGAGCCGGAACAGCCACTCCAGCCCGGCGCGCTGCATCCAGCCCGGCGCCTGCGGCTTGGTCCCCGCAAGAAAATCAAAGGCCGCCCCCACCCCCAGCATCACCGCCGGCACCCGCCCCCGGTGGGCCGCCATCCAGAGCTCCTGCTTGGGCGTGCTCAAGCCCACAAACAGAATCCGAACGCCGGAGGCCCGGATCGCCTCGGTGATGCGGGCATCCTCTTCGGGCGTCAGCGGACGGAAGGGCGGCGCGTAGTAATAGCGGATGGAGAGCCGGGGATGGCGTTTCTGCACTGCCGCCCGCAGCCGGGCCAGCACCGCCTCGGTGGCGCCGTAGAAGCCCACCGGGAGGCCGGCGGCGGCCGCTGCCCCGAGCAGCCGCCGCATCAGCTCCGGCCCGTAGACGCGGCCGGCCCCGGGCACCCCCAGCCGCCGCAGTCCCCACACCAGCGGCATGCCGTCGGGGGTCACCAGATCGGCGGCGTTCATCAGCGCGCGGAAGGCGGGTGCCTCACAGGCCTGCATGACGTTGTTGACCGAGGCGCAGCAGACCATGCGCGACTCCCCGCGCCGGGCCCACTCCACCACCAGACGCGTCGCCTCC
>DATLYE010000092.1:0-26039 GCA_035575135.1 Bryobacteraceae bacterium
ACGGATCCCGCAACGGGCTCTGGAAATTGGCGGGGTTGGCGTTGGCCGGGAAGTTCCAGGTCTGGCCGAAGTCATTGCTGATCACCGCATCCGTCTGGCGCGAAAAGCCAAACTGGTTCGGCCCGAAGTTGAGCACGTTGATGGTGTCGTAGAACAGTCCGTAACCGGCGCGCAGTACGGTCTTGGCGTTGAGCTGGTAGGCAACGCCGATGCGCGGCAGCCACATCAGCTCGTTCTTGATGATGCGTCGCGAGGCCGGAGGCACGCCCGCATAAAGGCTCCCGCCTGCCACCACGAACTGACTGGCCGGTAGCTCGGGCACCGGATTCTTGGCGTAGTTGGCCTGGGCGCCGGCCGCCAGAGGAATGGCAAGCTTGGGATCGAAGCCCGCCAGGGCCCGGTTATAGCGCTCCGTGGGGCCTTGCTCGTACTCCATCCGCAGCCCTAAATTCAACGTGAGCTTGCGGGTGACACGCCAGCTGTCTTGCAAGAACCATGCGTAATAGGGATTGTGCATGGCGTAGGTGTCGTTCGTCTGGATGGAAGCCGAGCTCGGGATGCCCAGGATGAATGCCGCCCATCCCAGCCCCAGATCCGCTGCCGGCGTGAACGTGTCGTCGTTGCGGCGGACGTAGTTCTGGTTGAACACAAAGTTGCCGCTGGTGTTGCCGCCTCCGCCGCCCGTGCGATAGTGATTGCGGTTGTCAAAGGCCGCTCGCAGGGAGTGATTGCCGCGGATATGCGACAACTCCAGCTTCGTGGTGAGGATTCGGAAGCGCGTCCAGGTTCCGCGTCCGGCCGGGCTGATTTGCGAGTAGCCGCTGACGTTCATCAGCGGCAGCATGTGCAAATCTCCGGCTTTCTGATCCAGATACGCCGGCAGCCCCAGATCGCTCGGCTTGAACGACCACGCCTTCAGTTGCACGCCCCCTTCACGGAACTGATTCATGGCGATGTTGAAATTCCACAGTGTCGTGCCGGACTGAGTGTAAACCACGTCAATGTTGCCGCCTTTGTTGTTGCGGACCAGACCGTTCTGGTTGAGCCCGCGCGCGGTTTCATACGTCCAGTCCAGTCGGTCCTCGGGACCGAAGTTGTTGTATGACCAGCGTCCGAACATACGCCATTTGTCGCTGATCTGATAGTCAATCCGGTTGGAGAAGGCTTTGTAATCCCAGTTATACGGCGTCCCCGCGGCCAGGTAGTTGTTGACGGGCTCCTGACCCGGCGCCAGAGGCACGTTCGGTTTGGGATAGAGCTGCGAGATGACGTCGTAGGCCGGATTTACAAACCGGCTCTTGGGGATCACATTGCCCGGGAACGGGTCGCGGATAAAGTGGCCGGGACGGGCCGGATCCGGGCGAATCGTCGTCGGATCGTGCACCAGGTAACGGGCGCCGTTGGGCAGGCTGAGCATGTCGCTGAAATCGCCTTCCCGAGCCTTCAGCGTCGGCACGGTGCGGTTGAGCTGACTCGGCTCCTCGGTCTTGACGTCCTTGAAACCGTTGTACGTGAAAAACCAGAACAGTTTGTTCCGCCCGTCAAAAACCTTCGGAATCCAAACCGGCCCTCCCCCGGAGGCGCCCCAGTTGTTCGAGCGCCCGGGGAGCTGTTTGTCGGTATTGCGCAACTGATTGGCCAGAGCGGTGTTGCCTGCCGCCTCGGCCTGCGCGATGCGGCGATAGTAGTTCTGCTTGACGAAAAACGGCGTACCCTGCCACCGCTGCTGCCAGTGCTGCCATGTCAGTGTCCCGTGAGGTGTGTTCGTGCCGGAGCGCGAGATCATGGTAATCACCACGCCCGTCGTCTGCCCGATGGAGGCATCGAAGTTGGTGGACTCGACTTTGAACTCGGCGACGGCGTCGCTGTAGGGCAGATAGGCCACGCGCCGGCTCGGCCCCTGATTGGGAGAGCCGTCCAGCGTCCAGCCGTTTTGGCCCACGTTGCCCGAAACGCTGTAGTCCGAGCCGCCGATGTTGGAGTGCAGCGCCAGGTAGTTGTTCACACCGCCCGTTTGCACCCCTGGGGTCAGCTTGACCAGCAGCAGGGCGCTGTTGCCCATCAGCGGCAGCTCCATCAGCGACTTGTTGTCAATCACCCGGCCGCTGCTCACCGCGTTGGTCTCCAGCAGCGGCGCCTCCGCCGTCACCGAGACGGTCTCCGCCACGGCGCCCACTTCCAGGGTCAGCGTCACCTCCAGACGGGAAGCCACCGGAAGCGTGATCCCGCCCCGCACCAGCTTCTTGAAGCCCGGTGCTTCGGCGCTTACTTCGTAGGTTCCCGGAATCAGCAGGTTGGCCTCGTAGTAGCCCGCCTCGTTGGTCCGGTAGTGCAGCGCCACACCCGCGTCCACGTTCTTGACGGTTACCGCCGCCCCTACGACGACCCCTCCCTGCGGGTCCATGACCCTGCCGAAAATCATCGAGCGCGTCTCTTGACTCCACGCCGCCCCCGCCGCCAAGCACAGGCCCGCAACCGTGATCCACCAAGCTCGCCTCATGACACCACTCCTTTCCCCGGATTCCCCGGTACGCCATATTAAGATGCCCGGCCGGGTGGGTTTTGTTGGGGGGATGGGAAGTGTTAACCAGGATTCGCATTTCTTCGGGACCGCCCTTAACCGTTGTCAACCCGGTTCTGAGGGCTACTTTCGAGGACCCGCCACGTCATCGAGAACGACCTGGCAGTACGTGAAGGGGAGGATCAGGAGGCGCACACGTTCCGGCAATCGGACTTCACAACCTCGTCAATCCGCGCTACGCCGTTGATCAAGGATGCGGTGTGCAGAAGAGGACTGTGCTGGGCAGCTCACAGGCGCTCCTTCCGCAGCGCCACCCTGGCATGGGCGGGGATTCCGACCCCGGTGTTGCCTTCCAGGTAGCCGAGCGAACTCAGAAATAGATCAATTTGTCGGAGCACGAGGGCGTGCCATGGCGAATCTGGGAAACGATTGAAGAAGCCATGCGGTTGACCTGCGGCAGTGTAGAACTCCACCAGAGTTCCGGCCGCGATCAGTTGCCGGGTGAAGTCGCGGCCTCCGTCCTGGAGAGGATCTTCCGTCCCGTAGAACAGGATTGTTGGTGGACCACGTTTGGTCACCTTCCAGTTGGCCATCACAGCGCACGGCGCGTCCGGCGAGTATTGGCCGGGCGGGCAACCGAACGCGGGATTCAGCAGTACCAAGGCGTTAGGCTCGTGCGAGATGGAGCGATCTTCATCGCCAGATTCGAACGTGGTGTTGTATGCGGCGAAAGCAGCAATGCTGGCGCCGGATGAGCCGCCGCCTGCGATCACGCGGCGCGCGTCAATTCCGAGATGGGCGGCATTCATTCTCAGCCAACGGATCGCGCTCTTGCCATCCTCGATGCAGCGCTCCGGTGACGTGTGATGGATACTTTCGATTCGATATTCGGGCGCCGCCGCGACCAAGCCGCGCGCGGCGAAGTATTCCGCGGTAGCTTTGAACTGCGCGGGACTGCCGGTCGCGCAGCTACCGCCAAAGAAGAAGACGATCACTGGCCGGCGGTCCGCCGCCTTCCACTGGGGCGGAAAGTAGAGGTTGATCTTCAGTTCGCCCTGCGGTGTGGTCTTGTAGACCAATACAGCATTGCTGCCGGTGGGATGGAGTCCGGTCTCGATCGGCTTTAGCGCAGCGCTAACAACGCCGGAAAACGACAGGGATCCCAGAACAAGTTGGAGAGTGCGCACGATGTCCTCACACGGTCATTTTCCTTTTTCCTTTACAGGGTTGGCGCGAGCAAGAGCCGATAGCCTGGCGACGACTTCCTCCACCGCACTCGGATCCTATCGCGCATGTGGTTCCTTTACCTCTGGCTTGGTGTGCGACCAATGGCTGTAGATGATCTTCCATTTGCCACCAATCCGGCCGTATACTTCTGTCGAATTCCAAGGCACAATGACCGGTACGCCCCTCGGGCGCTTCGAATAGCTCACGAGGTTGTACGAGTAGCACGGCCATGTCGCCCACCCGCTGGACCTTTGGACCGATCATCTCGTAATGATCGAGCTTGACCTTGCCGGTGATGGCGATTAAGAGTTCGTTCATGGCCTCCAGGCCCTCCGCGCGTCTCTCCTGGGTGCGATCAAGTATGTAACGTTCGTCGCGTATGTCTCAAGGTAGCCCTGCGGATCGCTGTTCGCCCAACGACCAAGCGCCTCGCGGGGTCGGCTGCCGGGGAGACGCCTCCTGCCGTTGCAAGACATGCTGAGTGCACGAGAGTTCCTTTTCGCAGCGTTCTTGGTCGTTTCGGTCGAACGTAGTAACGTTAACCGGTGCGTGCTCTCACAGGTTCGCGCCACACCCGCCCTTCCGGCGCGGCGCAACCTCCTCCCGAGGAGCCTTGCCCTATCGGCTGCGCATCTGATGGCTCAGGCCACCTGCTGGGACCGGTACCGCTCGAGGATCCGTTCCATTTCGTCCTTCAGCCGCAGCTTCAGCTTCTTGAGCCGCACCTCTTCCACCTGCTCGTCGGGCGTCAAATAATGGCGCGAAGCAAGCTCTTCCAGCTTCTTGCTGTATTCGGAATGCTGGGTCGCCAGGCGGCGGAATTCCTCGTCGGTTTCCATCAGATGCGCTTTGAGCTCATCCTGAGTGAGTGCCATTCGGCTTGCGTCCTCCCTGTTGGGATATTCAGTTCGAGTGGCCAAATCGGAGCGCGGGCTTGGCGGGCCGTCTTCACTCGGTTCATCGAGTCCCACGCGGCGGCCGCTAACCTGCCAGCTGGCCGCCACTTCAGACATTAACACGACGCCAGCGTCATGACAATACCGTCTTCCGGGGGGTTGGCGTAGTAGTTTTGCCGGATGCCCGCTTCCGTGAACCCGAATTTGCGGTACAGGCTCCGGGCAGCGGTGTTGGAAACCCGTACCTCCAGCCAGACCCGGCCCGGGCAACGCTCCAGCACGGCTCGTAGCAGGGCCGAAGCCACGCCCCGGCGGCGGTACCGCGGATCCACCGCCAGATTCAATATCTCGGTCTCCCCCTCGCCGGCGCGCTGAAAAACGATGTAGCCTGCCACGCGGCCCTCCAGCTCCGCGACAAAGCAACGGTGGTGCAGATAGCTCTCCGGACTCCAGACCGCTGCTCCCGGCGATGCGGCCTGGATGCGGAGCACGTCCTCGAGGTCGCTGATCCTCAGCATCCGGATCGCCGGTTCGGTGCGCGTCAGCTCTCTCCAGAGAGCACGCTGGCGCTCGCCGATGATGCGCCAGTCAAAATGGCGTTCCGCCTGCAGCCGGGCGGCGCGCGCCAGACGCCGGCGCAACGGCGGGTCCGCCAGCAGACGGCAGACGCCTTCCGCAAACGCCGCTCCGGTTTCGGCGACCCATACGCTTTCGCCGTGCACCAACCCCAGGCCGGCACATCCCGAAGGCGTTGAGACCACCGCGCGCTCCATCGCCATCGCCTCCAGGACCTTCAGATTCGTACCCGCCGAAACAGGCGTCGGCACGATGACCACATTGGCTGCCGCATACAACGGCCGCACGTCGCGCACGAAGGCCAGCAGGCGAATGCGCGGGTCTTCTGGAGGCGCCGGCGTGTGCGTCGCCTGCTTCCAGTACAGGAGGGGATCCGGGCCCGCCACCACCGTCAGCGTGCACTGGGGGAAGCGTTCCTGGACCCGCGGCCACGCCTCTTCCGTGAAAAAACGATAGGCCAGAACATTCGGCAGATGCCGGAACGAACCGACGAACAGCAAATGTGCGCCTTCGGGCTCCGGTTCCGGGTGGAAGCGCTCCAGATCCACCCCGTTCGGGATCACTTCGACGGCGGCGTCGCGTAAGAGTTCGGCGTCCTTTTCCGACATCGCCACCACGCGCCGGTAGCGCGAGAGCGCTTTGCGTTCAAACCGGCGCCAGCGCTGCCAGTCCCACCAGGCCGCGATCGTGCGGCGTCTCCGCCAGAGCTGTTCGTACAGATCAAAGGTCACGTCATGTTCTACGAGCACGTCGCCGCCGTACGAAGCCAGTTGCGTGTACTCCACTTGCAGCAGTTCCACACCATCGGTTCGCCGCGCCTCCTCGAGCAGGCGCCGCATGGTCGCCGAGCAGTACTCCAGCACCTCCGGAGGGGCCAGGCTCGACCAGCGTGGCTCGCGGTGTTGCGGCTTGGCCACCAGCGTGACGCGCGCGCAAAACTCCAGCACCGGACCCGGCTCCACCGGCTGGCCCGCTTCGGTAAAGGCGAAAAGAAAGATGTCGAACTCCCGGGCCGCTTCGCGCAGCAAATGGAACATCCGCACCGCCCCGCCGTGGCTGAGCGGGTAGGGAAAATACGGCGACAGAACCGCCACGCGCGCACGCCCCGGAGTCACGGGCCGGCCCTCGAGAATTTGCCAGGAACCCGCCTCCACGGTGCGCTCCCTCTTCCAGGGGCACAACCACCAGGGACGAAGGAAAATGCGGTCTGCCGGCACCCCTCGCAGGAACAGCCACGAGGCGATCCACGTCCGCAACCGGAGATGGTGGCGCTCCAGCAGCTGGTTGTACGCCAGGATCTTGCGAGGCGCGAGCAAGAATGCCGCCGCCCGCAGGGCGCGGAAGGCGGGATCGGGAGTGAACAGGACCGCCGCCATGCCCACGCGCAGACGGCGGAAATGCCGCCGCAACTGGCGGTAGAGGTGCCACACCGAGCCCGGCTCCAGTAGGACGTCAACCTTGCCCGCCGCAGGCGCCAGCGCTACGACGTAATGCCGCCGGTCCGGCACCAGCCGCTCGAATTCGCTCGCCATCGCCCGCGCTAGCTCTTCCGCGCCCGAAAGAACGCTCACGATGACGGCCTCTGGTTCTTTGCCGAGCAGGCCGAAGAACCACTGCTTGAGCCGCTGCTTGAGCGACCTCATTTCGAACGCTGCGTCAGCGCCAGAATCGTCCAGGCGGCCGCCGGCATCAGCGATACGGCCACGATAACCGGCGCGAAACCCCAGCGGTCCACCGTAGCGCCGATCCACGGCGAAACCAGGGCTTGCATAGCCCCATAGGCGAAGGTGAGCATGGAAACGCCGAAAGCCGCCCGCGGGCCGAACACATCGAGCGGCATCGTGTACAGGTTCACGCTGAACGATGTTACCGCGAAGAAGCTGAGACTGACGCCGGCCGCCGCCCACAGCGGTCCCGGGAGCCACGGTATCGCGGCCGTCAGAGTCACCAGAACCGCACTGGCCAGACAGGCTTTCCGGCGCGCCGCAAGCGGCTCTACGCCCCTGCGGACCCAGCGCAGCGAAAGCCAGCCCCCGAACAGTCCACCCGCATACGCAGCGGCGAACGGGTACGGCGCCAGCCGGTTGGCTGCCGCCAGACTGAGCTCGTGGGCAGTCTGAAGGTACAGCGTCGTCCAGTTCGTCCAGAGCGTATAGACGGTCATGCTCAGCACATTGGCCGCCACCATGCCCCAGAGTAAACGGTCGCCCAGCATGCCCGTCACCGATACCGGGACAGCCGTCGGGTCTTCGCCGAGACGCGGAGCTTTGTCAGAGGCCCACAGCCACAAAGGGATCCACAGAAATCCGAGTGCGCCGGCAACCACGAAGGCCGTCCGCCACCCGTATGCGAGCGCCAGCCACGTCGCCAGCGGCGGAGCCAGCACGGATCCCAGACTCAGGCCGACCTGGTTCAACGCCGGGCCGAACGCACGTTCACTCGCGGGCAAATAGGTGTGAAATGCCTTCCCCGACGCCGGAATGCCGCTCGCCTCAGCGGCGCCCAGTGCCGCACGGCATGCCACCAGACCCTGAAAGCTCGAAACCAGTCCCGTCGCAATCCCGGCCAGCGACCACAGCCCCACGCCGGCGGTGATGCCGCGGTTGAGCCCGAAGCGGTCAATGAGCAGTCCCGCCACCGGCGCGCATGCCGCATACGCCAGCGAAAACGCCGCCAGGATCTTGCCATAGTCGGCGTTGGAGAGTCCGAATTCGACTTTGATCAACGGCGCCAGCGCCGCCAGAATTTGCCGGTCCAGGTAGTTCAAAGACGAGGAGAGCACGAAAATCCCCACGACGAACCAGCGCGCAGGCAGCCGCCGAATCACTCGGGAAACTCGATTAGCAGCACTTCGCCTGCCGTGGCGAGCCGCGGGTCAGTCTGGACCACGTATTCGACGCGGACCTTCCGGTTGCCCCGCTGCGGGCCGCACGAAAGAGTCCGGTCTCCCCCTCCCAGGACGACCACTGCGGACGGTTCGCGGATCAACAGGCGGAGCGGCTTGCCGGTGGCGGTTTGGATGACCAGCCGCGCCTGCTTGCCGAGGCAGTCTACGCGCTCCAGCGTTCCTTCAGCCTTCTGGCGCGGTCTCGGGTCGTCCCACCACGGCTCAACCTTTCCGGCGGGCACGGGTGGGTTGGCCTGGTTCGCCTTCTCGAGCGCCGCCTGAATCGAAGCCATGGCCTGCTCCTTGAGCCGCTCGAGTTCCCTGCGCTTTTCCTCGGCGGCGCGAAGCCGCTCGGCTTCTTCCTCCTGTTTCCGGCGAACCTCTTCTTGCGCGCGGAGCTCCCGGATGCGCGACTTAGAAGCCTCATCCGGCGCCGCCTGCTCGGCCGCTGCCCAGGCGCGCGCCGCCTCGCGGAAGTTCTTGTGTTCCCGGTGGGCCTCCGCCAGATCCAACCAGTACTCGGGATTGCGTGGCTCCAGGGACGCCGCCTTCTGAAGCAACTCCAGTTTCTTGCGCGCATCCGTCTCCCGGCGCGCCATCTCCCAGTGCGGCCTCGCCCAGCGCGGATTGAGCCGGGCAGCCTGCGCCAGGGCCGCGTGGGCTTTGGCGCTGTCCGGCTCGAGGAGCGCCAGCGCCAGATGAACCCGCGCGTTCAGGCTCCCGCGCGCCACCGCCTCGGCCAGCCGCCGTCCGGCTTCCTCGCGCTCGCCCGCCTCGAACGCCACGAGTCCCAGTCCTTCCAGCGCCTCCGTCGAGCCGGGCGCAATGCGGAGAACCTCCTCATAGGCGCGCCGGGCTTCCCCGATGCGCTCGCGTATCGCCGCCAGCAGGTCGGCGAGCACGGCTAGGCCGAAGCCGCGCTCGGCACGCGTCAGCGTGATCTCTTTCTCCGGATCGAGCGGGCGTCCCGACAGCGCCACGGTTCCGAACCGCCCGCCGGTCAGATAGCTCTCGACCTGGCGCTCCACATCAGCGGGCCCGGCGGCAAACGCGTTGCGGTAGGCGACATCTTCCGGTACGCCCTGCTCAAGATTCCGGACGAGCACGCGCAGCTTGCCGTAATGATCCGGGGGCACTACCAGCCAGTGGGCCTTCGCCCAGTTTTTCCCGCGCTCCGGCGGGGGACGCCCGACGATGACGCGGGAGGAGCCCTCGAGCTCGGCGGTCGCAAACAGCGCAACCAATCCTTCGTCCAGCTCCCGGGGCAGCCGTCTGGTGCCGTCTTCGATCAGCACGCGCGCACAGGCCTGAAGCAGCGGAGCGGGCAAAGGGCCCTTGGGGGCGACTCCCGTGTAGGCGTCGCGCGCCAGTGCAAGAGTGGGCGCCGAGCCGAGCGCGGCCACTTGCCGTGGCGATTCAAGCAGGACGATCCGGATGGGCCAGACCGGCAGCAGCTCGTCCTTGCCCAGCAGCCGCGCCAGAGCCGTTCGCACTTGCTCGAGATGCTGGATCAGGCGGCGTGCTTCGCCCTCGCCGGCATTCGTCACCACCTCGAACGGCCCCGATCCCAGACGCAACCAGCGCTCCCGCGCCAAATCGGGCGGCAGCTGGGCCAGCAACACGACCAGCGGCAACCACATCCCCGCCTGTCATCTTACGCAATCACACGTCGCAGGTGGCGATGGCCTGATCCAGAGAAGTGAGCGGATCTTTGAGCGGGCTGTACTCGTGAGCCAGAAAGCCCGTGAACCCCGCGTCCACAATCGCCTGCGCGATGGCCCGGTAGTTGAGCTCCTGCGTTTCATCAATCTCGTGGCGGCCCGGCACGCCCGCGGTGTGGAAGTGAGCAATCCACTGGATGTTGTTCCGGATGGTGCGGATGATGTCTCCCTCCATGATCTGCATGTGGTAGATGTCGTACAGCAGCTTGACGCGGGGCGAATTGACGCGTTTGACAACCTCCACGCCCCACCAGGTGCGGTCGCACTGGTAGTCCGGGTGGTTGACCTTGCTGTTGAGTAACTCCAGACAGATGGTGACTCCTTTGTCCTCGGCGTGAGCCTTCACCCGGTTGAGGAACGCCACGCAGTTGTCGATCCCCTCCTCGTCCGACATGCCGCGGCGGTTGCCGGAGAGCGCGATGACGTTCGGCGCGCCGAAGGCCGCCGCGCGATCGATCATTTCGCGGAAACCGGGCTCGATTTTGTCGTGCGCCTCTTTGCGGTTGATGCCGTCGGTAAGCGTGTGACCGCCCGCCGGCGCCATCGCCGGCACCAGACCGTACTTCTTGAGCGTCGGCCAATCGTCCGGGCGGATCAGATCCAGTCCCTTGAGCCCCAGCCGGGCCGCTTCGCGGCAGATGTCCTCCAGAGCGGCGCCCTTCCCAAAACAGCTTCGTGTGGCGGACTGCTTGAGCCTCCCCTTGCGCGGAACGGATTGTGCCGCGGCGACCGCGGCAGCGGTGGTGCAAGCGGAAATGAAGCTTCGGCGTGTCATGGAACCATGCTATCAGGCCGCCCGCGACGCGCAACCCCGCCCGGGCCGCAGCACAGCAAACGGCATGGAACTTCGCTACTCACCAACCAACGCCTGAAGAGGCTTGCAACAAGTGGCACGCTGGATGCAAACTGCCGCGCTTCGGCGACACAGGCTTCTCGAGCGCGTCTTCCCGCGATGACAATGCCCGTTACAGTTGGCGCATTTTGCGGGGTATTCACATCGCTCGTGAGAATCTTGTTTCCGCCGATCCACATTTTCGATGGAATTACTTCGAAATTGCGACAGGGGACAAAAAGTTCATGGCAAAAACGACATTTCCTGTAATTTTTTCCGCCATGTCTGCCGCGGTTGCAGCGTGGCTTCTGATGCCCGTCGGGGCACAGAGTACCAACACCATCACCCTCAATCGCGGGATCCGCTATCAGACTCTCCGCGGTTGGGAGGCCACCGCATATGCAGGGCAGGATCATCCCGCGTTTGCAAACTTCCGGAACGTCGTGTTCGATGAAGCCGCCTACGACTTGCGGCTCACGCGCCTGCGCGTGGAGGTGCGCAGCGGCACGGAAAATTCGCAGGATTTTTGGACTCAGTACCGCAACGGTCAGATCAGCTACCAGCTGTGGAGGTGCGTGCGCTACTCCACGGTGAACGACAATGGGGACCCCTTTACCATCAACTGGGCAGGGTTCCAATTTTCGGATCTCGACGACACGATCGAAAGAGTCGTGCTGCCTCTGCAGCAGCGGCTGTTGGCCCAAGGACAGCGGCTGGAAATTAACCTCAATTACGTAGCCTTCACCAAGGAGATGACGGCTACAGGCTGTCCCTCCGGACTTAGTTATGTCCATGACGATTCACCGGAAGAATACGCGGAATTTGTCCTGGCTACCTACCTGCATTTGCAAGGCAAGTACGGTTGGGTGCCGGATTACTGGGAGGTCATCCTGGAGCCGGACAACACTCCCTACTGGCGAGGCACGCAAATCGGGCGGGCCATCGCCGCGGCGGCGGCGCGACTGCGCGCTTATGGCTTTAAGCCGCGCTTTATCGCACCGTCTACAACCGATATGGGGCACGCATGGATGTATTTCGATGCAATGATCACCGTGCCGGGTGTCACCGGCAGTCTGGTTGAGCTGGCCTACCATCGTTACGGCGGCGTAACGCTGTCGAACTTGCAAGCCATCGCGGCAAGGGCACGGCAGTATGGCATCGGGGCCGCGATGCTCGAGCATATCGGGAGCGGCTATCAGGACCTCCATCAGGACCTGAAAGTCGGCAACAACGTGGCCTGGCAGCAGTTCACGCTGGCATCCGTCGGAGCCGACAGCGGTGGTAGCTACTACGTCGTGGATGCTTCGAATCCCAGCCGTCCCACGGTGCGGTTGGGCAGCCGGACGCGGTATTTGCGACAGTACTTCCGCTACATCCGCCCCGGGGCGGTGCGGATCGAGGCCGCGACGACCAATCCGGCATTCGACCCCGTCGCCTTCCTCGCGCCTGACGGGAGCGAGACAGTGGTCGTAAGCGCGGCCGGCGGCGGCAGCTTTGTGATCAGTGGACTCGGCGGCGGCACCTACGGTGTGCGATACACGACTGACGGCCTGTATGACATGGACGCCGGTGACCGGACGATTGCGGCCGGCCAAAGTCTCTCAGTCTCCATGCCGTCAGCCGGAGTCGTCACCGTCTACCGCAAATTCAGCTCCGGCTCTTCGAGCCCTTCCCCCTCGCCACAGCCTCAGCCCACCCCGACTCCCTCACCCGCTCCGGCGAATTTGTTGGCCGATCCCGGCTTCGAAAACGGCGGCCTCGGCTGGCAGTCGGTGAACAACGGCGGCCGCTCCGTCGTAACCACGCAGGCTCACTCCGGCCTCCGCTCCCAGCAGATCCTGGTGTCGTCGCAGTGGGGGCGCCAGGTGTATCAGGACGTCCCCGTGATCCCTGGACGCCGATACGCGGCGTCCGCTTGGGTCAAGACCAGCCAGGTAGGAGGTGATGGAGCCGCCGTCATGTTGCAATGGTTGACTGCAACGGGCCTGGCTCCGGATCTGCCTGCAGGTAGTGTGATCCGCACGGATTGGGTGGGTCGGTTGCAAGGCACATGGGACTGGAGAAAGGTCGAAATTGAGGTGACCGCTCCAGCTGGCGCACGCGCCGTGCGTTTCCGGCTCTACACCACCCCGGACCCGGACAATTCCGGCGCCGCTTGGTTCGACGACACCTTACTCCAGTAATGGGCAGTTTGCGCCCTCGCGGCGGGCGCGCGCCCTGGGGGGCAGCGGTCACCTTTCATGTCGGCCGCTGCCCCGTGTACCCGCCTGGCACGGCATCTCCGGCGTAGCGGTAGAGTTCGGGTTGCTGTACCCTGTGCCTTGAGATGAAACTCAAAGATCTTGCTGCGAGGCTGGGTTGTACCCTCTACGGTGACGGCGACATCGAAGTCACCGGCGTGGCCGGCATCGAACAGGCCGGTCCCACCGAAGTCACTTTCCTGGCCAATCCGAAATATGCGCCCCGGGTGCGCCGCACCCGGGCGGCCGCCATCCTCGTCTCCGAGCCGCTGCACGATGTTCCCATCGCGAGTCTGGTTTCCGACAACCCTTACCTCGCGTTTGCGCGCGCGCTGGCGCTCTTCTACCAGCCCCCGCGTCCGGAGCCGGGCATCCACCCCACCGCCGTGATCGCGCCCTCGGCCCGCATCGGTGAAGGCGCCTCCATCGGCGCCTACACCGTCATCGGCGAAGACGTCGTCATCGGACGCCGCGCCGTCCTGTATCCCCACGTGGTCATCTACCAGGGCGTGCGCATCGGTGACGACTTCACGGCTCACTCTCACGCCGTCGTCCGCGAGTTCTGCCGCATCGGCGACCGCGTGACCCTGCAAAACGGCGTCGTCGTGGGCGGCGACGGCTTCGGCTTCGCCAGGCGCCCCGATGGCTCCCACGAAAAGATCCCCCAGTCCGGAATCGTCGTCATCGAAGACGACGTCGAAATCCAGTCGCTGTCCTCCGTGGACCGCGCCACCGTCGGCGAAACGCGAATCCGGCGCGGAGCCAAGCTCGACAGCCTCGTCCAAATCGGTCACGCCTGCGTCGTCGGCGAGAACAACATCCTGTGCGCCCAGACCGGCCTGGCGGGCAGCTCGATTCTCGAACGCAACGTACTGCTCGCCGGCCAGGTGGGGGTCTCCGGCCATCTGACCATTCACGAAGGGGCCGTCGTCTACGCCCAGAGCGGCGTCGGCGGCGATGTCGCAGCCGGTGCCGTCGTCTCCGGATCGCCCGCCTTCGATGCCGCCCAGTGGCGGCGGGCCGTGGCCGCCTTCCAGAGGCTGCCGGAGCTGGTGCGAACAGTGCGAGAATTGAAAAAGCGGGTGGAGCAGCTGGAAGCCTCCGCCCGGGGAGAGTCCCAATCCTATGAGTAAAGCCGTGGCCCCCAACCGTCGTCCTTTGGCATACAAAAACGAGGAGTTCCTCGATTCTGCCGACGCGCGGCCTCTGCGGATCCTTTCCGAATACCTCGAGCCGCTTTCCCACTTCCGGAAGGAAAAAATCCGGGATACGATCGTCTTCTTCGGCTCGGCGCGGGTCACCGAAGACGGGCCCATGGGCCGCTACTACCGCGAGGCGCGCCAGCTGGCGCGCATGGTCACGGAATGGTCCGAAAGTCTGGAAAACACCTCCCGGCGCTTCGTCGTATGCACCGGCGGCGGGCCCGGCATCATGGAGGCCGCCAACCGCGGCGCCCGGGACGCCAACAGCAAGACCATCGGACTCAACATCGGACTCCCCTTCGAGCAGTGGCCCAACCCGTATGTCACGCCCGAACTTTCCTTCGAGTTCCACTACTTTTTCATGCGCAAGTTCTGGTTTGCCTATCTGGCCAAGGCGCTTGTGGTCTTTCCCGGCGGTTTCGGCACCCTGGACGAACTCACTGAGTTACTGACGCTCGCCCAGACCGAAAAACTCCAGAAGAAGATTATCATCGTGCTCTATGGTTCGAGTTATTGGAAGGAGATCCTTAACTTTGATGCTTTGGTCCGCTACGGCATGATCTCCCCCTCCGATCTCGACCTTTTCCAGTACGCCGACGATCCGGAAACCGCGTTCCGCATCCTCCAGGAAGGCCTGACGCGGTACTATCTGCAGCCGGAAGTGCCCCTGCCGGAGCCGGAGCTCGAGACTCCCGCGATTGCCAAATCCAGGGTATAAGCGGACATGGGGTCGAACCTGCGCCAGGACCTGCTGGGAGAGTTGCTGTCGGTTTCCGAGCTCCGCAAGTCCCCCATCCGGGCGCCGCAGGCCCTCTGCGAGGCCACCGAGTACGGCAGCGCCTTTTCCCGCGGCATCCGGCTCGAGATCGGAAACCTGGTCGTGCTTCTGATCTCCGGTACGGCGAGCGTGGACGAGCACGGACGCAGCGTGCATGTCGGCGATTTCCGCGCCCAGACCCGGCGCACCTTCGAAAACATCACCGCCCTGCTCGCCGCCGAGTCCGCTTCCTGGAAAGATGTCGTGCGCACCCACTGCTACCTGCGCGACATCGAGCGCGATTACGCCGCATTCAATGAGGAACGCACCCGCTTTTATCGCGAACAGGGACTCGATCCACTGCCGGCCTCCACCGCCGTCCAGGCCATCCTGTGCCGCCCGGAGCTGCTGGTGGAAATCGAGGCCGTAGCCGTGCTCCTGCGGAGTCCGGCCGCGCGTTGACGCCGGCCCGGCCGCCTCTATATACTGGCCCCATCGCGAACCGCTCAGGAGGTGCCCGGATGCTTCGGCTTGCCGTGGTGGTGGGAATCTTGGCGTTGCCGGCGCTGGCCGCTCCAGAATCGCCCCTGGTAATTGACTATCCTGCCGACGGTTCTATTTTCCCGCCGGACTTTGCGCCGCCCACCTTCATCTGGCGCGATGCTGCTCCGAACAGCCTGATCTGGCGCATCGCGATCACCTTCGAAAGCGGCGCTCCGGCTTTCGAGCTCACCGTGCCCGGCTCGCCGCTCGGCATCGGGGAAATCGACTACCGCGCCGTGGCCCCCACCAACGAACTGCCCAGACTCACGACAGAGCAGCAGGCGGCCCGGACCTGGAAGCCCGACCGCACCCTCTGGGAGACCATCAAGAGGAATTCCCTCGATGCCCCGGCGGTGATCACGATCCTGGGCCTCACTTCGCCGGACCAGCCTCCCGTTTCTCGCGGTCAGGTGCGAATCCGGACGGCACGGGAGCCCGTGGGCGCTCCGATTTTCTTTCGCGACGTCCCTCTGATGCCGTCGGAGGTGGAAAAAGGCATCATCAAGCCACTGCCGAAGTCGGCTCTGCCGCTGATCGCCTGGCGCCTCCGGTATGTGGATGAAGACTTCAGCCGCCTGCTGGTGACGAACCTGCCCACCTGCGCCAACTGCCACTCGTTCTCAAGCGACGGCAAGACGCTGGGAATGGATCTGGACGGGCCTGCCAACGACAAGGGGCTCTACGTGTTGGCGCCGATCCGGCCCGTCCTGACCATTCGTAACCAGGACGTCATCGCATGGAGTTCCTTCCGGGGCAAGCTCGGCGGAAAGCTGCGCGTCGGGTTCATGTCCCAGGTCTCCCCGGACGGTCAGTACGTCGTCACCATGGTCAATCCCTATGACCTGGGGCTCCAGACCCCCGGTGAGGAATCCGCCGGCGGGCTTCCGAAGAGCGTCCGCACGAATTTCTACGTAGCCAATTTTAAGGACTACCGCTTCTTGCAAGTGTTCTACCCGACGCGCGGCGTCCTGGCCTGGTACAGCCGCGCGACTGGTCGCCTCCAGCCTTTGCCGGGCGCCGATGACCCTCGCTATGTGCACACCAATGCCGTCTGGAGCCCGGACGGCAAATACCTTGTCTTCGCCCGCGCCGAGGCCCGTGACCCGTATCCGGAGGGCGCCAGACTGGCGGAGTATGCCAACGATCCCAACGAGACGCAGATCCGCTACGACCTCTACCGCATTCCTTTCAGCGGAGGGCGCGGCGGCAAGCCCGAACCCATCCCCGGCGCCTCCGGCAACGGCATGAGCAACAGTTTCCCGAAGATCTCACCCGACGGGCGTTGGATCGTCTTTGTGCAGGCGCGCAACGGCCTGCTGATGCGGCCCGACAGCCGGCTCTACATCATTCCGGCCCAGGGCGGCACGCCGCGGCTGATGCGCTGCAACACCGAGCGCATGAACTCCTGGCACAGCTTTGCGCCGAACGGCCGCTGGATGGTGTTTTCCTCCAAAAGCCGCTCGCCCTACACGCAAATGTATCTGACCTACCTCGACGAAAACGGCAATGACAGCCCGCCGGTTCTCATCGAGAACGCAACCGCCGCCAATCGTGCCGTCAACCTTCCCGAGTTCGTCAATATCGGCAAAGACGCCTGGCTCAAGATCGAAGCGCCGGCGACAGAGTTCTACCGCATCAGCGACACGGCTCTCGAACTGCTCCAGGCCGGACGCTATGAAGAGTCCGTCGCCGAGTGGAAGAAAGCGCTGGCGATGGAGCCCTCCGACGCGCAGGCGCTGAGCAACCTGGGTGCGGCGTACAGCGCTCTGGGGCGGCTCGATGAGGCTCTCGAGCAGTTCCGTAAGGCGCTCGCCGCCGATCCGGACAACTACAAGGCGCACGCGAACCTGGGGGTTGCACTGGCCAGGATGGGCCGGTTCGCAGAGGCCGTGGCTCCGCTGCGGAGGGCTTTGGAGTTGAACCCGGCGGAGGCTTCGACGCTGAGCGCCCTCGGCGGCGTGCTGGCGCAAGCCGGTCAGATCGGGGAGGCCGCGGCCCTCCTCGAGAAAGCGCTTGAGCTGAACCCTGACGACACCGACGCCCGCAACAACTTGGGCAGCCTGCTGGCCCGCCAGGCCAAGTTCCAAGAGGCCGCAGCGCAGTTCCGCAAGGCGCTCGACGCGGAGCCGAGTTCTCCTATCCTGCATTTCAACCTGGGGCGGGCGCTTGCAGCCTCCGGAGACACGGACGCCGGCATCCGGCATGTGGAGGAGGCGGTCCGGCTTTCCGGAGGCGGCCATCTGGCCATGCTCGACACTCTGTCGGCGCTGTACGCCCGGGCGGGCCGCTGGCTCGAAGCCGCCGCGACGGCGCGGCGGGCGCTCGCACTGGCCACGGAGCAGCAGGACGCCCGGGCCGTTGAGGACTTGCGCGCGCGGCTCCGGGAGTACCAGACCCGCGTCAACAGCCCGGGTCCCGGACGCTAATCCGCCTCGCCTTTCCGAATCCGCGGGACGCGTCCGGGTGCGGATGTTACAATACCGCCGTAGCACGCCTGATGGCCCTCCTGTCGCGCTTTCGCGTCTTCCTCGGCCGGCTCGGCTGGGTTGAGCGCCTGTTCGCAGCCGCAATTGTGCTGCACATCGCCTTGAGGTGGGCGGCTCCGGCCGGCGCGGCGGCTGCCTTGAGCCAGCTTCTCGCCACCGTTTTCGGCTTGGCGGCGGCTCTGCGCCTCGCGCGCCGCGGACTCCGGAAGGCCATCTGGAGCCTGCGCAACCGCCTCATCGTCGCCTACGTTTTCATCGCCGTCGTTCCGGTAGCCCTGATTCTGGTTCTGGCGGCGATCGGCGCTTATCTGCTCTACGGCCAGATCGCGGTCTATCTGGTGAGCACCGAACTCGAGCGGCGCGCGGCCGCGCTGGACAGCCCTGTGACCGGTCTGCTTGCCACCGAACCTCGCGACCGGTCGGCGCGCCTGCGCTGGATGGCTCCCTATTTCGAGCAGCGCTATCCCGGCTTGCAACTGTTGGTGCGCGGCGGCGGAGGCGAGTGGCGCTATCCGGAGACTGCCTCGGTCCCCAGCCCTCCGGCAGGCTGGAACGAAGCGCGCGGCGTGGTCCTCCGCGACGGCTCCCTGTACCTGTGGCGGCGCGCCGTGATCGGCAACTCCGAGGGCCTGGCTTTGGTGCCTTTGACGCGCGAGTTCTTGGCCGAGTTGGTACCGGGGTTAGGCCGCGTCTCCATCGTGAACCCCGAGCGTCTCGAGGCCGTGGCGGCACGTTCCGGGCCGCGGCAGCCCGTGGGAATGTCCTCCGAGCGGCGTGCCGGGGGCCGGGTGGCCGCGCTCCAGGACTCCCGTGCCGTGCCCCCCGCGGCACACTGGCTCGACATCGAGGTCACCTGGTTTTCCTGGCTTTCGGTGGCGCTGTGGGATTCGCCCGGCGAATCGCGCGCCACGCCGGTGGTCGTGACCTCCCGCCCCTCGGCAGTGCTGCGCACGCTGTTCAGCCCCCAGGTGGACTGGACGCAGGGCTCCGGCTTGCTGATTTTCGCGGTGGTCGCCTCCATCTTCCTCGTGGTCGAGATGGTTTCGCTCGTGATCGGCGTCAACCTGACCCGCACCATCACCGGCGCCGTCCATGATCTCTATGAAGGAACCCAGCGCGTCATGCGCGGCGATTTCTCCCACCGGATCCAGGTTGCGGGCAACGATCAGCTGGCGGAGTTGAGCCGTTCCTTCAACCTCATGACGGAAAACCTCGAGCGCCTGCTGCGGGTGGAGAAGGAAAAGGAGCGGCTGCAGTCGGAGCTGGAAATCGCACGCGAAGTCCAAAACCAGCTGTATCCCAAGCAGGTGCCGCAGATTCTGGGGCTGGAGCTCACCGCTCTTTGCCATCCGGCGCGCATGGTTTCGGGAGACTATTACGATTACCTCGGCCTTCAGGACGGCCGCCTGGCGTTGGCGATCGGCGACGTGGCCGGCAAGGGAATCTCGGCGGCGCTCCTGATGGCCACCCTGCAGTCGTCCTTACGCACTCAGTTACGGGCCTGCCTGGAGGCGGCCGCCGCGGCTTCGGTCTCCGGAGAGCGCGGCCACGATTCCATTCCAACCGCCCGCATCGTCTCCCAGCTCAACCAGCAGCTGTACGCGTTCACCGCCGCCGAAAAGTTCGCCACCTTCTATTTCGGGGTCTACGACAGCAGCACCGGACTGCTGACCTACACCAACGCCGGTCATCCCCCGCCCGTCGTGCTGCGTAACGGCGAGGTACTGCGCCTGGAGACCAACGGCATGGTGGTCGGTGCTTTCCCCTTCGCCGAATACGGGGAGAGCCGGATTTGCCTGAAGCCGGGCGACACGCTGGTCTGTTTCACCGACGGCATCACCGAACCCGAAAACGAGTACGGCGAGATGTTTGGGGAGCAAGGCCTGATCGAGGTGCTGCGTAAGAACGCCTGGCGCGCGCCGGCGGATCTGATCGCCTCCGTCATTGCCGCCGTCGAGCAATGGACCAACTCGCCCGAACTTCAGGACGATATGACCCTGCTGGTGGCGCGCCGGCGATAGCGGATCAACCCTCTTATGTGTAAGGACAGCCGGGGTTTCTTCCGATAAGTAGACACAGAATGCGTCTGTGTGTGGCGGGGAGCGCCTTGGCCGGTCTTCTGGCGGCAGCGCCCGTGAACAATCAGCGGGCCCTGCGCATGGGCTACCGCCATCTGCCGCCGATTCACTTGGTGGATGAACACGGCCGCCTTCGAGGTCCCGTCTACGAACTCCTGACCTTGGCGGCGGCCGAGCGCCGGATCCGCCTCCAGTGGGTGCACAGTCCGGAAGGTCCGGAGGAAGCCTTGCGATCGGGCAAGGTGGACCTATGGCCCCTGCTGGCCGACGTCCCTGAACGCCGGCGGTTCCTCACCATCAGCCGGCCCTACCTGCGATCCAACTGGTGGCTGATCGCTCGCCAGGGCTCCGGCATCCGCACCGTCAACGACGCGGCCGGGCATCTGTTGCTCCGTACCCCGGGACAGTTGAGCGCCATGCTGGCGGCGCGGCACGTGCCGGGGGCCAGAGTCAAGGAGGTCGCCACTCTAAGCGACGCCCTGCAAATGCTCTGCCGGGGCGAGGCCGATCTGGTCCTGGCCGTGCAGACGTTCAACGGCCAGCTCCCCTCGGCGGGCACTGGCTGCGATCTGACGCAGATGAAGGTGCTGGCGCTGCCTGGCGCCGTGCTTAACTTCGGCATCGGGGCGCGCCGCGGCGACCGGCGCGCCGAGCAGGCGGCGGCCGCCTTGCAAAGCGCCATCGTGGAGCTGTTTGACAAAGGTGAGATGGCGGCCATCTGGCTGCGCTGGGGGCTGGTGGGTTCCGACACGCGCATGCTCGCCGACGTTCTCGCGGCCGAGCGTTTTAACCGGGCGCTGATCGCCCTTGCCGTCCTGCTGCTGGTCGCGCTCACCGCCGCTTTCCGCCAGACGCTCCGGTTCCGGAAAGCGCACCAGGCGGCCCAGGCCGCCGCTGAGGCCAAGCAGAATTTCCTGGCCAACATGAGCCACGAGATCCGCACGCCGCTCAATGCGGTCATCGGCATGACCGGGCTGCTGCTCGATACCCCGCTCAACGACGAACAGCGGCGCTACGGCGAGGTGATTCGCACGAGCGCGGAATCGCTGCTGGCCCTGCTCAACGACATTCTGGATTTTTCCAAGATCGAAGCCGGAAAGCTTACCCTCGAAACGCTGGACTTCGATCTGGAGACGGTAATAGACGAATGCGCCGCCCTGCCGGCGCAACGCGCGCAGGAAAAGGGCCTCGAGTTCGTCTGCTCTCTGGCTCCGGACGTACCGGTCTATCTCCGCGGCGATCCGTGGCGCCTGCGGCAGATCCTGCTGAATCTCGGGGGCAATGCCGTCAAGTTTACGCACGAGGGCGAAGTGGTGGTACGCGTGAACCTGGAAGAAGAGACCGAGCAGGAAGCCGTCCTCCGTTTCTCGGTTAAAGACACGGGCATCGGCATCCCGCCGGACAAACTGCCCTCGCTGTTCGAGAAGTTCACGCAGGCAGATTCCTCGACCACGCGCAAGTACGGGGGTACCGGGCTCGGTCTGGCCATCGCCAAGCAGCTCACCGAGATGATGGGCGGCCGGATCGGAGCGGTGAGTCAGGAGGGAAAGGGTTCCGAGTTCTGGTTCACGGTCCGGTTTGGCAAACAGCCTGGGCGCAAGCGCGAGGTCGCCCCGCCGCCCGACATTCGCGGAGCGCGCGTGCTGATTGTGGATGACAATGCCACCAATCGTGAAATCCTCATGGCCCAGTGCCGGTCCTGGGGCCTCGAGCCCGAGGAGACTCCGGACGCCCGCGCGGCGTTACGGGCGCTCCATCGCGCCCGGGCCGCAGGCGCTCCCTTCCAGGCCTGCATTGTGGACATGCAGATGCCGGAGACGGACGGTGCGGCCTTGGCGCGCCTCATCAAGTCCGACGACGCGCTCAAGCAGATCCCGCTTGTGTTAATGACCTCCATGGGCCGCCCCGGAGACGCGGCACAAATCCGCAGGATGGGCTTTGCCGCATGCCTTACCAAGCCGGTGCGCCCCTCCGAGCTGCTGAACTGCCTGACGACCGTACTTGCGGGCGCCGACCGCCATGTCGGGCGTGACTCCTCCAAGTCTCGGCATAAGCCGGTGCCGAAGCTCCGCGAGCGGCCGATGCGCGTGCTCGTGGCGGAGGACAACGTCGCCAACCAGCAGGTGATGCTGGGTCTCCTCAGCAAGCTGGGGCTGCGGGCCGATGCTGTGGCTAACGGCGCAGAGGCGGTTAAGGCGCTCCAATCCATTCCTTACGACGTCGTACTGATGGATGTGGAGATGCCGGAGATGGACGGCCTGGAGGCGACGCGCCGGATCCGCAGCGGGCAATCCGGGGCGCAGAGGCAGCAAGTGCCGATCGTCGCCATGACGGCACACGCGCTGCACGGGGACCGGGAGCGTTGCCTTCAGGCGGGCATGAACGATTACCTCGCCAAGCCGGTCGAGCTTAGCGCGCTCATTCGGACGCTCGACCACTGGCTTCCCAAAGACCCCGCGCCCGCCGAAAACCCACCGCCCGCCACAACCGGGCAGAGCTCCGCTCCGGCCGGCGTGCCTGCCTCCGTGGTCTTTGATAAGGCCGGCGTGCTGGCGCGCCTCATGCACGATGAGGAACTGGCCCGCAAGGTGACTCAGGCTTTTCTGGACGACACGCCGCGTCAGATCGAAGCGCTGCGCCAGTACCTGCAGAGCGGCGACCTGATCCGGCTCGAGCGCCAGGCGCACAGTATCAAAGGCGCTTCCGCCAGCGTCGGTGGTGAAGCGCTCCGGGTCGCGGCCTGGGAGCTGGAGCGCGCCGCCAAAGCAGGCGATCTCGGCGCCGCCAAAACGTGCCTGCCCAAACTCGAGCAGGAGTTCGACCGGTTGAAACAGGCGATCCTGACCTCTCTCTAGCCCGTCCGGTTTCCGGTGCGCCTTTCCGCGCCAGGGTCTCTGCTACGCTGGTCACTGATGAAGCCGGCCTACGAAGTGCAGCCGACCTACGAAGACGTGAACCTGATTTTGCGCCTGTACGAGCTGCGCCGCGAACCGAAGCTGCGGGAGGCGCGCCGCTGGTTTGCCTCGAGCTTCAAGGCCTCCACTCTCGAAGACTTCGCGGCGCTCTGCCCTCCGGGATCGGAGCCGGAGGCCTTTTTCCGCATGGTCGTGGGCTACTGGGAGATGGTCGCTTCGTTCATCAGCGCCGGGGTGCTCAACAAGGAGCTTTTCTTCCAAACCGGATCGGAACTGCTGCTGGTTTGGGAGAAGGTGCGGGATCTTCTGCCCAAGGCGCGGGAGTCGTTCAAAGACCCGCTCCTGCTCCGCAACCTGGAAACGGTGGCGCAGGCCTACATCGAGTGGATCAACCGCCAGGCGCCCGAGGCCTATGCCGCCTTTTCCGCCCGCGTGCGGGGAGGCTGAGACGTGCGGCGCGAGCCGGAGTTTCTCGATGACTGCGATGCGGTGCTGATTTATATCGCGCGCCGCCTGAGCGAAGCCTTGAAGCTCGAAGAACTGCTCACCACGGCAGGCGTGGACTACGTCGTCGAGGTGGATCATTACGTGGGCGGCTTCCTGTTCCGCCGGGCGCGGGCCGGAGCATTCTTCTACGTACATCCCGATGCGGCCACGATTGCCCGAGACCTGATGGCCCGCCACGGCTGGCGCCCGTTCGAAGCCCCAGGCTAGCGCTCGAGAAACTGCATGGCGTACAGGCGCGGGTTTGCTCTGGAGGGCGGGCGCAACAGGAGCTGCGAGGGCTGCTTCGCGGAGGCTGGAGGGCGGCGAGGCCGGCGTGATCAGGTTGGCGGTGCGGCGGCGCGCAGCAGGCGGGCCTGCTCTTCGGGAAGCGTATCGTTCAAGAACGTCCCGCAGCCGCTTTCGACGCCGGCCAGATACTTGAGCTTGGTCGCGCTGCGCTGGATCGGATAGAACTCCACATGGAAATGAAACCAGGGGTGGGCGCCTTGTGTGGGCCGCTGGCGCAGGAGCATCATCAGGGGAATCGGGAATCCGTACAAGCTGTCGTACTTGCGGCGCACGAGGCTGATGAGTGCGGCAAGGTCCCGCCGTTCGGCCTCCGTGAAGTCGGGCAGCCAAGCCACGTGCCGGCGGGCGTAGATCTGCACCTCGGAGGGCCAGCGCGCAAAGAAAGGGACGAACGCCGCAAAGCTCGCGTTGCGGGTCACAATGCGTTCGCCGGCCCGCTCCTCTTCGGCGAGGATGCGGCAGTGCAGACATTGGCCATGGCGTTCGTAGTAATCGCGGGCCGAAGCCAGCGCGGTCGCCGGCAGCGGCGGCACGAACGGGAAGCCATAGATCTGACCGTGAGGGTGGGGCATGGTGACGCCGATGGCGATGCCGGTGTTTTCGAAGACGAAGACGTAGGCGACGTCGTCGAGCGCCGCCAGTTCCGCGGTACGGTTCGTCCATAACTCCACGACCTTGCACCAGTGCTCGACCGGAATCTGCGAAGGCAGCAGGTTGTGGTCGGGGTGATAGAGCACGACGTCACAGACGCCGCGGGCGCCGGTTGTGCGGTAGAGCGCCGCCGGATCGCCGGAAGGTTCAAAAGGCGGACCGTCCAGCGAGAACGCGGGGAAGTCGTTCGGGTAGAGGTAGACATCGTAACGGTCCGGGACGCGTCCCGAACCGGGGCAGAACGGGCACCAGTCTTCGGGCAGTTGCGGGCGGTCCTGGCGATGGGTCGTGATGGCCACCCACTGGCGCAGGAGTGGGTGCCAGCGGAGCTCGCTCACAGAGAACCACTCCGAGTTACAGACCGCATGCGGCGTTCACTGTTGCGGGGGCTTAGGATTGAACACCGGGAAGGTGATGACGTTGCTGACGTAGATGTCCTGAGCAATGGTCAGCTGTGTCAGGGGGTTGGTGGGAAGATCCGAGTTCAGCTCCAGATGAACCTCGTAGACGCCGACCATTCCAGGCTTGAGGCCGGCAAAGAGCACGTTGGCGGTCTTGCCGCCTGCCAGGGAGGAGACGAACTCGACCGGCTCGTTGAATGCGGGGCCCTTGTATTTCTCGCCCGTGACGATCGCCTGGCGCGCCTCGTCGGGTTTAATCAATCCCAATCCGGTGGCATAGACGACGATCGTCTCGCCGGGCAGTGCGGGGTTGTCCTCGGTGACCAGGCTGCCGCCGACGTTGGCGCAGCAGAGTGCTTCGTTCAGGGGCGTAAGGATCACCTGGGCTCCGGAGCTGACGGAGGCCGAGTAACGGATGCCGTTGCCCTCCGGTCCTTCCACGCGGGCGCGGAGGCGGATGCGGGTGAACAAACCGGCGGGGAAGGCCTCGACCTTCGGATCCTGGTTGATGAGTTCGATGAGGCGGTCGCGGATGGTGGCCAGGGTATCGCCTTCCTTGACCGTGTACGTGTAGGCGCGGTCTTCGATGTTGACGGTCGCCGTATCTCCGGCTTTGGCCGATCCATCCACTGAGATGGTACCTGTGGCGAAACTGCTGTAGTGGAAGACCACGCCGGGACGCGGTTCGGATCCCCCGAAGGTGAAGATGCCGGGGTTCTGCTTGATGATGGGTACGGCCACGGGATTGGTGACGGTGACGCGGCCGTCGGACCACCGGGTGCGGACCCAGGCGTTGATGCTGGTGGTGTCCAGCACTTCGAAGGGCACCTGGAAGTTGATCTGCGAGGGTGAGACGTACAGCAGCGGGGCGCGGATGCCGTCCACGTACACCTGTACGCCGGCCAACTCGGTGGGAAGCGGGTCCGCATCGGGCGGCGCCGCGGCGGTCTGGTCAGTGAGGTTGTCGCCGAGAATCGAGACGAGCGTTCCGGGGGCGATTTTGGCGGCGTCCTGACCGCCGCTGAGGCGCGCTCCGGTGGTGCTGACGAGGATCGAGGCACCCGCGGAAGTCGAGGCGGAATACTCGATCTCGTCACCGGCTTTGCCTTCCTGGCGTGCGGTCAGGATAATCGCGCCCAGCACCGTGTTAGGCGTCGCGATCACTTTCGGGTCACCGGCTCCGGCATTGATGGTCTCGGCCAGCTTCTGGACGACGGTCGTAAAGGTGTCGCCCTTTACGATCTTGTACTTGTATTCTTTGTCGGCGATCTTGATGGTGACTTCATCGTTTTCCTTGATTTCGCCGGAGAA
>DATLYE010000093.1:0-7569 GCA_035575135.1 Bryobacteraceae bacterium
TGGGTCTACGGGGCGCTCAACCCAGACGAACGAATTCGAATCATGCGCAACCTGCTCGTGACGGCGGAGAGTTCCCGGAAGTTTCTCGAGCGCGGAGAGCCGGACATCAACCACAACTACACCTACATGGCGCTCAACACCGTGGCGGTGTGCGGGCTGGTGCTCCACGGCGAGGCGGAACCGTTCCATCAGACCGCGCGGCAGTATCTGGAGCTGGCTCGCGATTTTCTGGAACCGAGAGGCATGGTGCTCGAGACATGGGCCGCACGCCGGGGCGCGTGGGCGGAGGGGAGTCATTACACCTTCCACGAGACGCTGCGCAATCTGATTTGGACGCTGGCGGCTTATCGCACGGCAACAAATCGCGACTACTTCGAGCGCAGCACATTTCCGCGAGAGGCAGGCCGGTTCTTGGTGGGGATGGTCCGCCCGGATCTTACCTTCGAGCGACTCGGGGATTGCGCCCCCAACCGCGTGCTGGCCAACCATACCGTACCCGTAACGGTGGAGATGCTGGCGTGGGGATTGGGAAGCGCCGGAGACGCCGCCCGGCTCCGCTCGTTCGCCGCCGCGCTCGGGCGCGCATACGGACGCGACGCCGTGCATCCCGCCTTCCAATGGGGCATGCGATTCTTCCACGAGCCTTCAGCCCCTGTGCAACCTTCTTACCAGACGCTGCCGCGGGCTCAGCGGTTTGGTCCCGACACTTCGGAGCTAATCGTTTTTCGAAGCGGGTGGGATCCAGACGCCACCCAGATCACCATCGTCGCAGGGGGCCATTTCACAGATCACCAGCACTTCGACAAGGGACACTTTCTGATCTACCGCCGGGGCGGACTGGTGGTGGACGGCGGCGCCTATGATGCCATGTACCGGCCGGGCGGGCACTGGAACGAGTACGCCTGCCGCACTCTGGCTCACAACTGCCTGCTGGTGTATGATCCCCAGGAACGCCTCCCGGCGGGCTATTCCAACGACGGCGGCCAGCGCGTGCTTCGCGGCATGCAACACCACCGCGACTGGCATACCTACGTGGCGCATCGCAGCCGGGAGGGCCTGGACACCGCGAAAGTTATGGCCTATGCGGCCGATCCGAAGGATCGGTATTACTATGTCGCTGTAGATCTGGGGCGCGCTTACGGCGAGAAAGTAACTTATTACGTACGAAGTTTCGTCTATCTCCCCGGTGACGATTTTCTGGTCATTCAAGACCGGATGGAAGCGGCCGCTGAGTTTTCCCAGCGGTGGTTGCTGCATTTCCAGGAGCGGCCGGAAGTAGACGGGCAGGCGCCCGCGTCAGGCGTCACCACGTTCCCTGAGGCCCGCCGCGTGACGGTTCGCAGGCGCGGCAGGCTCGACTTGACCGGTCAAAGCTTCGCGTACGACGGCGTGTTGTTCCTGACAAGCCTGCTGCCGGAACGCCGGGAACTTCACGTAGTCGGCGGCCCGGGTTTTGAGTATTACCATCCGTTCCTCAAAGTGAACTTCATGCCAGTGCGCCCCGGCGTCGCTGCCGAGGTGCGAGAGCCGGGAGCCTGGCGCATCGAGGTTGCACCGCGCAGGCCACAGGCCCGTGAAGAATTTCTCCACGCTTTCCAAATAGCCGCGGGCTCCGCCGCCGTTCCTGGGGAAGTGTGCGTCGTGTCAGGGGAGGGCGTGACGGGCGCGCACTACCGTAAGCCCGAAGACAACCGCATCGTCGTGTTCGCCTCCAAAGCGGGCCCGCTGAAGTACCGCGTCGAGGCGACTGCGGCGGCGCGGCACGTGCTCGTGGGGCTGCCTCCAGGCAAGAGTGTGCAAATACGGATCAACGGACGCCGCCTGGCCCGCGCCAAAACGACCGCAAGCGGCGCACTGACCTTCCAGGACCGCGGCCGGGGCGAGCGGGAAATCTCGCTGGACTAAAGAAGGCCCGCCTGCCGGATCTCCTCGAGCATCGCGGCCGCGGCAGCCCGCGGATCGGGAGCGCGGGTGATCGGACGGCCGGCGACAACATAGTCGGCGCCGCTTCGGAGCGCCTCGACAGGCGTGGCAATGCGCTTCTGATCCCCCGGCGCGGCGCCCGCCGGCCGCACGCCCGGCGTGACCAGAACGGCCCGCGGACCGGTGATACTGCGCACTGCCGCGACCTCGAGCGGCGAGCAGACGACCCCGTCGAGGCCGGCTTCCATCGCTTTGGCTACGCGCAGCTCCACGAGGTCCTGGATGCTGCAAGGGTAGCCCAGATCGGCCAGATCGTCCTGATCGAAGCTGGTCAGCACCGTGACCGCGAGGATCTTCAGAGCTGAGCCGACACGGCCCTCCACCGCCGCCCGCATGACGGCACGGCTGCCGTGGACCGTGGTCAACGCCACACCGCTCTGAGCCACCAGAGTCACGGTGCGCTTGACCGTTTCCCCGATATCGTACAGCTTGAGATCCAAAAAGACCTGCTTGCCGGCGGCGACGAGTTCCCGCACAAACTCCATGCCGGCCGCCGTGTAAAGCTCGAGTCCCACTTTGAAGAACGAGACCACTCCCGCCAGCTCCTCCACCACCGCGCGGGCCTGGGAAGCGGAGTCGAAGTCGAGGGCGACGATGAGCGGATTCCGGCTCATACGACGCGCAAGGCCTTTTCACGGCGCTCGAGCACGCGTCCGATGGGCCGGGCCGGTGGATAAGCCGCCTCGAGCCGGGCAGCGGCGTCGCCGGCCACCGCAATCAGCAGGCCGCCGGAGGTCTGAGGATCGTACAGCAGATTTTCCAACTCCTCGGAGATCTCCGCCGCTTTTTCGACGATGCAGGACACAAAAGCCCGGTTATTCTTGAGGCCGCCGGCCAGGGCGCCCTGCCGCGCGTACTCGAGCGCTCCCGGCAGGAGCGGGACGCGCGCCGCCTCGATCTCGATCGTGACGCCGCTCGCCAGCGCCATCTCCCGGGCATGGCCGAGAAGGCCGAAGCCGGTGACGTCGGTGCAGGCGTGCACGTCAAAGCGCAGCATGGCCTGACAGGCCTCGTGGTTGAGCAGGAGCATGGACTCGACCGAGGCGCGCACGTCCTCGTCGAGGGCGAAGCCGCGCTTCAGCGCTGTCGCGATGACTCCGGTTCCGATGGGTTTGGTCAGCAGCAGCACGTCGCCGGGTCTGGCTCCGGCGTTGGTGAGGTACCGCTCCGGATGGACCGTGCCGGTGACGGCGTAGCCGAACTTGATCTCAGGGTCGTTGATGCTGTGGCCGCCGATGACGACACAGCCCGCCTCCGCGATTTTCTCGGCCCCGCCCCGCAGGATGTCGCTGAGCTGATCAAGGTCTCCGTCGGCGGGATAGGCCACGATCGAAAGAGCAGACACGGGACGGCCTCCCATCGCGTAGACGTCGCTCAAGGAGTTTGCCGCGGCGATGGCGCCGTAAGTGTAAGGATCGTCTACGATCGGCGTGAAAAAGTCCACGGTCTGCACCAGGGCACACTCCGGCGTCAGCCTGTACACGCCGGCGTCATCCGACGTGTCAAAGCCTACCAGCACATTCTCGTTTTGCACGCGCGGCAGCCGGGCGAGCACCTGGTCCAACAAACTTGGACTCAGCTTGGACGCTCAACCGGCGGCTTTGACATGCGCTGTCAGCTTCTTGAGCGACATCTGCTCTCAGTGTACAAGAGCGCTTCCGCAGGCAACGCGGTATCGTAGTGAAAGGAAGCCATGCGAAACGCGCTGCTGTTTACACTCATGACCTTCGCCTTCGGTCTGGCTTCCTGCGGGCAGCGGCGGCCGCAACATCCCGGCGCCGCCGTGCCGGCACCGGTGTTCGACGGGGCTTTCTGGCAGCACTGGGGCGATGGCAAAGCCGAAGTGGCGGCCTACGATCTGATCGAACCGCGATACGGGCAACCGCGGGAAGGAACGGCGGTTACCGTCTTTGTGACGGAGCCCTTCTCCCACTCGCTGCGCGTCAAGGCGGAAAGCGGCAAGCATCCGGCCGGCGACGTGTTTCCGGTCATGAAGCTGAATGTGATCAAGGATTATGCAACGGGGATTTACGACTACAACGTCATGCTGAGCAGCTTTGTGGCGCTCGAACATTCCGGAGGGCGTTCGGCCGGATCCGCCGTCAAAGTCTCCTATTCGAGCCAGGAGTGGTGCGGTCATGTCTATAGCCAGCTAAACTTCGATCCGCTGGGGATCCATTACGACGTCCACAGTTACTTCGACGGAGAGGCCGACCAGCGCCGCGACCTGGAGTATCCGCAGGACGGGATCGCGGAAGATTTGCTGCTGCTGTGGGCTCGGGGGATGGCCGCCCCGACGCTCAAGGCGGGCGAGAGCCGCACAGCGCCGCTGCTGCGTTCGCTCCAATACAGCCGGGACCGGCACATGCCGCCCGCCTGGACCCGCGGAACGCTCACCCGGACCGCCGCGCCGCGACGAGTTCGAGTGCCGGCCGGGGAGTTCGACGCCGAAATCTTCACGGCCGAGCTTTCCGGAGGGCCTTCCTGGACGATCGAAGTCGAAAAATCCGCGCCGCACCGCATCCTGCGGTGGGAGACGAGCGAGGGCGTAAGGGCGGAGCTGGTGGGAGCTGCCCGCCTGGAATACTGGAAAATGAATCGCAAGGGCTTCGAGGACGCCCTCGGCCAACTCGGGCTGAAACGCCGGCCGCCGCGCACGCCGTAAAGTGCGACGGCGGGTTCTGTAAGTAGCAAAATCTGCTATTCTCCAAGACGAGAGGTTCACAATGTCAGGCCATTCCAAGTGGGCGACCATCAAGCACAAGAAGGCGGCCCAGGATGCCAAGCGCGGACGGTTGTTCACGCGTTTGATCAAGGAAATCACCGTCGCCGCCCGATACGGGGGCGATCCGGAGTCCAATCCGCGGCTCCGCACGGCGATCGCGGCGGCCAAGGCGGCCAGCATGCCGGCCGACAACATCAAGCGCGCCATCATGCGCGGCACCGGCGAGCTGGAAGGCGGGCAGCTTGAGGAAGCCATCTTCGAAGGATACGGACCGGGCGGCGCCGCCATTCTGGTCCACGTGGCGACAGACAACCGCAACCGCACGGTGAGTGAAATCCGGCACATTTTCTCCAAGCAGGGCGGCAGCCTCGGCGAGCAGGGCAGCGTGGCCTGGATGTTCGACCGCAAGAGCCAGATTCTGATTGACATGCAGAAGGCCACCGAAGACCAGCTTCTCGCCATCGTGCTGGATGCAGGAGCCGAGGACCTGCGCAATGACGGAACCAACTGGGAGGTGATCTCGCCGCCGGAGGCTCACGAAGCCGTGCTTGAAGCCATCCAAAAAGCCGGCATTGAAACCGTTTCGGCCCAGATCGCCATGATTCCGAAAAGCACGATCAAACTGGAAGGCAAGGACGCGCAGGCGATGTTGCGACTGACCGAGGCGCTGGAAGAGCACGACGACGTGCAGAACATCTATTCGAATTACGACATCGACGAGAAGGAGATGGAAGCGCTGGCGGTCTAGCCGGTGCGGGCATGGCATGCGCGTGCTGGGCGTTGACTGTGGGGCGGACCGCACGGGCTACGGAGTGATCGAGAGCGACGGGCGGGATCACCGGCTGGTGGCTGCGGGAGTCATCCGCACGCAGGCGGCACAACCCTGGGAGCAACGCCTGCTCGGACTCGTACGGGGACTGCGGGAGGTCATCGGTGCCTACCAGCCGGAAGCAGCGGCCGTCGAAGAGGTTTTCTGCGCAGCCAACGCCAGGACGGCGTTGAAGCTCGCCCAGGTGCGCGGGGCGGTGCTGCTGGCGCTTGCGGAGGCGGGACTCCCTGTGGGCGAATACTCGGCGTTGGAAGTGAAGACCAGCGTCACCGGCTATGGCCGCGCCGAGAAGGCGCAGGTGCAGCGGATGGTCGGCTCCCTGCTGGGGCTCGAGCGCGGGCCGGAGTCTGAAGACGCCTCCGATGCGCTGGCCGTGGCGATCTGCCACGCCACGCGCGGCGCCGTGGGAGCGTTGCCGTGAAGCGTGCGGCCGCAGCGCTCATTCTCGGAGCGGCCGCGGCTCTGGCGGCGGGCCCGAAGATCTTCTATTCGAAATCCTTCCCCGGCAGTGAGCCGGCGTACGTGGCCATCGAGGTGGATCGCGACGGCGCCGGAACCTATCGGGAAGCCCAGGACGACGACAACCCGCTGCGTTTTCAGCTCGACCAGACCGAGACGGAAGAAATTTTTGCCCTTGCGGCCAAGCTCGGCCACTTCACGCGCCCCCTCGAAGCGAATCTCAAAGTGGCGAACATGGGACTGAAGACCTTCCGGTTCGAGGACGGGACACGGACAAGCGAAGTCCGCTTCAATTACTCGGAAGATCCAGATGCCAAGCTGCTGGCAGACTGGTTCGAACGCATCACCGAGACGGCTCGCCACCGCATCGTGCTGGAGCGTTCGTACCGTTTCGACCGCCTGGG
Source organism: Bryobacteraceae bacterium (assembly GCA_035575135.1). Taxonomy (GTDB): domain Bacteria; phylum Acidobacteriota; class Terriglobia; order Bryobacterales; family Bryobacteraceae; genus JANWXD01. The sequence goes on from DATLYE010000093.1 coordinate 6,401, forward strand.
CGTGGACAAGGCGCTGTTGCAGCTTGAGGCGTCTTTTGAACGCAACCGCATCGCCGGAGCCAGGCAGTTGCTCCCGGTGCTCGACAAAATCGCTCAGAATCCTGCCTTTTTCAACCGCGCGCGGGAGCGCGCCGCACGCCTGAGCGAGGTTATCCGGGCTGCGAAAGCCAAGACCGAGTGATGGTGCGGCTTCAGATCGTTTTGTTGGCGGCGCTGTCCCTGCCGGCTCAACAACCCACGGACGAGGCGGCAGAGCGGGATCTGCAGCGTGTTTTGGACGAAGCGGGGCCGGGTTCGCCGGAATTCGTCCGGGCTGCAGAGAAGCACCTGGAGCGGTTCCCGGATTCGCCCCGGCGTCAAGAGCTGGAGCGCGCGCTGGCGCGCCTTTCTCTCGAGACCGGCGACGAGGCCCGCCTGCTGCGCTATGGCGAGCGGGTGCTCGAACGCGACGGCGACAACGGAGCCTTGCTCGAGGGCCTGGCGCGCGCCCTGCTCCGGCAAGGAGGCCGCGAGGCGGCCGAGCGGGCTCGCAGTTACGCCCTGCGCTACGAAGAACGGCTACGCCAGCTCGAAAAGGAAAAACCTCGCAAGCCGGTCATGGCGGCCCGGTGGCGCCAGCGGCTCGACGAGAGCCTGGCGGCAGCGTACCTGCTTCAGGCGCAGGCCGAGGGGGCGTTGGGCCGTTTTGCGGAGGCGGCAGCTCTTGCGCACCGCAGTTGGGAAGTTCTCCCGCAAGCCGAGGCGGCCCGGGAAGCGGGCACGTGGCTGCTGCGGTCGGGGCAGCCCGAAGCGGCGCTGGCCTGGCTGGCGAACGCCTTCGTGATTGCGGATGAAGATTTCACGGAAACGGAGCGCGCCGCCGTTCGGCAGCTGCTGGGAGAAACCTACCGAAAGCTCCATGGATCCGAGACCGGACTGGGCGATATGGTTCTGGCCGCCTACGACCGCGCGCGCGCATTGCTTGAAGAACGCTCCCGGCGACTGCGCGAGCTCGACCCGAACGCAGGCCTGAGCGATCCCTTGGAATTCACGCTCTCGGGACTGCAGGGAGAGAAGCTGCGCCTCGCAGCCTTCCGGGGCAAGGTCCTCGTGCTGGACTTCTGGGCCACGTGGTGCACCCCGTGCCGGGCGCAGCACCCGCTGCTTGAAGAAACCCAGCGCCGCTACCG
>DATLYE010000094.1:0-55493 GCA_035575135.1 Bryobacteraceae bacterium
ACCGTAAGGCCTTGATCGGTCGGGCCGAGAAGGTCGTCCCGGCCGGCTTCTCCAAGACTGGCCCGTCAAGCCGCCTTCCGTCTTGCGCACCCCGCTGGGTGTCCGTCTGCGCGCACGTTCCTCGAAACGGGACACCCAGCGTGCGGCGATGTTTCGCCCCTGCCTGCAGCCTTGGTGTACTCCTGCGAGCCTGTGTTTGCCCCTCACGAAACCCTCTTCGGCCGCCCCTCCCTCCAGGACGCCTCCAGCGCGTTTCCGTTTCGCTATCATGGTTCGAGCGTCCGCACGGGAAGCCCTGTTTGTCCGGCGGCGACTTTTCCTCAGAGGAGCACCTGTGAGCACAGTCCGAGTTCTGGTTGGCACGCGCAAAGGCGCGTTCATTTTGACTGCGGATGGAACCCGGCGCGATTGGAACGTCAGCGGGCCCTTCTTCGGGGGCTGGGAAGTCTACCACGTTCAGGGCTCGCCCGCCGATCCCGACCGCCTGTACGCCTCCCAGTCGAGCGGCTGGTTCGGCCAGCTGATCCAGCGTTCCAACGACGGCGGCCGCACGTGGGAGGCGGTAGGTAACCAGTTCGCCTTCGAAGGCGAACCCGGAACGCATCAGTTCTTTGACGGAACCTCCCAGCCCTGGAAGTTTAAACGCGTCTGGCACTTTGAACCCGCCGCAGACGACCCCGACACGGTCTACGCGGGCGTGGAAGACGCCGCCCTGTTTCGCACGACCGACGGAGGCGCCACCTGGCACGAACTGCCCGGCCTGCGCCGCCACGAGTCGTCCTCAAACTGGCATCCGGGCGCCGGCGGTCTCGGCCTCCACACCATCCTCCTCGGCCCCGACGCTTCCGGCCGCATCGTGGTCGCTATTTCCGCCGCCGGCGTCTTTCGCAGCGACGACGGAGGCGCCACCTGGCAGCCCGCCAATCGCGGACTGCGGTCCGAATTCCTGCCGGATCCCGGAGCCGAAGTCGGCCACTGTGTCCACCGCATCGCCATGCACCCTTCCCGTCCCGACGTGCTCTTCATGCAGAAGCACTGGGACGTGATGCGCAGCGACGACGGCGGCCGCACCTGGCGCGAAGTCAGCGGCGACCTCCCCAGCGATTTCGGATTCCCCATCGCCGTTCACGCCCACGAGCCGGAGACCGTCTACGTCATCCCCATCAAGAGCGACTCGGAACACTATCCTCCGGAAGGCAGGCTGCGCGTCTACCGCAGCCGCACCGGCGGCGGCCAGTGGGAACCACTCACGCGCGGCCTGCCGCAAAACGACTGCTACGTCAACGTGCTTCGCGAAGCCATGGCCGTGGACACGCTGGAGCCCTGCGGCGTCTACTTCGGCACCACCGGAGGGCAGGTCTACGTCTCCGCCGACGCCGGCGACAGCTGGGCCCCCATCGTGCGCGACCTGCCTCCCGTGCTTTCCGTCGAGGTCCAGACCCTGGCATGATCCGCGTCGTGCTTCCCTGGCACCTGCGCAACCTGGCCGGCGTCGAGGGAGAAGTCCAGATCGAAGTCTCCGGCCCGCTCACGCAGGCCGCGCTGCTCGATGCCCTGGAGGCAAAGTACCCCGTGCTGCGCGGCACCATCCGCGACTTTGCCACCGGCATGCGCCGGCCCTACATTCGCTTCTTCGCCTGCGGCGAGGATCTGTCGAACCAGCCGCCGCACGCTCCGCTGCCCGAAGACGTCGCCGCCGGCAGCGAACCCTTTCTCGTCGTCGGCGCCGTGGCCGGAGGCTGAGCCCGGTCAGTACTCCACACTCACCAGAAACAGACCGCAGGCCGGCGCTGTCGGGCCCGCCTTGAACATGACGCCCGGGCGGAGCCACTGCGCAATGTCCTCGCGCCGCAGATTGCCCTTGCCCACCTCCAGCAGCACGCCCACCATATTGCGCACCATGTGCTTGAGAAACCCGCTGCCGCGCACGCGGTAGAGCAGCCGATCGCCCGCCGCCTCCGCCCGCGAGGAAAAAATGGTCCGCACTTTCGAGCCGCCGAGCGCGTCTCGTTCGTCCGCGGCCGCAAACGCCGAAAAGTCGTGCGTCCCTTCGAACACCGGCGCGGCCGCCACGATGCTCTCCACTCGAAGCGGGTAGGGATGGTGATGCACGTAGCGCCGCTCAAACGGCGAGCAGATCTCGCTCAGCACGATCCGGTATTCGTAAGTCTTCGCCTTCGCGTCGCGGCGCGGATCAAAGTTCGGATCCGCCTCCTCCGCCTCGAGCACCCGGATGGCGGCCGGCAGCAGCCGGTTCAGCGCCCGCCGCAGATTCGCCACCGGGATTGGATTTTCGATCGTGCAGGCCGCCACCTGCGCCAGCGCGTGCACGCCCGCATCCGTGCGCCCCGAGCCGAGCACCTTCACCGGCCGGCCCTCGATCTCGGAGACGGCTTTTTCGAGGCTGCCTTGAATGGTCGGCAGATCCGGCTGCACCTGCCAGCCGTGAAACTCCGTACCGTCGTAGGCCACTGTGAGTTTGATGCGCCGCATCTCGGAGCCGGAAGCGCAGCCCGCACGCACCGCTTCCGGCTAAGGCGTCTTGCGCGAGCCGGGCTTGACGAGCGGCACGCCCTGCCGGCACAGAGGGCAGCGCTCCGGCGGATAGGCCGTCACTTGCAGCGTCGCCAGCGCCACACGCGGCACCCCCACCTCCGCCTCGCCGCCGCTGCGGTCAATGATCGAAGCCGCAGCCAGCACGCGCCCTCCGCTGCGCTCCACGAGCGAGACCACCTCCCGCGTGCTCCCTCCGGTCGTCACCACGTCTTCGACCACTACCACAGCCTCTCCCGGCGCCACGGCGAAGCCGCGCCGCAGCGCCATCTCTCCGCCGGACTCGCGCTCGGCGAAGACAAACCGCGCCCCCAGCGCCCGCGCCGTCTCGTGGCCGATGATCACGCCGCCCAGCGCGGGCGACGCCACCACGTCCACGCCGCCGCGCAGCCAGGCCGCCAGCGCGCCGGCCAGCTCCCGTCCGAGCCGTTCGGCCTGCTCCGGGTGCTGCAACACCAGCGCGCACTGCAGATACTCGGGGCTGTGCAGCCCGCTGGTAAGTCGGAAATGCCCGCGCAAATACGCGCCCGCGCGCTCGAACAGCTCCAGAAGCTCGCCGGCTTGCAGCGCCACAAAGCGCTAGCATACCATTGGGGTTCAGGGAACAGAGGGCGCGCGGTTTGCGTCTTTGGGTGGGTGGAGAGTTCCACTGAGCAAAGCAGCCGATCCTGCGTGTCCAAATCAGTTCACAGGAAAAAGCCTATGGACCTTCGAGCCATTGTGTCGCTAAGTCTGTCCGTGTGGCTGGCCGCCGCGCCGCTCGGCGCTGCTGACCAGCCGGCCAACCAGACGGCAAGCTCCGTCCCCACCGGACGGAAATGGTTCAGCGCCTACCGCTTCCGCGAGGAGGCGCCCGTCAACCTGGCCAACTCCGGCCGCCTGGATGCGCTGCTGCGGGCCGGAAAGATCTACCTGTCGCTGCAGGACGCCATCGCGCTCGCGCTCGAGAACAATCTCGACATCGAGCTGCAGCGCTACGGGCCGCGCATCGCCGACTCCGACATCCTGCGCGCGGAAGCCGGCGGCCTGCTGCGCGGCGTGCCCACCAGCGTCGCTCGCGGAGCCACCAGCGCCGTCGCCCAGGCCACCGGCACCGCCGGAGGCCAGACCGGAGGAGCTCCCGCGGCCGCCGGCGGCGGGGAAGCCGTCACCGCCGGCGGCGCCATCATCACCACCACCGGGACCGCCATCCCCAACCTCGACCCCGTCATCACCGCAGTGTATAACTGGAGCCACCGCACGATTCCTCAGACCAACTCCTTCACCACCGGCACCAACTCGCTCATCATCAAAAACACCACGGGCAACTTCGTTCTGCGGAAAGGATTTCTCACCGGAACCTCCCTGGAATTCGGCTGGAATAACAGCGCCTCGGAAACCAACGCCGGCCGCAGCGATTTCAATCCCTCCACCACCGCCAACTTCAACCTCACCATCACACAGCATCTGCTCCAGGGCTTCGGCATCGCCGTCAACAACCGCAACATCCGCATCGCGCGCAACAACCGCCGCGTCAGCGACCTCGTGTTCCGCCAGCAGGTCATCAACACCGTCGCCTCCGTGGTCAATCTTTACTGGGATCTGGTGAGCTTCAACGAGGACGTCAAGGTCAAGCGCCAGGCGCTGGCGCTCGCCGAGAAGCTCTACAACGACAACAAGAAACAGGTGGAGATCGGAACCCTGGCGCCCATCGAGATCGTGCGCGCCGAAGCCGAAGTCGCCCGCGCCCAGCAGGAACTCACCGTGGCGGAAACGCGCGTGCTCCAGCAGGAAACCATCCTGAAGAACGCGCTGAGCCGGACCGGTGTGGCCAGCCCGCTGCTCGCCGACGCCCGCATCGTGCCCACCGACACCATCCGCATGCCCGAAGTGGAGCCGGTCGAGCCGATTCAGGACCTGGTCGCCCGGGCGCTCGACCTCCGGCCCGAACTGCAGCAGTCCCGGCTGTCGGTGGAGAACACCAAGATCGGCCTGGAAGGCACCAAGAGCGCGCTGCGCCCCTCGCTGGATCTGGTGGCCAGCCTCCAAAATAACGCTCTGGCCGGGCAGATCAATGCCCTCCCCATCCCGCCTCTGCCCGGAACCAACATCTCGGTCCCCCGCAATCCGGCCAACGTGGACCCGTTCTTCATCGGAGGCTACGGCACCGTGCTTGGCCAGCTGTTCCGCCGCAACTTCCCCGACTACGGCATCGGCTTCCAGCTCAACATCCCGCTGCGGAACCGCGCCGCCCAGGCCGACATGATCCGCGACCAGCTCACGCTCCGGCAGCAGGAGATCCGCCAGCAGCAACTCATCAACCAGATCCGGCTGGACGTCACCAACGCCCTGATCGCGCTCCAGCAGGCGCGCGCCAGTTATCAGGCCGCCATGAAAGCCCGCGTGTTGCAGGAACAGACTCTCGAGGCCGAAGAGAAAAAGTACGCTCTCGGCGCCTCGACCATCTTCTTCGTCATTCAGGCGCAGCGCGATCTGGCGCAGGCGCGTTCGGCCGAGGTCGCCTCTCTGAGCGCCTACGTCAAGGCCAAAGCCGAACTGGATCGCGCCACGGGACAAATCCTCGACGTCTACAACATCTCCCTGGAGGAAGCCATGCGCGGCCAGGTGTCCCGTCCCCCGACGCCTGTGCCCGGAGCCGAGTGAGACCGCGCGCTGCGCGAGTCCAGCCGTATCCCGGAACGGCACAGCGCTGTAGCCAGGCCGACACACGACCCCGCGCGGAGGCGCTTCGATCTGCCTCACCGGCGGCCTTCGGGTTTGGCGTGCCAGTTGCAAACGCACTCAGTGTGCCAAGGCTGACGAAGGCTCAAGGAAGTCCGGTTGTTCCCCCTGAAACCCCTTTGACATCACGTGGTCCTTCGACAACAGCAAACTCCGAACCTCCCATTTCCCCCATCCCGTAACCGGCTTCCTTGAGCCGCCGAAATTTTGGCGGGCGTGAAAATCTTGTCTGCCGGCGCCTGTAACCTGCCCGCGCTCGTCTCGCGCCTTGTTGTGGTATAGTCGTTTCGGTGTTTTTTCCGCAGGCCACGTCCGGCGTGGCCGCCTGACGCACGAAAGGAAGGTGTCTGGTGAAAAAGAGCAAACATCCTGAAGCGAAGGCGCAGCCGGTGACGGGCGTCTCGCGCCGCGGCTTCATTCGCGGCGTGGGCCTCAGCGGCGGCGCAGTCGGCCTGTTACATCCGGAGGCGGAGGCGGCTCAGGCTCCGGCCGTGCTCGGTCCGGGCCCCGTCCCCATCACACTTCTGATCAACGGAAAGCCGCACAAGCTCGAAGTGGAACCCCGCGTGACGCTGCTCGACGCGCTGCGCGAGCGGCTGGAGCTGACCGGCGCCAAGCGCGTCTGCGACCGCGGCACCTGCGGCGCTTGCACCGTCATCCTCGGCGGCAAGGCGGTGTACGCCTGCAGCGTACTGGCCATTGACGCCCAGGGCAAGCCCATCCAGACCGTGGAAGGCATCAACGCCGGCGGCCGCCTGCATCCGGTCGCCGCAGCGTTTGTCAACCACGACGCGCAGCAATGCGGCTACTGCACGCCCGGGTTTGTGATGGCGGCCAAAGCGTTTCTGGACCGCAATCCCAATCCCACGCTCGAACAAGTCCGCAAGGGCCTCGGCGGCAATCTCTGCCGCTGCGGCACGTACATGGGCATCCGCCAGGCGGTGCTCGAAGCCGCCAAGCAACTGAGAGGAGGAGCACGCAATGCCTGAACCGAACTATAGCTGGCCCCCTAAGGAGAAGCGCCGCGTCATCGGCAAGCGCGTCAGCCGCATTGACGGTCCGGCCAAAGCCAGCGGCCGCGGCAAGTACGGTTCCGACATCCACCAGCCGGGCCTGCTGTTTGCTGCGTTGCTCACTTGCCCGCACGCCCACGCCCGCGTCCGCAGCGTGGACACCAAGGAGGCCCAGGCGCTCAAAGGCGTCACCGCCGTCGAGGTCATCTCCGGACCCGGCACCGAGATCCAGTGGGCGGGCACGGAAGTCGCCGCGGTGGCGGCCGTCACCGAGGAGATCGCCCGCGATGCGGTGCGCCGCATCAAAGTGGACTATGAGATCCTGCCGCACGCGGTCAAGGAGGACGACCTCAAAGCGGCCGGCGCCCGCAGCAAGCCCGCCGGCGAGGTGCTGGTCGGCGATCCCGACGACGCCTTCAAGAAGGCGGATGTGATCTCCGAAGGCGAATACGGCATCCCCGTGCTCCAGCATTGCTGCCTGGAACCGCACGGCCAGGTGGTGATGTGGAAAGGCGACAGCATCGAGTACTGGCCCTCCACGCAGAACGTCTCCGGCATCGGCGGCGACCTGGCAAAGTCGCTCGAGGTGCCGGCGGCCAACGTCCACGTGCACCAGGATCACATGGGCGGCGGCTTCGGCAGCAAGTTCTCGGCGGACCGCTGGGGCGTGGTGGCCGCAAAACTTTCGCGAGCGAGCGGCGGGCGCCCGGTGAAGCTTTTCTTGGACCGCCGCACTGAGCTGGAAATCGCGGGAGCGCGGCCCTCGGGCTTCGCGCGCATCAAGCTCGGAGCCCGCAAAGACGGCACCATCCTCGTCTGGGAGTCTCATTCCTGGGGCACCAGCGGCGTGGGCGGCGGCGGTGTGGCCGCCACGCAGCTCCCTTACGTGTTCACCAACATCCCCAACAAGCGCGTCAACCATACCGGCGTCATCACCCACACCGGTCCGGCACGCGCCTGGCGTGCCCCGAACCATCCCCAGGCCAGCTTCCTGACCTGCTGCGCCATTGAGGATCTGGCGGCCAGGCTGAATCTGGATCCTCTGGAGGTCTTCGACAAGAACTTCCAGTACACCGCGCGTCCGGAAGTGTACCGGGCCCAGCTTCGCAAAGCCGCCGAGTTGATCGAGTGGAAGAAGCTGTGGCATCCGCGCGGACAGTCCGGCCCGGGCCCGGTCAAGCGCGGGCTCGGCATCGGCGTCGCCACCTGGGGCGGCCTGGGGCATGCCAGCGACTGCCGCACCACGATTCACCCGGACGGTTCGGTGGAGGTGGAACTCGGCAGCCAGGATCTCGGCACCGGTACGCGTACTGTGATCGCCATGGTCGCCGCCGAGACCCTCGGGCTCCAGGTGAATCAGATTCAGGTGAAGATCGGCGACAACCGCTACCCGCCTTCGGGCGGTTCCGGCGGCTCGACCACCGTGGGCGGCGTCTCCGCCTCCACGCGCAAGTCCACGATGAACGCGCTTCAGAAACTGTTTGAAGCGGTCGCTCCCGGACTGGGAGTTCCCCCGGACCAGTTGGAGGCCGTGGACGGCAAGATTCAGGTCAAAGGGAATCCGGCCAAGAGTCTGACGTGGAAGGCCGCCTGCCAGAAGCTCGGCGTCAAACCCATCGTGGAAATGGGACAGAACAATCCGAAAAATCCCATGGGCTTGATCAGCCAGGGCGTGGGCGGCATTCAGATCGCCGACGTTTCCGTAGACACGGAAACAGGCATCGTCAAGCTCAACCGGCTGGTGGCGGTGCAGGACTGCGGTCTGATCATCAATCCGAAGACCGCCGAAAGCCAGGTCTACGGCGCCTGCATCATGGCCATCTGCGGTGCGCTGTTCGAAGAACGGATCATGTGCCAGCAGACCGGCCGCTTCCTGAACGCCGACATGGAGTTCTATAAGCTGGCCGGAATTGACGACATCGGCGAGATCATCGTGCATCTGGACATCACGCCGGAACACGACGCCCGTGGCGTGATCGGGCTGGGCGAGCCGCCGGTGATTCCCGGCATCGCCGCAATCGCCAATGCCGTGGCCAATGCGATCGGCGTCCGCGTGCCCAGGGTCCCGCTGACGCCGGACCGTGTACTGGCGGCCCTGGAAGGGAGGAGAGCCTGATGCAAGCCTTCGAGTACGCAAGTCCGACGACTCTCAAGGAGGCCTTGGCCCTGCTCGGCGAGCGCTGGGGCGAGGCGGACGTGCTGGCGGGCGGCACCGACCTGCTCAGCCTCATGAAAGACTACGTGCACACGCCCAAGCGCGTCGTCAACATCAAGGGCATCGCCGAACTGGGCGGCATCCGCAAGACCGCCGCCGGGTTGCGCATCGGCGCCACGGTCACGCTGGATGAGCTGCTCAGCAACCCCACCGTCCGCGCCGAATACCCGTCGCTGTGGGCGGCGGCCGAAGGAGTGACCAGCCCGCAGATTCGCAACATGGGCACCGTCGGCGGCGACCTCTGCCAGCGGCCGCGCTGCTGGTACTTCCGCCTCGGCTACGGCCTGCTGGCGCAAAAAGACGGCAGGAGTCTGGTGGTCAACGGCGAGAACAAGTACCACGCCATTTTCGGCGGCGGGCCGGCCTACTTTGTCAGTGCGTCAAGCCTCGGGCCGGCGCTCGTGGCGCTCGGCGCCAGAATCAAGCTGGCTTCGGCATCCGGAACGCGCGAGCTCTCCGCAGCGGAATTCTTCGTGATTCCGAAAAGCGACAGCGAGCGGGAGATCGCTCTGCGGCCCAACGAGATCCTCACCGAGGTTCTCGTGCCGCCGGCGGCAGGCGTACGGAACGCCACCTACGAGGTGCGCCACAAAGAGGCGCTGGACTGGCCGCTGGCGACGGCTTCCGTGGCGCTGCGGATGAAGGGCACGACCGTGGAAAGCGCCAAGGTGGTCATGGGCCATGTGGCTCCCATCCCGTGGCAGGCCAAAGAGGCCGAGCAATTTCTGGCCGGCAAAACCGTCACCGAGGAAGTGGCGGAGCAGGCCGGCAAAGCGGCGGTGGCCGGCGCAAAGCCACTCAGCCAGAACGCCTACAAAGTGCGTCTGGCGCAGGTGGCGGTCAAGCGTGCCCTGCTGGCCGCAGCCCGCGGAAAGGCCTGAGCCATGCACGAGCGCTCCTTCGACGTGCTCCAGGAGGAGCGCTGCGTCCATCTCCGCTGGAAGGGCTTGTACATCGATCCCTCGAGCGACTATGCGATCCAGCAGGGTGACGAGCGCATCTTCTGGTGCACCAAAACGCAACTCAACCTTGGCCCGGACGGCAAGATCGTAGACGCCTACGAATGCAGCCCGGGCCGCTCCTGCTACCAAGCGCTCTAAGAACCGGTCAAAAAACCGGTCAGCCTGGTATGGCTCCTTTTTTGCGGGCGCCATCCGGGCCGGGCAGGTGGTGGCATGCGTTAGAATAGAAGAGAATTCTGGGCATCATTCCAGCATAAGAAGGAGGCATGGGATGCGAAACGCAACTGGGGTGCTCCTGGCGTTGACGCTTGCAGTCGCTATGGCGCTGGGGGCAGGAATTCCCGCGAATCACGTTTACGGCGAATACATCGAAGCCCGGACGGCGGACGTCTACACCGGTCCCTGCTTTGCCAACGGCGAAGTCGGCTTCGGCGGCGACATGGCGGTGTTCGGCTGGAAGGTGACCAAGGGGAGCTGGCAGGGCGTGCCCCTCGACGGACTTGCGGTGGTTGCGGCCGTGCGTGCCCGCCACACTCTTGGAGACCCGACCAAGTCGGCTTATCCGGTCAAGTCCGTGCTGATCGTGGACGAGAAGGCGAGCCCGGAGCAGCGGCTGGCCCTGCAAAGCCTGGCGCGGCGCCTGGGCGGCGACCTGCTGCAGGATGTGGTGCGCGTCGTCTATCGCCCGGTGGAGTTCAACGTCGCTGACGGCAACATCCACAGCTCGAAGGCGATGCTGGCGGCGGGCGAGTGGGCGCGCATCCAGACTCGTGCCATCAGTGAAGCCGACCACATCTGCACCAACGAGTACGTCTACTACGGCCCGCTGACCAAGCTCTCCCACGCCATGCCGGCCGTGAGCGTGACTTCGGCGTTCCAGGGCCAGGGCCTCGACGCCCACTGGAGCATGCCGAACAAGCGCAACGCCTTCGTCGGCACCTTCGAGATCGGAGAGTAATCCGCAGGCCGAGTCGAGATTTCAGCGCGCGCCCGGTGCGCCCTGCCGCGCCCGGGCGCACCACCTGAGCAGCTCATCATGCTGATCCCGTCTGCCGCGGGAGCGTCCTTCAACTCTCCAGCGCACGGGCAATCTCCTCCCAGTCGCGGAGCAAGGCATCCAGTTCGTTGCGGCGCCGGGCGAGCTGGGCCAGCAGGCGTTTGGTTTCTTCTCCGCTCGTAAACGAAGCGAGCGCCTGTTCGGTTTCGGCGATTTCGGCCTCCAGACGCGCGATCTCGTTTTCCACCGTCTCGAGCTGTTCTTCCATGCGGCGGCGCTTCATCGGATTCATGCGGCGTGGCCGGGCGGGCGCGGTTCGTTCGGGAGCAGGCTCGCGGGCGGCGGACGGGACTGGGACTTGCGCGGTCATCCCGGCTTGCTGCTGTTTGCGCCACAAATACTCCTCATAGTTGCCCGGATGGACGTGGATCTGACCGCCGCCGATTTCAAACACCCTTGTCGCCAGCCGGTCCAGAAAATAACGGTCGTGCGAAACGAAGACGAGCGTTCCGGAAAACGCTTCGAGCGCTTCGAGCAGCACCTCTTTGGCGCGCAGGTCCAGATGATTGGTCGGCTCGTCGAGTAGCAGGAAATTGGAGGGCCGCAGCAGGATCCGCGCCAGTGCATAGCGGTTGCGCTCGCCACCGGAAAGAACACCCACGGGGCGGAAGACCGCATCGCCCGAGAACAGGAAGCAGCCGAGCAGCGTGCGGAGCTCGGTCTCGGTCGCATGCGGGTCGAGCGATCGAAGATCGTCGAGCAGGCGCACGGTCGGGTCCAGCTCCTTGTACTGGTCCTGGGCAAAGTAGCTGATCTCGACGTTGTGCCCCAACCGGATCTCGCCTGAGGTGACCGGTTCCAGACCGGCGAGCAGGCGGATCAGCGTGGACTTGCCGGCGCCGTTGGGCCCGACCAGCGCCACGCGGTCGCCCCGCTCGATCACAAAGCGGGCGTCCTCGAAGACCACCCGTTCGCCGTAGCGCTTGGCCAGGCCGCGGGCCTCCGCCACGACGCGGCCGCTCGGCTCCGGCTGGGGAAAACGGAAATGGACCGTTTTTTCTTCGCGGGGCAGCTCGATGTGCTCCATGCGCTCCAGCTCCCGGATGCGACTCTGGACCTGACGCGCCTTGCTGGCTTTGTAGCGAAAGCGTTCGATGAAGCGGTGGAGCTGTTCGGCCTTGGCCTGCCGGTTGCGCCAGGTCGCCTCCAGCTGCGCCATGCGCTGCTGCTTTTGCTCGAGATACTGCGTGTAGTTTCCGGCGTACACATGGAGCTTGCGGTTCCAGATCTCGACGATTCTCTCGACGGTGACGTCGAGAAAATAGCGGTCGTGAGAGACGACGACGAACGCATGAGGATAGCTGCGGAGATAGTCCTCGAGCCAGTTGCGCGCTTCGAGGTCCAGATGGTTGGTGGGCTCGTCGAGCAGGAGCAGGTCGGGCTGCTCGAGCAGCAACTTCGCCAGGGCGATGCGCATCTGCCAGCCGCCGGAAAACTCTTCGGTGCGGCGCATCCAGTCCTGTTTGGGAAAGCCGAGTCCGGCGAGCACTTCGCCGACGCGCGCCTCCATGCGGTAACCGTCGCGGCTGCGGTAGTCGGCCTCCAGGCGGTGGAACCGCTCCGCCGCCTCCCGCCAGGCGGGGCTTGCGGCATCGAGCGAGGCCATGCGTCCGGCCAGCTGCTCCATCTCGGCCTCGATGGCCCGCAGCGCAGAGAAGACCGCCAGGCACTCCTCGAAGACGGTGCGACCTTCGAGCTCGAGTCCGGACTGGGGCAGGTAGCCGATGGTGAGGGTTCTGGGACGCCGGACCTCGCCGCGGTCCACCGACTCCAGTCCGGCGAGGATTCGCAACAGCGTGGTCTTTCCCGATCCGTTGGCGCCCACCAGGCCGATGCGGTCGCCGGGATCGATCTGCCAGCCGGCGTCCTCAAACAGCACCGTGTCGCCGAAGCGCTTGGACGCAGCGGAGAGCACGATCATGGCGGGACGCTCAGGTTCCGCTCAGCGGGCCGCAAAAGAAGTCCAGGGCGCGGGCGATGAAATCCTTCATGTCGTGGCGCCGCACGACCGCATCCAGGAAGCCGTGCTTGAGCAGGAACTCGGCGCGCTGAAACCCTTCGGGGAGCTTCTGACGGATGGTCTGCTCGATGACGCGCGGGCCCGCAAAGCCGATCAGCGCTCCCGGCTCGGCGATGTTCAAATCTCCCAGCATGGCGAAGCTGGCGGTGACGCCGCCGGTGGTGGGGTCGGTGAGCACGCTGATGAACGGCACGCGGGCTTCATCCAGGCGCATCAGGGCGGCGGAGACCTTGGCCATTTGCATCAGGCTCACGGCGCCTTCCTGCATGCGGGCGCCGCCCGAGGCCGAGACGATGATCAAGGGCTCGCGACGAGCCATGGAGCGTTCGATGGCCCGCGTGATCTTCTCGCCGAGCACGGCGCCCATGCTGCCGCCGATGAATTTGAGTTCGAGCACGCAGATCTGCACGGGGCGCGCCTTCAGGCGGCCCGAGGCGGCAATGAGGGCGTCCTTGAGGGAGGTGGCCTGCTGCATGGCGGCCAGGCGCTCCTTGTACGGCCGCTGGTCCACGAACTCCAGGGGATCGGTGGAGACCAGATCGCGGTCGTATTCCTCCCAGCGGCCGTCGTCGAGCAGGAGGCGCAGGCGCGTGACGGCGTCAATTTTGAAATGGAAATCGCACTTGGGACAGACCTGCAGGTTTTCCTCGAGGGCCTTGCGCCAGATGATCTGCCGGCAGTGGTCGCATTTCATCCACAGCCCTTCGGTGCGGACGCGGCGCTCCTCCTCCGGGCCGGTCTGACGGGTCGGTTTGGATCGCGTGAACCAGGCCATGAGGTTCGGACTCAGTATTCGATTCCCCGCTGGGCGAGGATTCCTTTCTGGTAGGGATGCTTGATCTCCCGGATTTCGCTCACCAGGTCGGCGGCTTCGATCAGATCCGGATGGGCGTTGCGTCCCGTGCAGATCACGTGGAGGCGCGCCGGGCGGGCGGCCAGATCGCGCAGCACCTGTTCGATGGGGAGCAGGCCGTAGCGGACGGCGTAGTTGATCTCGTCGAGAATCAGCATGTCGTAACGGTCCGACTGCATGGCCTCCACCGCCGCCGCCCAGGCCTGCTGCGCGGCGCGCACGTCCTCCGGGTCGGGCGCTTCCGTGCCCACCTTGACGAAGCCGCGGCCCATCGGGCGGATCTCAAAGGCGCCGCCGAGCATCGCCGCCGCATCCAGCTCGCCGTAGTGCCAGGAGCCTTTGATGAACTGGATCATCAACACTTTGAAACCCTGTCCCACGGCGCGCAAGGCCGCCCCTAGTGCAGCGGAGGTCTTTCCCTTGCCGTTGCCCGTGAAGACGATGAGCAGGCCGCGGCGCTCTTCCACCGTCCTACGTTAACGCGGGTAGGGATGGCCTCGCAACGAAGCCAGGGCGCGGTAGATCTGCTCGGCCAGCACCACGCGCGCCAGCTCGTGAGGCAGCGTCAAGGGCGACAGCGAGAGCCGCTCGGCCTCCGGATGCCGCCATGCTTCGGGGATGCCGTCGGCGCCGCCGATGAGGAACACCAGGTCGCGGCCCTCCCGCTCGGCGCGCGCGATGCGGGCGGCAAACTCCGCCGAGGTCAGGGCCGGGCCGCCGGCGTCCAGCAGGATCCGGGAGGCCTGCGGATGCCGCAGCCACGGATCGGCACGCCGGGAACGGAGTTCCTGCATGGAGCAAGGCGCCCAGCGGGAAGCGCGGCGCAGATATTCTTCGGCCATGGCCTGAGCGCGGCGGTCGCGGACCTTGCCGAGGTAGTAAATGTAGACCTTCACTGCTACCATTATGGAAGCGGCACACGCCAGAGCTCAGGCGGCCAAAGGGATGCACCGAGAAATCCTGATTCGCACCGGAGACGGCAGGTCCCGTCTCGTCCCACTGCTTGGGGACCGCATCAGCATCGGGCGGTCGGGAAGCAACGACCTAGTCTTCGCCGACGACGTGGGCCTGTCGCGGCGGCACCTGGTGCTGGAACGCGACGGTGAGGACTGGGCGGTCGAGGATCTGGGCAGCAAGAACGGCACGCAGGTCAACGGCGAGCCGGTCGGCCAGCGGCGGCGGCTCCGGCCCGGAGACCGCATCACGGCCGGGCGCCTGGTGATCCTCTACGACGATCCGCTGGGCGGCGCGCCGGAAAGCGTCGTGTTCGTGGAATCGCCCCTGGCGGACGCGCCGGTTTCAACCACGATCGTGGCGCGGGTGGACCCCGCCCGCGGCCCGGATGCCAGCGTGGCGGCAGCGGCCTCGTCCTTTGCCGGCGCCGACCGGCGCGTGCAGGCTCTCATCCGCGCCGGGCGCGAGCTCGCCGGACACCGGCCTCTGGCCGACCTGTTCCCGCTGATTCTGCAACTGGCGATGGAGGCGGTGCAGGCCGAGCGCGGCGTCTTGCTGACGCTCGAGCGGGACCAACTGGTGGTGCGCGCCGCCTGCGGGGCGAACTTCCGGATCAGTACGGCCGTGCGGGACCGGGTGTTGCGCGAACGGGCTTCGCTGCTGGTCCGGGATGCTCTGAGCGACGAGGCGCTGCGGGGGCGCCTGAGCATTCAGCAGCAACGCGTGCGCGGCATGATGGCGGCGCCGCTCGAGACCGAGGGCCGGGTGATCGGGCTGATCTACGTGGACACGCCGAATCCTTCGCAAGGATTCACGCCGGAGGATCTGGATCTGCTGGCCGTGATGGCGAACGTGGCCGCGATCCGGCTGGAACACGCGCGGCTGGCCGAAGTGGAGCAGTCCGAGCGGATGCTGGCGCGGGAACTGGAGCGCGCCGCCGAAATCCAGCGCAAGCTGCTTCCGGAAAAGCCTCCGAAGGTCGAGGGCGTCGAGCTGGCCGGCTACAACGCGCCCTGCCGCACCGTGGGCGGCGACTACTACGACTTCCTGCCGCTGGATGGCGGCCGGCTCGGGCTGGTGGTGGCGGACGTCTCCGGAAAAGGCATGCCCGCGGCGCTGTTGATGTCCAATCTGCAAGCGCGGATCCAGGTGCTGGCGGAGGACCCTTCGGATCTGTCCGCGCTGCTGGAGCGCCTAAACCGGCTGCTGCGGTCCAGCTCCCCGCCCCACTGTTTCGTCAGCCTCTTTTTCGGCGTGCTGGATCCTTGCTCGGGCGAGCTCGTCTATGCGAACGCGGGGCACAACCCGGCGCTGCTGGTGCGCACCGAGGGGCGGGCGGAGTGGCTGGAAAGCGGCGGTCCGGTGCTCGGGATTCTTCCCGCCGTCTCCTGCGAGCCCCAGCGCTGCCAGTTGCGTGCCGGCGACGTACTGGTTCTTTACAGCGACGGCGTCACCGAGGCGGCGGATCCGTCCGGGGTCGAGTTCGGCAGCGAACGCCTTGCGGAGCTTTGCCTGCGCCACGCGCATCTGCCGCCGTCCGGTTTGCTGGAGGAGCTGCGCGGTTGCCTCCGCCAATGGCTGGGCGCGCGTCCCGCCGAGGACGACATCACGCTGGTGGCGGTCAAGCGCTGACGACTCCGCCGCCGTTCCGGGTCATACAATCGTCTGTGATGGAACCAGACAGCCTGTTTTCTCTGGACGGCAAAGTCGCCGTCGTGATCGGAGGCGCCGGCGTGCTGGCCGGTGCGATGGCCGAAGGGCTGGCCCGGGCGGGAGCGGACATCGTCATCATTTACCACCACAGCAAAGACAAGGCCG
Source organism: Bryobacteraceae bacterium (assembly GCA_035575135.1). GTDB lineage: Bacteria > Acidobacteriota > Terriglobia > Bryobacterales > Bryobacteraceae > JANWXD01. Next base: position 16,167 of record DATLYE010000094.1, read on the forward strand.
AAGAGCGGGTGGGCCGCATCGCCGCGCTGGGCCGGCGGGCGCTGGCCGTGCAGGCGGACGCCACGCGGCGCCAGGACCTGGAGCGCGCGCTGGCTGCGACTCTGGAAGCCTTCGGCCACGTGGACATCCTCATCAACGCCGCCGGGATCAATTCCGCCACGCCGTTTTTCGAGATCGGAGAGGAGGAGTGGCAGCGCATCCTCGACGTGAACCTCAAAAGCGTGTTCCTGGCCTGCCAGGTGTTCGGTAAGGTGATGGTGGAGTCGGGGCGCGGCGGATCCATCATCAATATCTCCTCGGCCTCCTCGGGGCCGCCGCTTTCCAAGGTGTTCACCTACAGCATCAGCAAGGCGGGCGTGAATCAGATCACGCAGTTTCTGGCGCGCGAGTGGGCGCCGTACAACGTGCGCGTGAACGCGATTCTGCCGGGATTCTTCCCGGCCGAGCAGAACCGGCGGCTGCTGACGCCGGAGCGCACGGCCCAGATCATGAATCACACGCCGATGAAGCGCTTCGGCGAGCCGGAAGAGCTGGTGGGCGCCGCGATCTATCTGGCCTCGGAGAAGGCCTCCTCCTTCGTGACGGGTTCGATCCTGCGCGTGGACGGGGGATTCCTGGCGATGACGATCTGACGCCCCAGGCTCCTGCTGACGGCGACGAGTCTCGAGCTCGGGATTCGCTCCACGTGCGCTGCCCAAGTGATCCGCCCCGGTTCCGAGCTCACTCCGGCCGGCCGGTATAGTGGCCGGTTTCGTGCACCTGTTCGTGGTCCTCGACGGCTTCCAGGTGCGTGATCAATTCGGCGGGCATCCCGAGCGCGGACGGCAGCCGCTCTTCGAGTGCCGTGGCGAGGCGGTGTGCGTCTCCGAGGGAAACCTCGTAGGGGAACAGAAGGTGGATTTCCACGCGGAGCCGCCGGCCGGTATGGCGGAAACGCACGCCGTGGTAGCGGAGTCCGAGTTCCTGGCAGAGGGCGTCGAGTTTCTCGCGAAGCAGGCGGCCGGTGGCGGGGTCGGCGTAGTCCATCAGCCCGCTCACGGAGCGCAACACCAGCCGCCCGCCGGAGCGGAGGATGTTGAGGGCGACGGCGAGGGCGCAGAGCGGATCGAGAGGCCGGAACCCGGTGATGAGCACCAGCCCGAGCCCGGCGACGACACCGAAGCTGGTCCAGCTGTCGGTGAGCACGTGGCGGCCGTTGGCTTCGACAATGAGGGAATGCGCGCGCCGGCCGGTGCGCACCAGATGCCAGCCGAGCAGCGCGTTGGCGGCGGCGGAGGCGCCCACCAGTCCGGCGCCGCCGCTCAGGTTCTCGAGCGGCACGCCGGCCAGCCACTTGCGCACGGCGGCCACAATGATGGTCACTGCCGCCACAATGATCAGGGCGCCTTCAAAGCCTGCGGAAAAGAAGCTGATTCGCTCGTAGCCGTACAGGAAGCGATCGTTGGCCGGCTTGTGGCTCAGGCGGAGGCTGAAGGAGGCGAATCCCACTGCCGCCAGATGGATGACGGACTCGGCGGCGTCGGAGAGGATCGCAGCGGAGCCGGTCCACAGGTACGCGAAACTCTTGAGGGCCAGCAGCACGACGGCGGCGGCGAGCGACAGGCTCATGGCCCGCCGGGCCGCACCTTCGGCCGCCTCCCGGCTCTCCATCATTCGCCATTGTACGGTGTAAGAGAGTTCGGGAACCGGAACCCCGCAGGGAGCGTACTCGCTTGTGTGAAGCTTGTGACGGGTGTGCTCGGCCAGGCGCTGGCGTCGCTGTGGCGGCACAAGTTGCGCAGCTTCCTGACCATGTTCGGCATCGCCTGGGGTGTCGCCTCGCTGGTGCTGATGAGCGCCTTGTGCGACGGCTTCCGGCAGGGCCAGCGGCAAAACGCCCGGCAAATCGGCGACAGCATCGTCATGGTCTGGGGCGGGCGCACGGAACGGCAAGCAGGCGGCCAGCGCGCGGGGCGCCGCATCTTCCTCGAAGCACGCGACGCGGAGGTGATCCGCGCGCAGTGCCCGCTGGTGAGCGTGGTCGCTGCGGAGATCAAGACGGAGGTTTCCGCCGCCAGCGCATTCAACTCGGGAACCTTTCTCACCCTGGGTGTGACGCCGGAGTATCTGGCGCTGCGCAACCTTCCGGTGGCGCGCGGGCGGCAGATCCGCCAGGCGGACGTGGCGGAGCGGCGCCGGGTGTGCGTGCTCGGCGACTCGGTGCGGAAGCATCTGTTCGAGCACCGGGAGGCGCTGGGCGGCACGGTGACGCTCAACGGGTACCGCTACGCCGTGGTGGGACTGATGAGCGAGAAGGAGCAGAATTCCTCCTACGACGGGTGGGACAACGACAAGATCCTGGTGCCGCAATCCAGTCTGCTGCGCGACTTCCCGCCGCGGCAGCCGGACTGGCGCCCCGGACGCGTGCAGGCGATTCTGTACCGTCCGGCGTCGGTGCGTGACTGGGCCGCGGCGCAGCGCCAGGTGCGCGCCGTGCTGGGGCGGCTGCACGGATTCGATCCGGCGGATGAAGGGGCGCTGCCGATGTGGGATACGGTGGAGAGCGCCGAGCTGTTCGACCGGGTCTTCAACGCCACCGAGCTGTTCCTGGCGCTGATTTCGCTGGTGACGCTGAGTCTGGGCGCGGTGGGCGTCATGAACACGATGATGACCGCGGTGGCGGAGCGCACCAGCGAGGTAGGGCTCAAGATGGCTCTGGGAGCGACGCGGCGCAGGGTGCTGGGCGAGTTTTTCGCCGAAGGCGTGGTGCTGGCTTCGGTGAGCGGCATTTTGGGGCTGGCAGGGGTGGCGGCGCTGGCGGCCATCGTGAACGCGCTGCCGATGCCGGCCCTGTTCGCCGGGTTGCCCATCGGCCGGCGCACGGCGGTTGCCGCGGCGGCAGCGCTGGCCGCGACGGCGGTGCTCTCCGCTCTGCCCCCGGCCTGGCGAGCGGCGCGCCTCCAGCCCGTCGAAGCGCTGCGGGAGGAGCGCTAAAGGAATGCTGTGGCGGTGGCTATGGAGCGAAGCGCTGAGCGCGCTGCGGTTCTACCGGCGCCGCACGCTGGTGACGACCGCCAGCCTGGCCTGGGGCGTGGCGTGCTTCGTGATTCTGATCAGCTACGGCGAGGGCTTCGGCCGCGCCCTTGACACGGCGTTTCGCGCCGTCGGCCAGGATCTCATCATCATGGCGGAAGGGCAGACCAGCCTTCAGGCAGGGGGCCTGCGCGCCGGCCGCCGCGTGCGCCTGGAGCTGGACGACGTCGAGCGGATCCGCAGCGCCGTTCCGGCCGTGCGCTGGGTGTCCCCGGAGATGCTGCGCCGCAACGCGACGGTCGTGCGGGGCACGCGGGAGAAATCGTATACCCTGCGGGGTGTATGGCCCGAGTACCAGTGGATTCGCAACATGCGGATCGTCGCGGGCCGCTGGATCAACGCCGAGGACGTCAGCCGGCGCCACCGCGTGGCCGTGCTGGGGGCCACCGTGGCGCGGGAGTTGTTCAGCGGCATCCCTCCGGTGGGGGAGGAGATCACCGTGGACGGCCTGCGCTTCACAGTGGTGGGCGTGCTGGAAACCAAGGGACAGATCGCCAACTACAACCGGCCCGACAATCAGTGCATCTTTCTGCCGTATGAGGTCATGGCGCTGTACGGCGACATCCGCCATCCGAGCTTCATCGTGTGGACGCCGGTCTCGCCCCAGGTGAGGGAGCAGGCGATCCGGAGCGTGAGAGCGACTCTGGCGGCGGCGCATCGTTTCGCGGCGGCCGACGAGAAAGCGGTCTTCATCCTCGCCTTCAACCAGTTTCTCCACCTGGTGGAGGCGATGACGCTGGCCGTAAAGCTGCTGCTGGGATTTGTGGGCACCCTCACGCTGGGAATCGGCGGCGTGGGGCTGGCCAACATCATGCTGGCGACGGTGATCGAGCGGACGCGGGAAGTCGGCGTGCTCAAAGCGCTGGGCGGCAGGCGGCGACTGATCTGGGGGCAGTTTCTGCTGGAGGCGCTGCTGGTGGTGGCGGCGGGGGGTCTGGCGGGCATCGGCGCGGGGGCGGCGCTAGTACGGGCAGTGGGTTCCCTGCCCCTGCTGGGCGCCTTGTTCGAAGATGCGCCGGAGGCAGGCAACCTCCAGCTGACCCTGTCGGGAACGAGCGTGCTGGTCTCGGTCGGGCTGCTCGGCTTGGTGGGCCTGCTGGCCGGCGTCGTGCCCGCCATCCGCGCCGCCCGGCTGGATCCGGTGGAAGCCCTGCGCTACGAGTGAGCGGGATCCGCCCTGCTAGAATAACGGGTGCATGCAGGTCCTTCAGGCGGGGAATCACAAGCTCATCTTCCTGGAGCTGGATCCCGAGATGGTGGTGCACATCGCGCGACAGTGCGGCTTCCAGCCCACCGTGGAGGACGGGCCGCGGAGCATCACCGCGCAGTTGACTTCCAGCCGCATGGCGCCCCTGCTGCTTTTCGACGCCGCCGACACGGCCAATCTGGGCTGGTTCTCCCGCTGCCAGTTCTATGTGGACGGCAATTCCGGGGCCGTGCTGCAGACTCCCTTCTCGATCGCCAACGTACGGGACGCCTCCGGACGGTTGCTCCCCAACGCCCTGCGCTTGCAAATCGCCAAGGAGCTGCCGGTAAGCTTCCGGCTGCCGGGCCGGCAGCCGGTGACCGAACAGAGCATCTACGGCGTGCTGGCCGCCTTCCTGAACGCGTTGCTGAAAACCGGCGTGGGAGTGTGCGGCGGTTCGGTGGTGCAGCCTCTGACCGGCCGGCAGGCCCACCGGTAGCCGGGGCTCCCGCCGCCGGAGCCCGGGTGGCACGGCGCATGCAAGGGGATTTTCGGACCTCAGATTCTGGTTGCACCGGGAGTATGCGATGATGCCCTACCCCTCCGGCGCCCTTCCACCCGGGACGTGCCGCCGCCCGAGAGCGCGCAAGCTGACGGCGTCCGTAGCCCAGCCCCGCCACCGGCTGGAACAGATCCTCAGCCATCGCGTGACGAGAAAGGTTCTGGCGCGTCTTGCGGCGCCCCGTGCAGACGGCCGGAGCCTGTTCGAGCGCCTGTCGGAGAACTACGATAACCCGCGCCTGCGCGGCTGGGAAAGGGTGAAGTGGAAGCTGCCCAGCCTGCTGATGGACTGGGGTCTGGCGCGCGCCGGCCTGGACAAACAAACGATGAAGGAAAAGCTGTTTCATCATCCCCCCACGGTGCGCGCTTTGGCGCTCACGGCGCGCAGCATCGCCCAGCACGGCCTGGCGGAGCCTCAACGGTTCGCGGCGCCGCTGTTTGTCGTCTGGAACATCACCCAGGTGTGCAACCTCCGGTGCCGGCATTGCTACCAGAACGCCGGACCGCGGCCGGCCCCGGACGAATTGACCCTGGAAGAGCGCCTGCGTGTGGTGGATGAGCTTGCCGCCAACGGGGTTCCGTTCCTGGCGATCGCCGGGGGCGAGCCGCTGGCCATCCGGGACCTGTGGCCTGTACTCGAGCGCGCAAACCGGCGGGGGCTGCACCTGACACTCGCCACCAACGGGACCCTGCTCACGGCCGAGACCGCGGCCCGCCTCAAGGAGTGCGGCGTCAAGTACGTCGAGGTCAGCGTGGACAGCGCCGATCCGGCGGAACACGACGCCTTCCGCGGTCGCAAGGGCGCCTGGGCGCAGGCGATCCAGGGAATCCGCAACGCCGTGCAGGCGGGGATCCGCACCGGTTTGGCCGCCTGTTTTACGCGCCGCAACGTTCACCGCGTGGACGAGATGGTCGAGCTGGCCATCGGTCTCGGCTGCCAGACCTTTTCGCATTTCAACTTCATTCCTGTGGGCCGCGGCCGCCAGATGCTCGAAGAAGATCTGACGCCGGCCCAGCGCGAGCTGCTGCTGCGGAAGCTGGAGCGCACGCTCCAGCAGGGGCGGATCAACGTGATTTCGACGGCGCCCCAGTTCGGCCGGGCCTGCGTCGTCTACGGTCCCCAGGAGGGCGTGTTCGCCACCGGGCATGCCGGCCGCGGTCGGGGCAGCAAGACCATGGTCCTGGCCCGCTACATCGGCGGCTGCGGCGCGGGGCGGTGCTACTGCGCGATCCAGCCCAACGGAATCGTGACTCCCTGCGTGTACATTTCTTCCATTGCGGTGGGCGATCTGCGGCGACAGAGCTTGGAGCAGATCTGGAACTGCGAGTTGTTTGCGTTACTGTCGGACCGTTCCCGGCGCGGGGATCACTGCGCCGTGTGCGACTATCAGAGCCACTGCGGCGGCTGCCGCGCGCGGGCGTTTTCCTACACCGGCGACATTGCGGCGGGCGATCCCGGCTGCGTCTACAACTACCCTCTCTGGGACGAGCTGGCGGCCGAGGCCGCGCGGGAGCTGCCCGTCTTCGAGGATCCGCGGCTGCAGGCCCGACAGGCGGGGGCGGTTCCTCTTCCCGGAGGCGACTGATGCCTGAAGCGTGCGTGTTGTCCGGAGTGCTGGCGGCGGTGCTGCTCGGCGCCTGGCTCAAAGCGCGGCAAGGGACGCGGAAGGCAGCGGAAGAAGCAAGACGCTGGCGGCGCCGCCTGGAGTCCACGGCCTACGAAGCGGCGAATGCGGCGAACGCGATCCGCGGCAACCTTCTGGCGCTGCGGCATCTCCATCCTGACGAACGGCAGCTGGCGCACCTGGACGAAATCGAGCAGGCGCTCGAACGGATGGGAGCCGCGCTCGAGCAGGTTCAGAACGCGGGCGTGGGGGCAGAGAGAGACGCAGGGCTCGCGCCGCGGGTGACGGCGCCCTGCTCGGGCCCGGGTCTCACCGGGTAGAAGCCCGGGGGCCGGGTTGGTGCGCGCGTTTCCGGCTCCGGTTTCGGGTTCTCAGTCGGGGCTCGACCGCAGCAGCCTCGCGAAAAGCAAGCTTGTCGGGCCGCGGAGAAGCAGTTGCAGCACGGGGCTCGCCGGCTGGAGGGATCTGGGCCGCCTTCTCCATTCCCAGGGCGGTACGGGGTGCGGATCCTGCCAGAGTCCGCGCTTGCGCCAGCGAGCCATCCACTCGAGCACGGCCAGGCGCAGATCGCTCGAATAGCGGCGATACCACCAGGCGTAGCCGGCGGCGACGAGTTCGCGGTTGAGGTTGCGCCCGTCCGGAAGGAGAACTTCGCCCACCAGGCGACCGTAGCGGTCGCGATCGCGGATCACCACGGTGACCGTGCGGCCGAAGGCCAGCTCCGCGGTGAACTGCCGGGCGCGGGAGCCGTAGGGCTGATTCCGCTCCGGGCAATCCACGCCGTGCAGCCGCACACGACGCGGCGTCGTGCCTTCCAGCACTTCGAGGGTGTCCCCATCGAGCACCCGCACGACACGGCCGGAAAAGGAAGCGGCAGCCGCCGCCACGGCGCAGCCGACGAGGGGAGCCAGAAGGCGGAGAAGCAGCAAAGAGCGGTACAAGCCGCGACATTATAGCGCGGCGCTGCTGTACCATGTTTGGGACAAGGAGGCCCATGACCCGCCGCGCCACGCTTCGGGCCGCTGCCTGGACGGCCGTATCGTACTCGCGCGTCTCCGGCGCCAACGAACGCCTCGGTCTGGGAGTGATCGGCGCGGGAGGCCGCGGCCAGTATGTCATGGCCTTGTTCCAGAAGTCCGGACGGGCTGAGATCCGGGCGGTGTGCGACGTCTGGGGCGACCGCGTGGATGAAGCTCTGAGCAAAGCGCCGGGGGCGCGGGGCTTCTCCGACCACCGGCGACTGCTCGAAGAGCGCGGGCTCGACGCGGTGCTGATCGCCACACCGGACCACTGTCACAAACACACGGTCATTGACGCCCTGAATGCGGGAAAAGACGTCTACGTGGAGAAGCCGCTCATGCGCCTGCGTGCGGAAGGCCCGGAGATGGTGCGGGCGGCGCGTGTCAACCGGCGCGTCTGCCAGGTGGGGTTGCAGCAGCGTTCCGGCCGTGTGTATCTGGAAGCGCGCGAGCGCTTCGTGCGGTCGGGGATGATGGGCAGGATCTCGCACGTGCGCTGCGTCTGGGACAGCGGACCTCCGCGGCGGCTGCCGGACAAGCCCGCGGTGAAGCCTTCCAACCTGGACTGGGTGCGGTACCTCGGGCCGGTGAAGTACCGCGAGTGGAATCCGGCGCAGTATTTCCATTTCCGCGCGTTTCTGGATTTCGGCGGCGGCAAGCTGACGGACTTCGGCGTGCACTGGCTGGATGTGGTGCACATGTTCCTGGACGTGGACGCTCCGCTGTCGGTGACGGCGGCGGGCGGCATCTACCATGACTTTGGAGACGGCCGGACGGCGCCGGACACCATCAGCGCACTGTGGGAATACCCGGGGGGCGTAAGCGTCAGTTTCCGTTCTCTGGCCGTGCCGCGCAGCGAAGAGTATCACGTGGAGTTTCTCGGCCAGGGGGGCCGGCTCTGGATCCACCGCAACCGCTACGAGTTCCATCCGGCCGAGAAAGGTGCGCCGCCGATCGTGGAGCAGTTCCCCGGCGACATCACGGAGGACCATGTGCGGAACTTTCTGGACTGCTGTTTCTCCCGGAGCATGCCGGCGGCGGATGTCTACACGGGACACCGATCCACGCAGGCGGCGTTGCTTGCGGTCGAGAGTTATCAGGACAAGCGCCGGATCGCCTTCGATCCTGTGCGGGAGGAAGTGCTGCCGCTCGGGGCGTGAGGCGGTCGCCTGCTCTGGACTTGAACTACGCCACTGACGATGTTTATACTGACGTTTCCAGCGAATCCAAGCTGGGAGCGGTCGCTTATGAGGCGCGGAGACGATTCCGATTTCTCGACGCCCCAGAAGGAGGCGGCCCTCTTTTACGGGCTGTTCTTGCGGGGGCACCCTGTGGAGACACTGCGCCGGGATATTGACGTCCCGAAGGCGGTGGTGGAGAAGTGGCTCCGCGCACCCCAGTATGAGCCGGCATTCCGCAACATGGTGAGGCGGATTTACAGCTACCGCAAAGCGGTGCTGGCGATTTTCGACGAACTCGTACACAACGAGCGAAACCGCGCCCGGCTCCAGTAAGCAGCCGCAGACGAGGAGAAATGAACATCACGCGCGCCGGAAGGGCGAAAGAGCAGATTTTGTCCGTGCCGACACGCCCCTTTGATCCCTCCGGAGTGAGCAGCATCTCCGAAGTGCTCACGCGCATGCAGGGGACGGCCTTTCAGGGCCGGCAGCTCGGACTGGCCTTCGAAGTCTGGAAGAAGATGCTAAGCGAGCCGTGCACCATCCTGATGGGCCTCTCCGGCGCCATGGTGCCGGGCGGCATGCGCAAGCTGGTGGTGAACATGATCCGGCACCGGCTGATTGACTGCCTGGTTTCCACGGGGGCAAACTTTTTCCACGACGTGCACGAGACATTGGGCTACTCGCACTATCAAGGCTCGCCGCACATGAACGACGTGGAGCTGGCCGAGAACCTCGTGGACCGCATGTACGACGTGCTGGCGGACGAGGAGAAGTTTCGCGAACACGATTTGTGGATCGGCCGGTTTGCGGCATCGCTCGACCAGTCGCGGCCGTACACGACGCGGGAGTTCCTCTACCGGCTCGGCCTCGAACTAGCCAAGCATGCCCGGGAGGACGGCATCCTGACGGCGGCTGCCAAGGCGGGCGTGCCGCTGTACTGCCCGGCCATCGCCGACAGCTCGATCGGGATCGGGATCGCCGAAAACCGGCACAGCGGGCACAACCGCTTCGTCTTCGACGTTATAGGCGATGTGATCGAGACGGCCCGCATCTGCGCCGCCTCGCCTGCCACCGGCGTGGTGTACTTCGGGGGCGGCACCCCCAAGAATTTCGTGCAGCAGACCGAGGTGACCAACATCGTCATGAAGGCGGGGGCCTCCGGGCACAAGTACGCCGTGCAGGTGGTGACCGATGCGCCGCACTGGGGCGGGCTCTCCGGATGCACCTTCGAGGAGGCGCAGAGCTGGGGCAAGATCGCCCGGGACGCGCAGATGGTCACCTGTCACGCCGATTCGACCATCGCCATGCCGCTGCTGGTGACGGCCCTGCTCGAACAAAAGGAGCTGCTGGCGCGCCGTAAGCCGCCGCGATTTTCCCTGGAGGGGGAACTGGAGATCACGATCTGAGCGGTGCTTCGCAACCGGCAGCGAGAACACGTGGAGGCCGGCGCCGAGTCCTGGCGGACGGAGACTCTGCCGTCCCAGCGGAGTAGCCGCCCATGACGCACGGCGCCAAGCTCCTGCTCCGGTTGCTCTGGGGGGCGACGCTCGCCGGCGTGATCGCGGGCTCGGTGCTGCCGGGCACGGTCCTTCCGGGCGTGGGCCGCTTCGACAAGCTGTTCCACTTCTCCGGCTACGCCGCCGTGATGTTTCTGCCGGCGCTGCACGAGCGATGGCGCTCGGTGTTGCTGTGTCTGGCCGGCTCCATCGCCCTGGGCGTTTCGCTGGAACTGGCTCAGATGCTGATGCCGGGGCGGTACTTCGAACTGGCTGACATTGCCGCCAACAGCTGGGGGGCATTGCTCGGGCTCAGCGCCGGGGCCATCCTGCGCCCCCAAGTCCTTCCACCGGGCAGCAACCAGTCAAACCTGTCCAGGCCGTCCTGAAGAGGGAGCGAACTCGGCTTCCTCAGCGAGCACCCTCTGAGGGGCCTTGCGGCAAAACCACGGGTACAGGGCCGGCAGCAGGAACAGGGTGAGCAGTGTCGAGGTGATGAGTCCACCGATGACGACCGTGGCCAGCGGGCGCTGGACCTCGGCGCCGGTAGTGGTGGCGGTGGCCATCGGCAGGAACCCGAGGCTGGCCACGAGCGCGGTCATGAGCACGGGACGCAGCCTCACGCGGGCGCCCGAGACGACCGCCTCCAGGCATCCCATGCCTTGCATGCGCAAGCGGTTGATGTAGCTCACCATCACGATGCCGTTGAGCACCGCCACACCGAAAAGCGCGATGAAGCCCACCGAAGCGGAAAGGTTCAGGTGGAGGCCGCGCAACCACAGCGCCGCGATCCCGCCCACCAGCGCGAAGGGCACATTCAGCAGGATGAGGAGGGCATGGGGAACGGAGTCAAAGGTGGCGAACAGGAGCGCGAAAATCAGGGCTACCGAGAGCGGCACGACGATCATCAGGCGGCGTGTGGCCCGCTCCTGGTTTTCGAACTGGCCGCCCCAGTCGAGGAGATAGCCCGGGGGAAGCCGGAGGGAGGCTGCCACGCGGCGTTGCGCCTCGGCGACGAAGCTCCCCAGGTCCCGGCCGCGCACGTTGGCCTGCACCACGATCCGCCGCTGCCCGTTCTCGCGGGTGATGACTTCGGGGCCGCGGGCGACTTCGATACGGGCGATCTGTCCCAGTCGGACGCGCTCGCCCCCGGGAGCCGGCAAGGTCACTTCCGCCAGGGCGGCAGGATCCTGGCGGTAGCGCTCCGGCAGGCGGACGACGATGGCGAAGCGGCGCTGTCCTTCGATCATCTCCGAGGCCTGGCGTCCGGCGACGGCGGCCTCGACGAGCTCCCGCACGTCGGCGACGTTCAAGCCGTACCGCGCCAGTGCGGCGCGATCCACCTCCACACGCAGCTCCGCCACGCCGGAGACGATCTCCATCTGAGCGTCCGCGGCGCCCGGCACGCCGGAGACGATGCGCAAAGCCTGCTCGGCGAGCTGCTCGAGCACGCGGGGATCCTCGCCGAAGATTTTCAAGGCGACGTCCGCCTTGATTCCGGAAACCACTTCGTCCAGGCGCATGGCCATGGGCTGCGTGAAGTTGTAGTTCACTCCGGGCACCTTGGCGAGGGCTTCGGAGAGTGCGGCGATGAGCTCCTCTTTGGTGCGGAAGCGGCGCCACTGGTGGCGCGGCTTCAGCAGCACATAGACGTCGCCCTGGTAGATGCCCATGGCCTCCGTGGCCACGTCGGGACGCCCGAGCTTGGTGACCACGCCGGAGATTTCCGGGAAGCCGAGGATCACCTGCTCGATGCGCCGGCTGATCTCGACCGACTCGGTCAGGGAGATGCCGGGAAGCTTGCGGGTCTCGATGAGGATGGAGCCCTCATCCAGGCGGGGCATGAACTCGGTGCCGATCCAGGCCAGCGAGGCCAAGGCCGCGGCCAAGACCAGGAGGGCGGCGGCAAGGACCGGGACGCGGTGCCGGAGGACCCAGCCGAGGAGCCGGACGTAGAGCCGTTCGAGACGCTCGAACCAGTGCTCCGGGCGCTCGCGCGCCCCGCGCCGCAGCACGACGGCGGCCGCCGTCGGCACGACCGCGAGCGCCAGCACGAGGGAGCCGACCAGCGCCGAGCACACGGTGATGGCCATGGGGCGGAACATGCGTCCCTCCAGGCCCTGCAGAGCCAGGATGGGCAGGTAGACGGCGATGATGATGGCCACGGCGAAGACGATGGGGCGCGCCACCTCGTGGGCCGCCTGGCGGACGCGTTCCACAGGATCGAAGTGACGCTCCCCGCCGGCATGGCGCAGCTTGCGCACGGAGTTCTCCATCATCACCACCGCCCCGTCCACGATCATTCCGAAATCGATGGCGCCCAGGCTCATCAGGTTGGCGGAGATGCCGAAGGCGCGCATGCCCATGAAGCCCACCAGCATGGACAGGGGGATGACGGCGGCGACAATGAGCGCGGCCTTGATGTTGCCCAGAAACAGCAGGAGCACGGCGGTGACCAGGATGGCGGCCTCGAAGAGGTTCCGCTTCACGGTGCGGATGGTGCCGTCAATCACCGTGGACTGGTCGTAGAACGGCACGACGCGCACGCCCTCGGGCAGGCGGAGGGAGGCGAGCTTTTGCTTGACGCGCTCGATGACCCGCCTGCCGTTTTCGCCCTTGAGCATGATGGCCATGCCCGAGACGGTTTCGCCGCGGCCGTCGCGCAGCACGGCTCCCTGGCGCGGCGCGGGCCGCACCTCGACGCGCGCCACGTCGCGCAACAGCACGGGAGTGCCCTCCCGGGCCAGGAGCACGATCTGCTCGAGTTCGGTGACGCTCCGGGCCCGGCCGAGCCCCCGCACGTTGTACTGCTCGGAGGCGTGCTCGATGAAGCCGGCCCCGAAGTTGGCGTTGTTGTCGCGAATGCGTTCGAAGACGTCCCGCAGCGACAGGCCGTAGCCTTGCAAGCGGACCGGGTCCACTTCGATCTGGTACTGCCTGGTCTCGCCGCCCCAGGTGTTAACTTCGTTGACGCCGGGCACGGTGCGCAGCTGCGGTTTGATCTGCCAGTCGTGGAGCGTCTTGAGGTCCATCTGGCTGAAGCCGGGACCTTCCAAGGTGTACTGATAGACTTCACCGAAGGCGGTGGCCACGGGGCCGAGGGAAGGCTCGAGACCCTCGGGCAACCGCGCGCGCACCTCCTGGAGCCGCTCATTGACCAGTTGCCGCGCAAAGTAGATGTTGACGGAATCCTCGAAGACCACCGTGATCATCGAGAGGCCGAACTTGGAGACGGAGCGAATCCCTTCGGTGCGGGGCAGGCCCATCAGGGCGGTCTCGATGGGGAACGTAACGAGCTGTTCGACCTCAGCCGGGGCCATGGCGAGACACTCGGTGACCACGACCACCTGATTGTTGGTCAGGTCCGGGAAGGCGTCTATCGGGATTTCAGACAGGGTATACCAGCCGAGCGCCACCAAGGCCACGAGGCCCGCCAGGACGAACCACCGGTGCTTGAGGTGAAAGTCAACGAAGCGGTCCAGCACGGGCTACTCCTCGCCGAGGGCGGCTTTGAGCAGTTCGGATTTGAGGATGTAGCTGCCGCGTACGGCGATTACTTCGCCCGGGCGGAGGCCGGAGGCGATCTCCACATCGGCGCCGGCGGTGCGCCCCGTGCGCACGGGCCGGGGTTCGAACCGCTCGGGCGCCGTGCGGACGAAGACTGCGGTCTGCCCCTCGATTTCCTGCACGGCCTCCTGCGGGACGAACAGAGCCGGAGCGGAACGGCCGAGCAGGATTTCGGCGCGGGCGTACATTTCGGGTTTCAGCAATCCGTCGCGGTTGGGCAAGGCGACGCGAACCTGCACGGTGCGCGTGGTGGGATCCAGCTGCTCGCCGAGCCGTGCGATGCGGCCCTCGAAACGGCGGCCGGGATAGGCCTGCACGGTGACCCGGACGGGCAGGCCGGGCTTCAGGCGCCCCAGATGCTCTTCGGCCAGCGTGGCGATCATCCACAGCGAAGACAGGTCGCTGATGACGAACAGGTCGGTGCTGGGATTGACGACGGTGCCCGGGGTGACGTTGCGGGCCAGTACGATGCCGTTTGCAGGGGATTTGATGGGGATGAGGTCTTCCTCGCGGTGTGCATCGGCTCCGGGCGCCGGCTCCGGGACCTCGGCGGGGATTTGGAGGAACTCGACCAGGTGCCGGCGCGCCCGGTCCAGATCCGTTTCGGCGTTGGCGAGCTCGGCCTGGGCGTTGCGGAGCTCGGTTTCCGCGTGTTCGAGCTGCTCGAGAGAACCGGCCTTGAGCTCGTAGAGGCGCCGGGCGCGATCGCGCACGCGGCGGGCGTAAGCCTCCGCGGACCGCAAGCGCGCCACTTCCGCCAGGGCTTTCCGGTAGGCGGCGCGGGACTCATGGATGTCGTGGCTGTGCATGCGCGCCAGGACCTGATTTTGCGCGACGCGGTCGCCCACGGCCACCGAGACGCTGACGATGCGGCCTTCGGTGACGGCGCCCACACGCCAGGTGCGGTTCTCGTCGGGGGTGATGCGGCCGGCGGCTTCGAGCGTCAGGGGCACGGAAACGAGGCGGACCGGCGCGGTGGCGATGCCGGCCTCCTGCTGGGCCTGTGCCGAGAGGAGGACCCACCGGGCCGGGGGCTTCCGGGCTGTGGCTTCGGCCACGGTTTCGGACGGCTGGGGGCGGGAGCAACCGGCCCACAGGAGAACACAGGCCGCAAGCAGGGCCCTCACGGCTCCACCCCCATGGCGGCCTCGAGCGCGGCGATGCTCTGGCGGTATTCGGTGAGGGTGCGGGAGTAAAGCATTTCCGTATCCAGGCGCACGCGCTCGGCGTCGAGCAGCCGCAGCAGGTCCGTGCCGCCTTCGCGGTAGGCGGCCTGCGCGATGCGCGCCGACTCGGCGGCGTGCGCGCGCAGCAGCCGCGAAGAATCCAGCAGTTGCCTGCGGCGGAGTTCGTAGTCCGCCGCAGCGGCCCGCACTTCGGCGCGGATCAAGGCTTCCGTGGCAGCAAGCGAGGATTCGGCTGCACGAACTTCCGCGCGGGCGGCGGCGATATTGCCCTGGTTGCGGTTGAGGACGGGGAGGTTCCACTGCACGCCGCCGAGCAGGGTGTTGAAGCCCGCCGTGCGCTTGTATCCGAGCAACAGGTCCAGGTCGGGCCGGGCGCCCGCCTCGGCCAAGCGCAGGCCGGCCCGGGCCTGCTCGACCGCCAGCCGCGCCAGCTGCATTTCGGGGCGCGCTTCGAGCGCCCGGACGGGGTCGGCAACCAGGGCGGGGGCGGCCGGGTCTTCCAGCGGCTCGGTCAACTCCACCGGCTCGAACTGCGTGCGACCCATCTCGCGGAACAACTGAATGCGGGCGCGCTCGGCCTCGAGCGCTGCGGCGTTGGCCGCGATGGCCAGCCGCTCGCCTTCCAGCCGCACGCGCAGCAGGTCGGCCTCCGCCATGGCGCCTTCACGCACACGGTGTTCGTGATACTCGATCACCTGCCGGAAGGTTTGCTCGGTCGCAAGCAGGATCTCGTACTGGCGCTGCGCACCGGCGGCGGCCCAGTAGGCCTGCTTGACGCGCGCCGCAATCTGCCGGCGGAGCAGCTCGAGCTCGAGCCCGGCGCGGCGCACGGCCAGCTCGGCGGCGTCCAGTCGCCGCTCGCGCTTGCCGCCGGTCTCGAAAAGCTGGGAGAGGTAGACAAAAGAATCGGCGTCGCGACCGTAGGCGAGACCCGGAGTTCCCCAGGCGCGGAGATTTTCGAGCTGGAGAATCAGCCGCGGATTCGGCCGCAGGCCTGCCTGGAGGCGTTGCCCCTCGGAGGCCCGGGCGCGCTCCATCCCCGCGGCCAGCAAAGGGTGGGCGGAGAGGGCCTCGCTGACGGCCTGCCGCAAGGAAAGTTGCGGCGCGGCCAGCAAAGGAAATCCTAACCAAACGGCCAAACAAGCAGCTTTCATAACGCGGGAAACCGGACCGGCACCTCTCAAGTTAACATGATGCCGGCGCGGGCGCCGACGTAACTGGCTCGTGCCATTCGAGCCGGAACTGTCCCTGCTTGAGGTTCGTGCCGAACTATACTGCGAGGGCAGCTTTATGAAGCCCGTACACACTTTTGCCGTAGTGCCTTCCCTTCCCGGGCCGCTCGAGCCGTTGCGCGGGATCGCTTACAACCTGCGCTGGGCCTGGGACCACGACACCATCGAACTGTTTCGCCGCCTGGATGCCGAGCTGTGGGAGGCTTCGGGCCACAATCCGGTGCGGATGCTCGGAATGATCGAACAGGAAAAGCTTGAAGCCGCGGCAGCCGACGATGCCTTTCTGGCTCATCTGGAGCGTGTCCGGCAGGATCTGGAAGGTTATCTTCACTCAGAGCGCACCTGGTACCGCCGGACCCACCGCTTGAGCGACGGCCTGCTGGCAGCGTACTTCTGCGCGGAGTTCGGCCTGACGGAATGCCTGTCCATTTTTGCGGGCGGTCTCGGAATCCTGGCCGGCGATCATCTGAAGTCGGCCAGTGACCTCGGCGTGCCGCTGGTGGCCGTGGGCCTGCTCTACCAGCAAGGCTACTTCCGCCAGTACCTGAACGAAGCCGGGTGGCAACAGGAGGAATACGAGGACAACGATTTCTACAATCTGCCGCTGTCGCCGGTCCGGCGCCCGGACGGATCGCCCGTGGTGGTGGAAGTCAATTGCGGCCGGACGGTGGCGGCCCAGGTCTGGCAGGCCCGGGTCGGGCGCGTTTCGCTTTACCTGCTGGACACGAACATCGCGGCCAACCCGCATCCGGAAGATCGCGACATCACCGATCAGCTGTACGGCGGTGACCTGGAGATGCGCCTCAAGCAGGAGATCCTGCTCGGCATCGGCGGCTACCGGGCGCTGGCGGCGCTGGGTATTGCGCCGACCGTGTTCCACATGAACGAGGGTCATTCGGCCTTTCTGGCTCTCGAGCACGCGCGGCATCTCATGCAGCGGTTCGGCCTGAGCTTTGCCGAAGCCCGGCAGCTGGCCGCCCCGTCGCTGGTCTTCACGACTCACACGCCCGTGCCAGCGGGGCATGACTACTTTCCGCCGGATCTGATGGAACGATATTTTGAAGGCTATTACCGGGAGCTGGGCCTGAACCGTTCGGAGTTTCTGGCGCTCGGCCGGCAGGATCCGAACAACGAAGCGGAGCATTTCTGCATGACGGTCCTGGCGTTGCGTCTTGCGGGCGCCAGCAACGGCGTCAGCAAACTGCACGGAGACACAAGCCGCAAGATGTGGGCGGGAATATGGCCGGCTCTGCCGGCAGAGGAGATCCCGATCGGTTACGTCACCAACGGCGTGCACTTCCGTTCGTGGATTTCCTATGAAATGAACCAGCTCTACGACCGCTACCTGGGGCCCCATTGGCGCGAGGAACCCGCCGAAGCTGCATTATGGAAGCGAGTCGAGAGCATTCCGGCCGAGGAATTGTGGCGTACTCATGAGCGGCGGCGCGAACGCCTGGTGGCGTTCGCCCGGCGCCGGCTGAAGGAGCAGCTCCGGCGGCGGGGCGCGCCGCTCGCGGAGGTGGAGGCCGCCGAGGAAGTGCTCGATCCGGATGCGCTCACCATCGGCTTTGCGCGGCGGTTTGCCACCTACAAGCGCGCCACGCTGCTGCTGCGGGACCCCGAGCGCCTGGCCCGGCTGCTCAACGATCCGGCGCGGCCCGTGCAGGTGATCTTTACGGGGAAGGCGCATCCGAAAGATACGCCGGGAAAACAGCTCATCCAGCAGATCGCCGTGGTTGCGCGCCGGCCGGAGTTCCGCCGCCGGATCGTGTTCCTCGAGGATTACGACATGGCGGTTTCGCGCTATCTCGTACAGGGCTGCGACGTGTGGCTGAACACGCCGTTGCGCCCCAAGGAGGCCAGTGGCACAAGCGGGATGAAAGCGGCCGCCAACGGGGTGCTCAACGTGAGTACGCTCGACGGCTGGTGGGACCATGCCTGGCGGGAGTTCGACGGGGGAAGCGGGCTGACCGGCTGGGCGATCGGGCGCGGCGAAACCTACGACGATCCGGCCTATCAGGACGAGGTCGAGGCGCAGGCGCTGTACGAAGTGCTGGAACGCGACGTGATCCCGACGTTCTACGACCGGGGGCGGGACCGGCTGCCGCGGCGGTGGATCGCGCGCATGAAGGCCTCCATCGGGCGCCTTTGTCACTACTTCAACAGCCACCGGATGGCGCGCGAGTACACGGAGGCGTTCTACCTGATCGGGCACAACCGCTTCCTGCAACTTTCCGAGAACGGGGCGGCGCGGGCGCGCCTGCTGGCGGCATGGCTGGACCGGATCCAGCGGAACTGGCCGGCTGTGCGTGTGGAATCGGTGGCGGCGGAGTCTTCGGGCACGCTCTCGGTGGGGGAACGCTTCCGCGCCGAGGCCCGGGTGCGTCTGGGGGAGCTGACTCCCGAAGACGTGACCGTGGAGCTTTGCATGGGCCCGCTGGATCCGGCCGGTGAGATCACGCGCCCGGTGGCGACGCAAATGGAAGCAGCAGGGCGTGACGAGCAGGGGCGCATCGTCTACGTGGCCGACAGTGTGGCCTGCTGCCGCAGCGGCCTGCACGGCTTCACGGTGCGGGTGCTGCCGTTTCACCCCGATCTGAGCGTGGCCTTCCTGCCGGGGCTGATCACGTGGGCGTGACCAGGGGCGCGGCCGGAGGGCGATCGTTTCGGTGTGAGCCCACGACAGGATGCGTGCCGGCCGGTGCGCGGAGGTGCGCGCGGGAACTTACTTCACGCGCGCGCTCGTAACCTCGAGGTGCCACACGTCGCCGAAATGCCGCAAGGCGCCTTTGCGAACCTTCGCGATGAGCTCGACCTCTTTGCCGAGAAAGTCCGGCAGGACGGCGGGCGGCCGCCCGGTAGCGCCGGCCGGGCGCGGCGGGAGACTCAACGGCAGCCAGGGCCGCACCGGCACGGTGCGGCCTGCCGCGTCTTTGAGAACCAAACGGAGGTCGGTGAAATAATTGCGGCCGGCATTCTCCAGTTTTCCGGAGACCCGTACGGTGCGGTCGCGGTAGCGCTCCGGTGCGCGCTCCAGGGCTTCGACGGAGACCTTTTCCGGCGGCCGGTCCGAGGGCTTTTCGGATGCGGCGGGCTCCTGCCGCGGGGAGACGGCGCCGAGGCTCACCGCCAGCCAAACGTTCAGCACCGCGAACCGGCGCCGCGCCATGCGCTCCTCCCTCGCCACATCAAGGCCGCCGCGACGGCCAATACTGCCAGGCTTGTCCACTGCGCCACGGAAAGCACGTCGCCATCGGCGCGCGCGTCCCCGCGGAACCTGTCGAGCAACAGCCGTGCCAGACAGTAAGATGCCGCAACCCGGAGGAAGGTTCCACCGGAGACTTCACTGGGACGCCGCGCGGCGAACCAACCGATCAAAGCGACGGCGGCAGCTTCGTAGAGCTGCGCGGGATGGAGGGTCGCGCCATCCCCGAAGCGGCGCGCGGCCGGACTTCCCGGCGCCGCGCTCACGGCCCACGGCAGCGCCGCCGGACGGCCGTGACAGCAGCCGGCGAAGAAACACCCGAAACGGGCGGCGACGCCGAACAGACACAGTCCCGGCGCCACGGCATCGGCGAGCCTGCGCAGAGGCAGCCGCATCAGGTGACCGTAGAGCGCACCCCCCGCCAGGCCCGCAAGCAGCCCCCCGTAGGAGGAAAATCCGCCGAATGCCGGATCCAACACCCAGCGGCCTAAGGAGCTTTCGAGGTATTGCCGGTGCTCGACCACGAACCACAGGCGCGCTCCGGCCCAGCCTGCCAGCCACGCGACCAGAAACAAACCCAGAACGTGATCACGGCGCACCTGGCAGCGCTCGCCCGCACGAACGGCCACAATGCCCAACAGAAATCCTCCCAGGGCCATGAGGGGCGCGTACAGCGGCACGACAGCGCCGGAAGGACCAGCAAGGAACGGGCTCATCAGGCGTGACGCCGGCGCGACTGAAGGCGAAGCAGCCAGCCGCCCGCCGCCAGTGCCGGAAGAAGCACCAGGAGCCAGGCCGCCGCACCGCTCGCGGGCGGAGCCAACAGGAGCGCACTGCAACCGCCGGGCGCAGGAGCACAGGCTCCGGTGGAAACCAGCAGCTTGGCCGTCATGGGGTCTCCCGCGGCTCCGATGTCGCAAACGGCGGCTCTGCCGCTCGAGGAAGGATTCGAAGAATTGTCGAAGCGGCGGTTATTCGAAGATCCCGGGAACAGATCACCCGAATCGCCGCGATTGGCGTTATTGTCCAGATCGCGGCGGCCGTCGGCTTCCATCAGCTCGACGCCCTGATTGTTCTCGTCGGCGTTCACACGGTTGTTCGCCAGCCCGGCATTGACCACCGTCTCGTTCATCTTGAGGATGGCCAGACCGGCGGTGGGGAGGTTCGAGTCGAACAGAACTCTCTGAATGTTGTAGACCAAATAGTACTGCGTGGGGGAGACGCGAATCTGAAATGCCGCGGCGTTGTCCTCAAAGCGCCGGATACTGGCCGGGTTGAGGTCCGAAGTCACTTCGGTGGGATTGAGCCAGCCGAGAAACGCCTTCGACCAGGCGGACATATGGACGGGCCGTGCCGGGGATCTGCCGTCGCCGCCGTAGGAGCCGCTTGCCATCAGGTCCCAGTTACCCAGGCCGGCGGAGTCGCCATTGCCGGGATCGGTGTCATAGAGGTCCGGCAGACCGAAGGCGTGTCCGAACTCGTGGCAGAAGACGCCGATCTCGATCATGGTGGACCCGTCGCAACTGGTGGCGGGCATGATGACGTAATCGTCCACCTGGATGAAGCCGCCGCCTTGGCGTGCGTCGTTGGTCTGGAAGGCTCCGCCGCCCCAGCCGGAGAGGATGAAACGGTGCGACCAGATGTTGTTATTGCCTCCGCACTCGCCACCCTGCTCGGGATGAACGAAAGCGACAAAGTCGACGAAACCGTCGTCATCGCCGGAGTTGGGGATGCCGTCGGGGCCGTCGTTGTCATAGCTCGCGAAGTTCACAGCGGCATCGTGCGCCGCCAGGGTTTCCCGGAGAAAGTCCGCCACACGAGAGGCGTTGCATAAGCCGTTGCAGCCTGCGGGCCCTTCGTAGAAGGTGTCGTTCTGCGCCAGGGTGCGCCAGGGCGTCACCATCCCGTTCACCGTGAAGGCTCCGTAGGAGATCTCGCGGTAGTAGTCGGCCATGGTTCCGGTCGGCCAAGGTCCGTCGAAGAGCTGGCGCTGAAGATTGGCGGGCGGGTACGGATCGGGGCCGGTGTTGCGGAACTTGGCCAGAAGCACGGGGACCGACTTGACCCCGGAGACGGCCACGCCGCCGCGGGCCGCG
Source organism: Bryobacteraceae bacterium (assembly GCA_035575135.1). Taxonomy (GTDB): domain Bacteria; phylum Acidobacteriota; class Terriglobia; order Bryobacterales; family Bryobacteraceae; genus JANWXD01. The sequence continues at coordinate 37,594 of DATLYE010000094.1, forward strand.
GCTGCATCGGCGGTCATTTCGCCCCGGCGGACCGCGGCGCGGTTTTCCTGAATCTGGCGCACCAGGCGGAGGAAGGCGCGCGCCGGCTGGACGTTGCGCGGGCCGGCGAGCCAGTTGACGAAGGATGCCGGCCACGGCTGTCCGGGCCGGGGCGGCTGGGTGGCGTGCAAGGAGTTCGCCAGGGCCGCCAGCAAGATGGCTGGAACCCCGTGCCTGCGGGAAAGGGGCATGGGCGACCCCTCCGTGGGTCGCCCTAGTCTACCACAGAGCCGTTTGCGTGGACCGAGCCACAGGGAAGCGTCGGCGTCGCTCGTGCAGGGGAGGTTGCGATGGCCGCGTATGATGAGCACGTCGGCTGCGGCGCGGTTTTTCCCGAGAAATCCCTGAGAACCTGGCAAGGTCGCGGCACCTTACTCAATGGAGAGCGATGCAGGCCGACACCGAGCCGGTAGTTCAGTTCGAACGGGGGATTCTGGCGCCCTTGCAGGCGCTGCTGGTGGTTTGTGCGGTTGCCTTTCTGGCCGAGGGGATGTGGGTGTGGCTGGCCTTTTCGGTGGCGGGTCTCTTCTATCTTGGGACGATCTGCGCCCGGCTGCATCCTTTACAGAGCGCCCGGGATCTTGCGGCCGGACCGTGGAGCAACCCCGTAGCGCGTCTGGAACAACGGCTGCTTCCCGCGCCCGTCCAGCGTGAGCTTCTCCGCAAAGCGTGCGGCCGGGTGGGGATTCTTGCCGGATCTGCGGCGGGCCTGATCACGCTGTTCGGGCTTCACTGGAGTTGGTTGCCGGCTGCGGTATTGGCTGCTGCGGCCGCCTACGGCGCCGGCGCGATACTGGCGAGGCTGTTCTGTGGAGGCCCGGCGGCGGGCGGTGGTGCGGATCCGTACGAGTGGCGGGCACCCGCCCCCGGAACCTGCGGGCGGGCTTCGGTCGAGGGACCCTCGGGAAGCCGCTGAGGGATGGAACGTTCGAGCTGCGCCCGGGACGCGCCCCGGGGATCGCAGTTTCAGACACTGAAATCTGATTATTCTTGACAAACGTTGTGTGTTTGGACTAGTGTTTTGAGTTGAGCGCACCAATGGCCGATGACCGGCGCAGCCTGATCCGGTGGCTTTTGGGCGGAGGCTTCACCGCCTCCGTACTTTCGTTTCTGTATCCTGCCATCCGGTTCATGAATCCGCCGCGCATTCCCGAGGCGGCGGTGAACGAAGTCAGCGCGGGCAAAGCCGACGAGCTCAAGCCGAACACAGCCAAGATCGTACGGTTCGGCAGCCGTCCCGTGCTGCTCATCCGGGCCGGCGAGGACGAGTGGAAGGCGTTCGGCGCCGTGTGTACGCATCTGAACTGCACGGTTCAATACCGCCCGGACGGCCACGACATCTGGTGCGCCTGTCACAACGGCATCTACGACCTCAACGGCCGCGTGGTTGCGGGGCCGCCGCCGCGCCCGCTGGAAGAATACGCGGTGCGGATTCGCGACGGGGAGATCGTGATCGCACGCCGCGCCTGAGGGAGGAAGATGCTTTCGGTCCAGACACGACAGCGTGCGGCAAGCTGGCTGGACGAACGCCTCGGGCTGACGGCGATCCGCGAGTTTCTCCGCCACAAGGCCGTGCCGGTGCACTCGGCCACGATCTGGTATTACTTCGGGGGCATCACGCTGTTCCTGTTCGTGATCCAGGTGCTCACGGGCATTCTGTTGCTGCTTTATTACCGCCCGACCCCGGCGGAGGCCTTCGAAAGCGTGCAGTTCATCATGACGCGGGTGGAGTTCGGCTGGCTGGTGCGCTCGATCCACAGCTGGGCGGCGAACCTGATGATCCTGACGGCCTTCATCCACATGTTCAGCGTGGTGTTCCTGCATGCCTACCGGCGCCCGCGTGAGCTGACGTGGCTGAGCGGCATCGTCCTGCTGGGTCTGGCGCTGGCGTTCGGTTTCAGCGGATACCTGCTGCCGTGGAACACGGTGGCCTACTTTGCCACGAAGGTCGGCACGGACATCGCAGCCAGCCTGCCCGGCATCGGCCCGCCACTGGCCCGCTTTTTGCGAGGGGGAGACGAAGTGGGCGGCGCGACCCTGACGCGGTTTTTCGGATTTCACGTGGCCGTGCTGCCGGGGCTCACGACGCTGGTGCTGCTGTTCCACCTGGCTCTGGTGCAAAAGCACGGCATCAGCGTGCCGCCGAAGGTCGAGCAAGAGTCCCGCCGCCGCGGCGTGCCCATCCCGCAAATGCCCTTCTTTCCCAACTTTTTTCTCCGGGAGCTGATGGCGTGGTACGGAGCTCTGGGCGTGCTCGGTTCGCTGGCGGCCATTTTCCCCTGGGAACTGGGCGTCAAGGCCGACCCCTTCGCACCGGCGCCGGCGGGCATCCGGCCGGAGTGGTATTTCCTGGCGGAGTTCTACACGCTGAAACTGCTGCCGAGCCATGTGTGGATTTTTGAAGGCGAACTGCTGGCACTCATCGGCTTTACGCTGCTGGCGGTGTTTTGGGCGCTGCTGCCGTTCTGGGCTACGAACCGGCAGGGCGAGATTCGCACGCGGCTCGTCACAGGTGCGGGCGTGGCGTTGCTGGCCTACCTGTCCACTTTCTCGGCGTTAGGGTACTGGCGATGAGGCGAGCCTTGGCAGTCGCGGCTGCGGCGGGTTGGCTGCTCGAAGCCGCCGCGCGGGACACGTGCCTGGAGTGCCACGCCGTTCTCGAGGGGGCACTGCAACGCCCGGCGGTGCTGTACAAGGCGGATGTGCACGCGCGCCACGGCTTCGGCTGCGCCGCCTGCCACGGAGGCGATCCCTCGACCGACGACCCCAAGCTCTCCATGAGCCCGGCGCGGGGCTTTCGCGGCAAGATCGCGCGCACGGCCATTGCGAAGCTGTGCGCGCACTGCCACAGCGACGCCTCGCTCATGCACAAGTACAACCCGCGGCAGCGGGTGGACCAGTACGCGCAATACGTCACGAGCGTTCACGGCCAGCGCATCGCCCAAGGCGACGCGGCCGCGGCCACCTGCACCGACTGCCACAGCGTGCATGACATCCGCAACGTCAAGGACTCGCGCGCGCCGGTCCATCCGCTGCGGCTGCCGGAGACCTGCGCCCGCTGCCACGCCGATCCCCAGCACATGGCCCGGTACGGGATTCCGACGGATCAATTCGCGAAATACCGCCGCAGCGTGCACTGGGAGGCGCTGGCCGAGCGCGGCGACCTTTCGGCTCCGAGCTGCGCCTCCTGTCACGGCAACCACGGCGCCACACCGCCCGGGGTCGCCTCCGTGACCGCCGTGTGCGGCACCTGCCACGTACTGCTCGAAGAGTTGTTCAACAAGAGCCCGCACCAGCCTGTGTTTGCGAGCATGGGCATGGCCGGGTGCATCGTCTGTCACGGCAACCACGAGGTGGTGCGGCCGTCACCAGCGATGCTGGCGGGAGAAAAATCGGTCTGCGCCCAGTGCCACGATCCGGATTCGAGCGGCGCCAAGGCGGGGGTGGAGATGGCGCGGCTCATTAACCATCTGCGCGCGTCGCTGGAGCGCTCGAACGCCATGCTGGAGCGCGCCGCGCGATCGGGCATGGAGGTGTCCGAAGCGCAGATCCGGCAGCAGGAAGCGCAGGAGGCGCTCGTCAAGGCCCGCGTGGCCGTACACGCCTTCCGGGTGGAGGCGGTGCGCGAGCCGGTGGAAGCCGGTCTGAAGATCACGGCGGAGACCTACCGGGCGGGGGTTGCAGCGCTTGAAGAACGCAACCGGCGCCGCATCGGCCTGGCGGTGTCCCTGGTGACGATTCTGGTGACGATGACCGGGTTGTGGATGGCGATCCGCGCCATCGAAAAGCCGGTCGAGGGCTCCTAGGAGGCAGCCATGCGAATTGCACTGCTTTTGTGGCCGCTGGCCGCCGCCGTGGCTTTTCCGGGCGAGCTGGAACCGTTGTCGAGCGCCGAGATCTGCGGCCGCTGCCACCGTTCGATCCTGGAAGCCTGGAAGACGTCGGCGCACGCCCGGGCGATGGAAAGCGCGCTGTTTCAGGATGTGCTGGAGATGGCGGAAGCCGAGTTTGGCGCGGGCGTTCGCAAGGAGTGTCTCGGCTGTCACGCGCCGCTGGCTGTGCATCTGGGGGACTGGAAGCTGCGGCAGAAGATCAGCTGGGAAGGGGTGACGTGCGACTACTGCCACTCCGTGCGCGAAGTCTGGGAGGCGGGGCCCAATCCGAAAGTCCGCGCCGAGTTCTCGCTGGTCAAGACGGGGCCCATCAAGGACGCGGCGGCGCCGGTGCACGGGACGCTCTACTCGGCGGTGCACAGCTCGTCGCGCCTGTGCGCGCCGTGCCATCAGTACCGCAACGCTGCCGGCCTGGACGTGCTGAACACTTACGCCGAGTGGAAGGCCTCGGACTACGCCCGACGCGGCGTCGAGTGCCAGTCCTGCCACATGTTCCGGGTGGCAGGCGACGTCGTGGATCCGCGCATCCAGCGCTCGAGCCTGGCCAAAGTGAATCTCCACCAGATGCCGGGAAGCCACTCCATCGAGCAGCTCAACAAGACGATCCGCGCCAAGCTGGCGAGCACGCGCGAGGGCAACCTTCTGAAGCTCACGACGGTCGTATCTAATGTCGCGGCCGGCCACTACGTGCCGACGGGCTCGCCGCTGCGCCAGCTCGTGCTGGAGTTGCGCGTGGACGCCTACGACGGGCGGCGTTTCCAGGAGCGGCGCGTCTACCGGCGGGTGGTGGCCGATGCTTCGGGCAACGAGATTGACCGGGAGTATCTGGCGTTCCTCAAAGGGGCCCGGGTGGTGGCGGACACGCGGCTGGCGCCCGGGGAGTCGCGAACGGAGACCTTCGCCTTCCCCTTGCCTGCCGGGGTACAGGCTCAGGTGACGGCCACGCTGTGGTATTACTATTCGCCGCTGGCGCGGACGGAATCCCAGCGCCGCATCACGTTCCGCACGATCAGCCGGCTGGTGCGGTGAGGCGGTCCGTCCCCGCAGAAGTCACGGCGAGTCGTCTGCGGGTTGCCAGTCGTCGTCTTCCGTCTGGTCTTCGTCCGTCCACAACGGCTTTAAACCTGCGGCTTTCAAACGATCGTCCAGGGCCAGTCGAACCACCTCGGCTTCGGCCGAGGACAGTCCTCCGGCGAGTCTCTCGATTTTGCCAAGCAGGCGCCGCATGTTGACGCGCGACAGTTCGGCGGGCGCCGCGAGCGCGTAGGCCTCAAGGGCAGTGAGCCGCAGATCGTCGTCATTAAAAAACTTCAACAGCTTGCCGACGTGCGCCTTCAGCCCGAGCCAGCCGATGCCGAGAATCGCCTGGCGCCTGGTCTCGACGTCCGGGTCGTCCAGATACCGGGGGAAGTACTCCGCGAGGCGGTAATCGAGCGAGTAGCGCATCGCTTCGAGCGCCCGAGCCCGCGCCTCGGGCCGGTCGCAGAACTCGATGGCATAGCGGCGGACCGCTGGATCGTGCATGTGCCGCGCCAGACCGACGAGGGCCGCGGCACGCTCCACCACGGGCGCCGCCTCATCCCGAAGGCGTTCCATCAGAGCCTGGCGAATTTCCGGATCCTCGGACTCGGCGAGAGCCTCCCAGCAAGCGGCGCGGACGGCGGAGGACGGATCGGCGGCGGCGGTCTCCCGCAGGCGGGCCTGGACGGCCGCCGAGGGCTTCTGGTAACGGAAGCTGAGGGCTGCCGCCCGGCGCACACCCTCCTCAGGGCTGGACAGCAATTCGAGGCGTTCGGCCTCGCTCAGCAGGTCCACTTCGGGAAGCGCAGTCTCCGGGTAGCGCGACCACAGATCGAAGGGCTCGGCCCGCCGCTCGGGGGCGGGCTCGCCGAGTTCGGCCAGAGCCGCCTCGACCTCCCGCCGCACCCAGGCAGCTTGCGGGTCGCCGCCGTTCAGCTTTGCGAGGGCGGCTTGGAGCGCAGGCCGGGCGGCGGGATCGCCGTAGGCGGACAGGGCGAGCGACGCATCCACGGGATCGAGGTCCAGCCGCTCTTCCAGGAGCTGCCGGATCCGCTCATCGCGCACGCCGAGCGAGGCCAGGGCGAAGGCAATTTCCTCGCCCTCGGCTGCACCCACTTCCTGATACAGCCGGAGCAGAGGCTCGACGGAGGCTGCACCGAGTCGCGAGAAGGCCTCGAAGAGTTCATCCGGGAAGTCGCGGTGGTTCCGGCGCGCGCACGCGATGAGAAACGGAAGCGCCTCCGGGGTGGGCCGGTAGGAGAACAGGTCCAGCAGCACCAGTTCGAGATCGGCTACGTGATCCTCGCCGGGCTCCAGCCCGAAGCGGACCAGATCCGGGACCGCCTGCTCGAAGCGGCTGAGGATGGCACGGAGGAGCCGGCGGTCCACGCCGATCCGCCCGCGGGCGGCCGCCTCCAGCAGGTCGTGGACGGGGACTTCGGAATAGCGCTCCGGTGAAATGAGCATGTCAGTAGGTGGCGCGGCCGCCGCTGGCGTCATAGCACTGCCCGGTGACGAAGGAGCAGTCCGGACTGGCCAGGAAGTGCACCACGGCTGCGATCTCCTCGGGCGTTCCCGTACGGCGCATGGGGATGCGGGAGGTCATGTAGTTGATCTGCTCGGGGGTGAGCTGATCCAGGATGCGCGTGCGGACGACGGCCGGCGCCACGGAGTTGACGCAGATACCCTCCACGGCGACCTCCTTGGCCAGCGCTTTCGTGAAGGCGATCACGCCGGCCTTGCTGGCCGAGTACGCGGTCATGTTGGGATTGCCTTCCTTGCCGGCGATCGAGGCGATGTTGACGATGCGGCCGTAGCGGCGCCGGCGCATATGGGTGATCACGGCGCGGCAACAGTGGAACACTCCGTCCAGGTTGACGGCCATCACGGCGCGCCAGTCGTCCGGAGTCTGCTCCCACAGCGGCGCCGCCTTGCCGGCGATGCCCGCATTGTTGACGAGGATATCAATGCGGCCCGTACGGGCGAGCACGGCGGCCACGGCGCGGGCGACGGATTCGGCATCGGCGATATTCACCTCTATGGGGAAGGCGCTGAGGCCGTCGCGGGTGATGGCGGCGGCGACCGCGGAGGCGCCCGGCGCGTCAATGTCGGCCACCGCCACGGTCGCGCCGGCGCGCGCCAGGCGCCAGGCAATCGCTTCTCCGATCCCTGTGGCGGCGCCGGTGACCAAGGCGGTCTGGCCGCTGAGATCGAAGAACGCCATACGCGGCTCGGGCCTACTCTTCCTTGACGACCTGAACCAGGATCTCGGCCGTGACGTCCTTGTGGAGCCGCACCGGGACCTTGTACTCGCCGAGTTGCTTGATCGGCTCCTCGAGCTGGATCTTGCGGCGGTCTACGACGTAGTTCTTCTGTTGGAGGGCCTCGGCGATGTCCTTGGCCGTGACGGAGCCGAAGAGCTGGTCGTGTTCACCCGCCTTTTGCGGAATCGTAACGGTGACACCGGCCAGCAGCCGGGCCAGTTCCTCGGCTTCGCCGCGTTCTCTGGCTTCGCGGCGCAGGTGCGCCTGCCGCTCCTGCTCGACGATTTTCTTGTTGGCTTCGGTGGCGGGCACCGCCAGCCGGCGCGGCAGCAGGTAGTTGCGGGCATAGCCGTTGGCCACGTTGACGATGTCGCCGCGATTGCCCAGTTTCTCGATGTTCTCCCTGAGAATGACCTGCATGGTGACTCCAAAGACCGGCTCGCCGTTCAGACCGCGGCGGCGAAGGGCAGCAGCGCGATGTTGCGCGCCTGTTTGATGGCCTCGCTCAGGCGGCGCTGGTGCGGGCTGCAGACGCCGGAAACGCGCCGCGGCACGATCTTGCCGCGCTCGGAAAGAAACGCCGACAGCAGCTTGACATCCTTGTAGTCAATGTCGTCAATGCGTTCCACACAGAACCGGCACACTTTCTTACGCCGGAAATACTGCTTGCGCGTTGCGACAATCGCTTTGTCCGTACCGGTGGGCTTCTGGGAGGGGGCCACCGGCTTGCCTTTTGCTTCCGCCATAATTTTCCTCTATCCTTCTTTCTATTCTGAGGCTTCCGCTTCCGCTTTCGCCATCACCTCCTCGGCGGCGGGGGCGCCCGGGGCCGGGGCGGCGGGCGCCGGTTTGCGGGCCGCGCGTTTTTCGCGCTCGCGGCGTTTCTTTTCCAGGCGCTTGAGCTTGCGGTCGATGCGCACGGTGAGGTACTTGATCACCGTGTCGGAAACGCGCAGGCGCCGCTCGATCTCGGTGACGGCGTCGGGCGGAGCGCTGAACTGCACCAGCACGTAGTAGCCGTCTTCGTGTTTGCGCACGCGGTAAGCGAGTTTGCGCACGCCCCACTTTTCCACTTTGTCTATCGTGCCGCCCGCCCCGGTGACCACCTGCCGGATCTGCTCGACGGCCTGGTCAATTTCCTCCTCGGTGGCGTTCGGTCTGACAATAAAGAGTTCTTCGTAGATTCTCATTCGTCCTCTGTTGTGTCACCGGGGGCGCGACGATTGAATTTCGCCATGGACTTTTCGACGCCCTCGGAAATCAGGCACGCGACCGCATCGGCCGCGTACTCCACGAACTCGTCCAACTCCTGCCGCCTCTCGGGCGGAAACGGCGACAGCACGTAGCGTGCGCCGTCTCCCACGCGGTAGCCGGCGATCCCCAGCCGCACGCGGGGAAAGTCGGTGGTGCCGAGCGCTTCGGCGACCGACTCCACGCCGTGGTGGCCTCCCGGGGAACCCCGGGGCCGGACGCGAAGGGCCCGCCAGGGCAGATCGAGATCATCGTAAACCAGAACGAGGTCCTGCGGGCGCAACTCATAGCGGCGGAGCAGCGCCCCTACCGCCCTTCCGCTGAGATTCACATACGTCTGCGGCTTGGCAAGCAGCACCGGTTTGTCCTGGATGCATCCCGACCCCACCAAGGCCATGGCCTCCTTACGGCTCACGCGGATGCCGAAGCGTTCCGCCAGGCGGTCAATCACGAGGAATCCCAGGTTGTGCGGGGTCAGCTCATACTCCGGGCCCGGGTTTCCCAGGCCGACGATCAGCGCCGGACCAAAGCCGGGTTCTCTCGATGGCTCCATCGTGTTCGGTCACGGCCACACCGGCCTGCGCGCTATTCCTCGCCGGCCTCCTCCTTCTTGCCCTTCTTGATCACCTCCGGTTCCGAGGGAGCAGCAGCGGCGGGCGCTTCGGCGGCGGGCGCGGCTTCGTGATGCCGCAGCGCGATGACGTGTGCCACCACCGTCTCCGGATGGCTCAGCAGGACCATGGAGCCGCTGAGCGGGACGTCAGAAGCGCGCCGGCTCTGCCCGATCATCAGATCGGTCACATCCACGCTCAGGTGGTCGGGAATCTCGTCGGGGAGGCACTCGATTTCCAGTTCGCGCGTCACGATCTCGAGCAGGCCGCCCTGCTGCTTAACGCCCTTGGCCTCGCCAACCGTGTGCACCGGGACCGAGACGCGGATGCGCCGGGTCAGGTCAATCCGCTTGAAATCCACGTGCAAGAGCGTCTCCGTGACGGGGTGGAACTGCCAGTCCACGATCATCACGGGCGTCGTGTCACCGTTGACGGCGAGCGAGAAGATGGTGTTGTGCCCGGTCTCGCTGTGAAGGATCTTCAAGATCTCCTTGGGGCTCACCGAGACGGCGACAGGTTCCCGCCCTCCTCCGTAGACGACGGCGGGGATCAATCCCCGGGCGCGGAGCCGGCGGGCTTCGTTTTTGCCGCGTGCAGGGCGCGGTTGCGCGCTAACGGTCCATTCCTTTCTCATGCGTTACTCCTCCGGCGCCGGGGCGCAGGTCCGTTGCGCGTGGGCTGCGGGACCCGGCGGATATCTCATACGAACAGGGTGCTGACCGAGGTTTCCTCGTGGATGGAGCGGATGGCCTGGGCCAGCAGCGGCGCCACCGAGAGCACCCGGAAGCGGTCGCACTGGCGCGCCTCTTCGCGCAGAGGAATCGAATTGGTCAGCACGACTTCTTTAATACGGGACGCCTGAATGCGCTCCACGGCGGGCCCGGAAAGGACCGCATGCGTGGCGCAGGCGGTGACGCTTTCAGCGCCGTGTTCGAAGAGGGCTTCGGCGCCCTTGACCAGCGTGCCCGCAGTGTCAATCAGGTCGTCCACGATCAGACAGTTCCGATTCCGTACGCGGCCGATGATATGCATGACCTCGGCCACGTTGGCTTCTTCGCGGCGCTTGTCAATAATGGCCAGCGGAGCCTTGAGGCGCTTGGCAAAGGCGCGGGCGCGCTCGACCCCTCCGGCGTCGGGGGAAACCACCGTAAGCCGGTTACCGGCCATCGCCCGGAAGTATTCGATCATCACCGGGGTGGCAAACAAATGGTCCACCGGGATGTCGAAGAACCCCTGGATCTGCGCCGCATGCAGATCCAGGGCCAGAATGCGGTCGGCCCCGGCGCGCTCCAGCAGACTGGCCACCAGTTTGGCGGAGATAGGAACCCGGGGTTTGTCCTTCCGATCCTGGCGGGCGTACCCATAATAGGGTAGCACTGCCGTGATGCGCTCCGCAGAGGCGCGCTTGAGGGCGTCAATCATCAACAGCAGTTCGAAGAGGTGCCGCTCGACGGGGGTGCAGGTGGGCTGGATGACAAAGACGTCGGCGCCGCGGACATTTTCGTGGATCTGGACGTAAATCTCCCCGTCGGAGAACGGCTTGACGGAAGCGTCTCCGAGAGGACAGCCCAGGCAGGCACAAACTTCTTCGGCCAGCGCCCGGTTGGCGTTGCCTGTGAAAACCTTCAACCGATCAAACGTCATTGTCCGTACCGGCTTCGGGGCGGCCATGACTTGGTTCCGTCCAGGTGAGGCGCCAGCCACCTGCGCCACAGACCCCAGTACTGCGCGCGTGAGACCAGCCGTGCGGCGAACACCCGGCGCCGGCCGGCCAGACGGGCGCGCGCGCCCTGCATCTTCTCGCGGTTGTCGAAGAGCCCGTAGATGGCCGAGCCGCTGCCCGTCAGCAGAGCCTGCACCGCGCCGAGCCTTTGCAAGCTTGTCTTTAACGACCGCAGCCGGGGGAACTTGTCAAAGACAACCGCCTCAAAGTCATTCCCAAACGCCAGATCGCGACGCTCGGGCGGCGCCCCCACTGCCGCCGCCCACGCCACAGACTGGAAACTACTTATGTTAAACGGGCGCTGCCCGGGTGTCAATTTCGCACTGAGGGCCTGATAGGCCTCGCGGGTGGAAATCACTAAGTCGGGGACGACGATGAGGCAATAGCGAGGCTTGTAGTCCGCCAGCGGATAAACCTCTGCCCCGCGACCTACTCCGAGGGCCGTGCCCCCGAGCAGGAAGAAGGGCACATCGCTGCCCAGCTGTTCGGCCATGCGGATCAGGTCCGCAGCGGTGAGGCGGGCGCCTGCGAGCACGGGCAGGGCCAGCAGCACGGCGGCGGCGTCCGAAGACCCGCCCCCCAGGCCGGCGCCCTGCGGGATGTGTTTAGTGATCCGGATGCGGACTGTGCCGCGAACGGCGCCGGCGGCGATCAGAGCGGTTGCCGCGCGAGAGGCGAGGTTGTCCGGGATGGGCGGAACGCAGTCCACGTGCACGGCAGCGGGGCCGCCGGGCCGGTATTCGAGCTCCACCGCATCCGCCAGCGAAACCGTCTGGTAGATGGTGCGGAGCTCGTGGTAGCCGTCGGGCCGGGGGCCGAGCACGCGCAAGGCGAGATTCACCTTGGCCAGCGCCCGTACGCGCGCACGCCGGACCGCGCTCATTGATCGTAGTGGACCAGAGAGAAGACGTCGTATCCGGGGAGCTTGTCGCGTCCGTGAAGAAAATCGAGTTCCACGACGAAGCCGATGCCGGCGACGCGGCCGCCCAGCTTTTCGACCAGCCGGCACACGGCCGCGGCGGTGCCGCCCGTGGCCAGCACGTCGTCCACGATCAGGATGTTTTGACCGGGCTCGATGGCGTCTTTGTGCACTTCGAGGGCATCGGTGCCGTACTCGAGGGAATACTCGATACGCTCGGTGGCGGCCGGAAGCTTTCGGGGCTTTCTGACGGGGATGAAGCCGACGCCCAGCGCATAGGCGAGTGCAGGTGCGAAGATGAAGCCGCGAGCCTCGATGCCCAGAACGGCATCCACTCCGGCGTTCTTGTAGTGATCCCGGAGAGCGTCAATGACGGTTTTCAGGCCCTGGCGGTCCTTCAGAAGCGTGGTGATGTCATAAAAGAGGATGCCGGGCTTGGGGAAATCCGGCACCTGCCGGATCAGGCGTTTGAGATCGTGCATGAGGCTATTCGATGTGGAAACCCCGATATTGTAACACCGGGGCTTCCTGCTCCCGGACGTCGTGAACGACGGCCAGGCGGGGACCCTTAGAAAGCTCGGTGCGGAGCTCGGCGAGCCGGTCCGGATCGCCGATCGCGTAGACCTCGACCCGGCCGTCGTCCAGGTTGCGAACGTAGCCGCGCAGGCCGAGCGCAGAAGCCACACGCTCGACAAAGAACCGGAAGCCGACCCCCTGCACGCGGCCGGAAATGAAGAATCTGCGCGCCACCGGCTGCTGCTGCATGGCAGAACCGCGTCCGACATTGTACCAGCCGGCTCCGCGCCGTTTGCACCGCGGCCTGGGCGGGGGAACAATAGTGTTATGCCCTTCCCCGTGCACCGCTTGCGGCGACTGCGGGCCAGCGAATCGCTGCGCCGACTCGTCCGGGAAACCCATCTGGAACCGAGCCAGCTGATCTACCCCTTGTTCGTCTGCCCGGGCGAGGGAATCCGGCGGGAAATCCCTTCGATGCCCGGCAATTATCAGCTGTCGGTAGACGAAGTGGTCAAAGAATGCGAGGAAGTGCGGTCGCTGGGGTTGGGCGGCGTGATCCTGTTCGGGATCCCGGAGTCCAAGGATGAAGTCGCCTCGGGAGCCTACGCCGAAGACGGGATCGTACAGCGGGCGGTCCGGGCCGTCAAGAAGGAAGTGCGGGATCTGGTGGTCATTACCGACGTTTGCAACTGCGAGTATACGAGTCACGGGCACTGCGGCAAGGTGGTTGACGGGGAGGTGGACAACGACGCGACGCTCGAGTGGCTGGCGGCAACCGCGGTATCCCATGCGCGGGCCGGGGCCGACATCGTAGCGCCTTCCGACATGATGGACGGCCGCGTGGCGGCGATCCGCAAGGCGCTGGACGAGAAGGGGTTCGCCAAGGTCCCCATCCTGTCGTACGCGGCCAAGTTCGCCTCCTGTTTCTACGGGCCGTTTCGGGAGGCGGCCGAATCGGCGCCGCAGTTCGGCGACCGGCGCAGCTACCAGATGGATCCGCCGAATGCGCGGGAGGCGATGCGGGAAATCGAGCTGGACATCGAAGAGGGGGCGGACATGATCATGATCAAGCCCGCCCTGCCCTATCTGGATCTGATCCGGGCGGCCCGGGAACGCTTCGACGTACCGCTGGCGGCCTATCAGGTCAGCGGCGAGTTCAGCATGATCGTGGCGGCGGCGCGCAACGGCTGGCTGGACCGGGAGCGGGCGATGCTGGAGACCCTGACGGCCATCCGGCGCGCCGGCGCCCAGATCATCCTGACTTATTTCGCCAAAGAGGCGGCCCGCCTGCTGTAGGCCGTCAGGCCACGCCGAGCGCCTTGGCCGCTTTGCGGAGGTCGGGGGATTTCACCCACAGGATCGCCCCATAACGGCCCGCGCCGGCGCAGATGGCCTGGACGGCGGTCACATTGATTCCGGCGGCGCCGAGCTTACCCATAATTTCGGCTACCGCCCCGGGCCGATCCTCGCCCTGAATGAGGAAGCCGGACTTTTTGGTACTTAGTTTCAGGCCGGCCTTGCGCGCGGCTTTTGTAAACGCCGCCGTGTCCTCCGGGATGAAGTCCAGCTGCGACTTGCGTGCTCCGGCAGGGAAACCGGAAAACGCAAGGAGGTTGACGCCGGCTTCGTGCAACGCAGCCAGGATGCGCGCGCCCTCGCCGGGTTTATCGGGAACCGTCACGTAGTAGTAGTCAACTCGCCGAATCTCGTCAGCCATAGTCACCTCCCGTACCTATGTTAGCTTGATTTTTTGCAATCTGGTGCGGCAAAGTTAGAAAAACTTTGACTATGTTGCAGCGTGCAGAACCGGTGATACCGGCGCACGGCCGTTGGTTTGCCCGGAGGGCGGTTTTGGGGCATGATAAGTTTGAGGGGCTGGTCCCAAGATGGGCGATTACGAGGAGCCGGAGGCACGACTTTTGGTGGCATGGATCAACGCCCACCAGGAGGAATGCCGCCGGCTGTCCCGGGTATTGCACGACGAACTGGGGCAGACCCTGACCGCCGCCGGGCTACAGCTCGATCTGGTGCGGCTCGATTTCCGGGACAAAGCCCCGGAGCTGGATGCGCGCGTAGCCGCCATACAGGATCTGCTGGAGAAAGCCGTTGCGCGCATTCGCCAACTGAGCTACGAGCTGGATCCGGCCGTGGTGGAGAAGGCGGGGCTGGCCTTCGCGCTGGAGCAACTGGTCGGACGTTACCGGCAGCGGTTCGACGGACCGATCCGGCTCATGCTGGACCTGCCCCAGCGGCTGCCCGACCCTGTGGCCCACGCCTTTTATAAGATTGCCGATCAGGCGCTGGCGAACGCCGTCGAGCACGCCCGGTCCCCGCGGATCGAGGTGATGGTACACCCCTTCCCGGAAGGTACGGTGATGGAGATCCGCGACTGGGGGGCGGGGTTCGCGCCGGCCGAGGCGGGCCGGCGAACGCGGGGGCTCGGGATTCTGCTGATGGAACATTTTGCAAGCCAGGCGGGCCTGCGACTCAACATTGACAGCACTCCGGGGCGTGGTACGGTAGTAAGAGCGGCCTATTACCCGGCGGCGGACCGGGTACAAGAATCGCCGGACTGAGGTGGAGCTATGGCGCACTCCATTCTACTTGTGGACGACCACAAGATCATGCGCGACGGCCTGCGCGCCATTCTGCAGCGCGCCCCGGAATTCGTCGTCGTAGGGGAGGCGGACAACGGTGCGGAAGCGGTGCGGCTGGCAAAGACGCTCCGGCCGGAAATGGTGCTGATGGACATCGGGATGCCGGGCATGAACGGCATCGAAGCCACGGCGGAGATCATGCGGCATTGTCCGGACGTTAAGGTCGTCGTGCTTTCCATGTATGACGATGAGCACTCGGTGGTGAGCGCGGTCCGATCGGGGGCACGGGCGTTCGTGCTCAAGAAAGCCTCCGACAGCGACCTGCTGGATGCCCTGCGGACCGTAGCCAAGGGGGGCTCTTATCTCAGCCCGCAAGTCTCGGATAAGCTTCTGCACTGCATTCAACGGGGGGATCTGGACACGAAAGGAACCGGTTCCGTCTTGGATTCCCTGTCGCCGCGAGAGCTTCAGGTGATGCGGCTGGTGGCGGAGGGCAAGACGAGCAAGGAGATCGCGACGCTATTGGACCTGGGCCTGCAAACCGTGCGCAGCTACCGGAAGACGATGATGAAAAAGCTCGGCGTGACCAACGTGGCCGAGCTGACGCAGATTGCGCTGGCCTCGGGCCTGACGCGGTTTCCCCCGCTGCAGGCGCCAGAGGGGCAAAACTAAAGCTCGATGCGGACGCCCTGGGGGGAGCTGGCGGTCTCCGACGCGCATGTGCACTTTTTTTCCTACCGCTTCTTCCAGATGCTGGCAGCCCAGCGGCGGGTTGCGGCGGAGGAGCAGACCGTAGAGGCGGCGGGTGCGGTGCTGGGCTGGGAGATGCCGCCGCCGGAGCCGGAGTCGCTGGCACGCCGCTGGGTTCAGGAGCTGGAACGGCACGGAGTCTCCCGGGCGGCGCTGATCGCCAGCCTGCCGGGAGACGAAGATTCCGTGGCGGCGGCCGTGGCCGCCTTTCCGGAGCGCTTCTACGGTTACTTCATGGTGGACCCGTGTGCGCCGGAGGCCCTGGCGCGAGTCCAGCGCGCTTTGGCCGGAGGATACCTGCGGGGGGTCTGCCTGTTCCCGGCAATGCACCGTTATTCCCTGCACGACGAGCGGGTCACGGCGTTGCTGGAAGTGGCGGCGGCCCATCCCGGAACGGTGGTTTTCATCCACTGCGGCGTGCTCACCGTGGGGGTGCGCAAGAGGCTGGGGCTTCCCTCTCTGTTCGACCTGCGTTACTCGAATCCCGTAGACGTTCATGCTCTGGCGCTGCGCTATCCCAACCTCAGCTTTGTGATTCCTCACTTTGGGGCGGGCTATTTCCGCGAGGCACTGATGGTCGCCGACCTGTGCCCGAACGTGCATCTGGATACCTCGAGCAGCAACAGCTGGCTCCGTTACCTGGCGCCGGAAACGGATCTGAAGGCGGTGTTCCGCCGGGCCCTGGACGTGGCGGGGCCGCGGCGGTTGTTATTCGGCACGGACTCGTCTTTTTTTCCGCGAGGCTGGCAGCGGGATATTTTTGAAACTCAGGCTCAAATTCTATACGATCTGGGCGTTTTGCGCGAAGATGCGGCTTTGATTTTCGGGGAAAATCTCGAACGGATTTTCACGAAAAACCGAGCCGGCTGAGAAAAATTCCCCGCTCCCGTCACTATCTTGTTGTAGAACATTCTTGCCAGCACAAGTTCTCGTGCGCGCCGGCGCGGGTCCGGACCGGCGGCTGCTCCGGTTCCAGGCTGTGCTTCTGGCAGCAGGCCGGACCCTCCATTACAAACCTCTTCTGGAAGCGGCGAATCTCGGAGACGCCTGGCACGTCGTCACTTGTGGGGGACTGGAATCCGCGCTCAAGACACTGCCGCCGACGGAGCTGACTTTGTGGTTACAGCGGCCCCGCGAGTTTGTGAGCCAAGGCGCGCCGCGACCGGGACGCGCACGCCTGTTCTTCCCGGGTCCCAGACCGCGGCGCGCCGCCATCCTTTCGGGCTGGTGGGCCGGGGCGGGGCCGAACTGGGTCGGAAGGCTGCTGCGTTGGCTGCCTCCGGACGTAGTGGCGGGACCGGTCTGGGCCCTGCGCCGAATGGCGGAAGCCATCCAACGGCGGCGGCATCCGTACTTTCCTATTAACACCGCCATAGTAGCCTGGATGGGGCCCGCGCACGGCTTTCTCAGCGACGAGGTCCGCGAACTGTTCTGGAGAGTTTTCCAGGTTCCGGTGTTTGCTCAGCTGGTGGGGCCGGAGCGCGAAGTTCTGGCCTGGGAGTGCGAGGCGCACGACGGCCTTCATATCGAAAGCGAAGAGGGCGTGCTGGAGACCGACTCCGGCGAGTTGCTGCTGACGTCGCTCGTGAGCTTGCGGCGCCCCGCCATCCGCCTGCGCACAGGTTTGACGGGCGAAATCGTGGAGACGCCGTGCGCCTGCGGCGTGAGCTCGCCGCGGCTGACGGGACTGCGGCGGCGCACGACCCGGGCCGAGCAGGTGGCGGCTCTGGTGGCTTCGTCCGCCGGCTGAGTCGCGCTCATGCGCTGGGGTGCGGATGGAACACTGGGGCAGGTTTCGATTCCGTTCCGCGCCGGAAACCACGGTGCTATCATGGGTGCGAGGGCGCGAACGTGGCGGAACTGGCAGACGCACCAGACTTAGGATCTGGCGGGAGAAATCCCGTGGGGGTTCAACTCCCCCCGTTCGCACCATTCGGAGTGACTTTTGTTTCAATCAGCGGCAGGTTATTGAAAAGACCCACAATTTTTTTTATTGACTTTGGGCTTTTCCGGTTCCATAGTGAAGGAGAGGAGCAAAACGAGGTGGGGATTTGCTCCGCACAGGGAGGAGTGATATGGAAGTCTATCCGCCCGCACCGAGTACTCATACCCCGCTTGAAACCGTTTCCGACGCGGCAGCCCACAATGTGCTCGTGCTGGCTGTCAGCCCGTCAGCCGAAGACCACCTCAGTTTGCGTGCCATTTTCAGCCGTTCCAAATGGCAGCTGTACTCGGCGCACTCCCTCGAAGAAGCGCGTGCGCTTCTGGGAGCGAATCCCGTAGGGGTCGTGCTCAGCGAGTGCGTGCTGCCGGAAGG
>DATLYE010000095.1:0-17567 GCA_035575135.1 Bryobacteraceae bacterium
CCGCCCCCGAGCCGTTGGACGAGCGGGCCGGTCGCCGATCCGGAGCTGCGCGCGGGACAATAAGGACATGCGCCTGTGCGCCATCCTGGCCGCAGCTCTGAGCTTGCCGGCCGCGGAGCCCACCGCGTACCCCTCCGACTACGCCGTGCGCAAAGTGCGCCTGGAACCGCGATCCCTCGAGCAGCGCCTCGCCCTGCCCCGCCGCGATCGGTTGAGCCACGCCGAACTGCCGCTGCTGGGGGAAGCCGTGCGGCGCCAGCTCCTCCTGGACGGCTACAAGGACGCCGCTGTCGAGGCACAGCTTGTGCCGGTGGCGCCGCGCCAGGCAGATCTCATCTTCCATGCGCGCCCCGGAAAGCGCTGGGTGATCGGGAACGTGGAGTTCTCCGGAGAGGATGCCGCCGAGCTCCGCAAAGCACTCCGCGCGCTTCGCCCCAGAGTGATCCTGCCGGCCGTGTGGAAATCGAGGCCGCCGTTTTCCTACGACGCGATTGCCAGCGACCTGGAACGGCTCCGGGCGTCTTACGTGAGCCGCGGCTGGCTGGAGGCGCGCGTGCTGCTCGACGCGGTGGAGTTTCAAGAAGGACGAGTCGCTGTCAAGATCCAGGTCCAACCCGGGCGCCGATATCCAATCGGCGCCGTGCGGCTGCCGGGCGGACGAGCCGTGCCGGCCGGGGACGTTTGCGCCTGCCTGCTGGCCGAGCGCAACCGCGCCCTGCGCGAAGGAAGACTGGATTTCCGCGCATGGGTGAAGGCCGAAAGCGCGGGTGACGGCGGCGTGGATCTGAAGGTTTTCACCGAACCTGGGCCCGCCTACCGGACGGGCCGCATCGAGTTCGAAGGAAACCACAGCGTGAGCGACCAGGCGTTGCGCAAAGCCTTGCTGCTCGAAGAAGGCAAAACGCTCGACGCCGAGCGCCTGGCGCGCAGCCTCCGCCGCCTGGACCGTCTCGGCTTTTTCGAGCCCATATCCGCCGATTCGGTCCAACTGGAGCGAGATCCCGGCCGCCTCGTAGCCGACCTCCGGATCCGGTTGCGGGAACAAAACAAGCGCCGGTGGTCCGTCTCCGGCCCCCTGGGCCCGCCCCAGCTTGGGGGACCCTTTCGGGCGGAGCTGGCGATGCGCCTGCCAGGCTGGGGGCGCGGGATCCTGGAAGCCTCGACCTACTACCTCAGCCTGACGCTCACTGCTTTGCAGCCCGCAGTCAGCCTGCTCCCCGGAAGCCCTCCGCCCCTGTTCCCGCTCTTCGTGTTGCGGCGGCCTTTTCTGCCGGGACAGGAGTGGAGTTCCGGGCTCTTGCTGTCCCCTCAGCTCGGATGGCAGCGCACAGCTGCCCTGTACGGCATCGCGCAGCCTGCCCACAGGCTGCAAGACCTGCTGGAGAGCCCGCCGGAGCAGCCTCCGCTCGTCGTACCCGTGCATCTGGCCTCGGGAGCCGAAACCGCTTTGCTTTGCGAACCTCCAACGTCGCCTTGGTCCTGGCTCCGGACGGCCGCCCGGATCGGTCTCGGCGTCGCCACCGGCGGCGTATAATCGCCGCGCCGGCTTTACACGGTTCCTTCCGGCAGCAGGCGGGCGATGTTTCCTCCGAGCACCATCGCCTCGGCCTCCGGCGGCAGCTTCAGCAACCGGATCTTGTACAGTTCCACGCGCGCATCCACTTCCGGCCCGTCGCTTCCGAAGATCAGCTTGTGGGCCCCCAGCTCCCGCGCCGCCAGCTCCAGGTATTGGGTGAACACCACCGAAGAGGTTTCCAGGTAGACGTTCGCGTACCGCCGCGCCACGTCAATCGCGGCCAGATGTTCGGTCCAGTCGCGGGAAGCGAAACTCCCCAGATGCGCCAGGATGAAGTTCACGTGAGGATACTCCGCGGCGATTAAGTGAAACTGGGAAACTTTCTCGGGATGATAGAGCACGGGGATGCGCAGCGCGGCAACGGCGTCGAGCACCTCTCGCGTCGGCAGCCGATGGAGCTTCAAGCCTCGCAACCCCAGTTCCTTCACTTCGCGCTCGAGCAAGGCGCGGATGCGTCCAGCCTCGGTCTGCGGATCGTGTTTGGCGAACCCGATGAACTTGCCCGGATAGCGACGGCAGATCTCTGCGATCTCCTGGTTCGGCTTTTCGTACTGGTCGTTATTGATCGGAAAGATCACCGTCCGGTCAATGCCGGCCTCCTCCATGCGCCGCAGGGTCACTTCAGGGTCGGCCCGCGTCGTCCAGGGCGCCGAGAGCGCCTGGCCGTGTCCGGCATGGCAGTGTGCGTCAATGACCAGGCTGCGCCGCTGCGCCAGCAGCGCCGGTCCGCCCGCCGCGGCCAACAGAAACTCCCTCCGTCCGGTTTGGCCTGACATCGCTCCCTAACATACATTGGCACGGAGGATGAAAGTGTGACGCGCGGGCAGTTGGTTCAAGCCGCGGCGCTGGCGGCGCAGCCGATCCCACTCCGGCCCGGCGCGGCGCGCCCGCGAATATCTGGAAACCGTAGTGGAAGGTTTACAAACCCGGCTGTAGGCGGCGTCCCGTTACACCGCTCCCCGGGCCATCGCCAGAAAGAAAGCCGCCGTCAGGCGTAGCTCGCGCAGGGCGTTGAAGGCGATCTGGTCGGCCCGCAGCAGGACCGTCGCCGAACCCTCCCGCGCCCGCTCCCGCAGGTTGGCCCAGAACCCGGCCAGGTCCCGCCGCGTCTCCCGGAGCTGGCTGACGCGCCAGAGCGAAAACTGCGCCCACAACAGGCTCAGGCGCGAAGGAATCTCGAGCGAAGGCACGTGCGCCTTGGCCTTTACGTACGCCAGGCGCAGTTCGGAGAGCTTCAGGCTCCGGCGCACGCCCGCGCGCATGCGGCTCAGCTCCTCGAGCACCCGCCGTTCCGCCTCGCTGCGGCGACGCGTGGCCAGCCACAACTCCTCCATCTCCAGCGTGAGCCGGATCACATTGCGCGCGTACGCCGCAACCTCGCGGATGCGTCGCCGCAAGTGCGCCGCCCTCCCCTCCACCGCAAACCCCGGCCGGCGGACGGTGCGATCCTTGAAACGGAAAAAGCCGGCAATCATCGGGTGCGTCCGCTCGTTGAAGATCGAGTTCTTGTACCAGTAAAAGTACTTCAGAATGTCCCAGTAGTTGCGCGGGTCCGCCTCGAGCAGGATCCGCTTCATGTTTTCGAAGCTGTAGAACGTGCTCCAGGCCTCGTAATACATCCGCGTCCAGGCCCCGTCTCGCAGATGCGGGTGCTCCATGGCTTCATGGAAGGAGTCGTACTTGTTAAAGTCCGGATCGAGCGCCGCCCCCGCCTCCACCATCTGCTTGTGATCGCGCGAACCCGGGATGGGGGTCATCATGAAGAAGGAGGCGCGCTGGGGCCGCACTTCTTCCGTCAGCCGGGCCAGATCCTCCCGCACGCTCTCCTCGGTGTCGTCGGGGAATCCGATGATATAACCGACATGGGTGCTGACGCCGGCCCGGTGCCAGCCCTCCAGCATCTGCCGGTATTCCTGCACCCGGTTCTGGGTCTTGCCCGCTTCCTTGAGATTCTTGGGATTCAGGCTCTCCATGCCGATGAACACGTTGCTGCAACCGGCCCGCGCCGCCAGCTCGACAAAGCCGGGAATCTTGTGGCAGGCCGTGTCCACCTGAATCATGAACTCGATCGGAAGCTTTTCCTCTTCCCTCAGCCGGATCAGCTCCTCGAAGATGCCCTTCCATGCCGGATTGCGGGCGAAGTCGTCGTCCGTGAAAAAGTAAAACCACACTCCGGACTGCCGGTAGTTGCGCCGCAGGGTTTCGGCGATGCACTCCGGCGAACGGTGGCGGCTCTTGCGTCCCTGTACGTTGATGATCGTGCAGAACGAGCAGTTAAACGGACAGCCCCGGCTGCAATCGATGGTTCCGAAATTCGAGGAAATGAACCGCCGCAGGTAGCTCTTGTTGATGACCGGGCGCGGCGCGCGGGACAGGTCCGGCAGTTGATCCAGCAGGCGGTAAACCGGCTGCAAGCGGCCCGAATACGCGTCGGCGACAATCCGATCCCAGTGGTCTTCGACCTCTCCGGCCACGATGCTCACTCCGGCATCCACGAGCTGCTGAATCTCCGGAGACACGGAGGGAAACAATGCCAGCATGCCGCTCACATGGAAACCGCCCACCAGCACCGGCACGCCGTGCCGCCGGAGTTCCAGGGCGATGTCCGAGGCCCGCGGGAACTGGTTCGTCTGGACCCCGACCAGGCAGGCCGCCACTCTGACGCCGGGACGCCCGTGGAGGCGCACGATTTCCTGGATCGGAACTTTCGAGACGGCCTCGTCGCAGGCGTGGATGCGGATGTCCACCCCCGGCAGCACGCCGCGCTGGCGCGCGTCGCGCGTCAGCCCTTCCAGACACGCCAGAGTGTTGCTCGGCAACACCCCGCGCCAATGGCGAATCACGTAGCCGTCATCGTCGTACTTGGACGGCTTGATCAGGAAGATGTGGAAGGCAGGAGCCCCCCGGGCGGAAGATCGCATGAAAGTTCTCTTCAGTGTAGCACGCAGGCTGCGCCCGCCTCGGACTCAGGCTGTGGCTGCGCTCCGCTTGGCCTGCACCTTGGCCGCAAACCGGCCCACGTGGATGATGAACCGCTCGTGCGTCCCTTCGGCGATTTTCTCCTTTTCATCGAAGGCCTCCACGCGGAAGGTGATGCGCCGGTCGTTGACGGCGATCACCTCTGCGCGAAAGGTCACGGCCATGCCGACCGGCGTCGCTGCCAGGTGCCGGACGTCCACATGGGTGCCGACCGTGTCGTAGCCGGCCTCGAGCAGCGGCTGGACGGCGTCATGGGCGGTCATCTCCAGATAGCCGATCAGATAGGGGGTGCCCAGCACGCGGGCTTCCTCCAGGCCCATAAAGTCCACCGCCACTTCCGGCGTGACCAGGAGCCGCTTTTCGCCTTTGGTTCCGACAGGGATTTCCGCCACGTCTGTCCAGTCTAGCAAGCAACCGGGCCCCGGGTTCCGGCATCTGATGTGTTAGATTGATTTTGAGGCGGATCGGGCGGTCCTCCCTCAAACCTGCAGTCGTTGATGCTGACCGTTCTGCTCGCAGGAAGTTTAGTTTGTTCTCTGGCGGGATTTTCTGTCCCCGAACTGGCGGCGCCCTCCCCGGGGGCCAACCCCCAGGAGATTATCGCCCGCTACCTCGAAGCCACCGCCCGGCAGCGAGACCGCTTCGATTCGATGGCCATGGAGGTTTCGATAGACGCCCGCCTGCCGCGCCTGAAGAAAGAGGGCACGCTGCAAGCGTGGAGGCATGTTACACGCCTCGGGCGTATCACTTATGACGCCGTGCGCTTTGCGGGCGACAGAATGGTCCGTAACGACGTCATCGCACGTTACCTGAAAGCCGAAGCCGAAGCGGCGAACTTGAACGGGCTGCGAAACGGCAAGATTCAGCTCGAGTCCCTGGCGGTGACGCCTGCCAATTACAAGTTCAAATTCAGGGGCGCCGCGCAGCACACCCGCGGGCCCGCCTGGGTCTTTGAAGTCTCGCCCCGCAAAAAACAAATCGGGCTGTTCAAGGGCGAGCTCTGGATCGACGCGGAAACGTATCTGCCCGTACGGGAGTGGGGCGTGCTGGTCAAGAACCCCTCCATCTTCCTCAAGCGGGTCGAGTTCGTCCGCGACTACGTCATCCGCGGGGAGCTGGCGGTGCCTCGCCGCATTCTGAGCACCATCCACACCCGTATTGTCGGCCCGGCGGAGCTCGAGATCCACTTCGGCAACGTCATGCTCGAACGGCGCACCAACGTCATGGTTTCACCCGCCGGATGGTGAACCGGAGACGGCCGGGTGCGCGCGAGCGGACTTCCCATTGAATTTCTTGTGGTTAGTCCGCGCCGTGTCTTACACTGAAGAGAGCGTCCATGCGAACTCTTTTCCTGAACCCGCCCTCCTTTGAGGGGTTTGACGGCGGCGCCAGCTCCCGCTGGCCGGCCACGCGCGAAATCGAGTCTTACTGGTACCCGGTCTGGTTGTGCTATCCGGCCGGCATGCTGCCGGACAGCAAAGTCGTGGACGCCCCGCCTCACAAAATCTCCATCGAGCAAACGGTGGCCATGGCCCGGGATTTCGAGCTGCTCGTGCTGTTCACCTCGACCCCCGGCCTCGAGGTGGACATCCGCATCGCCGAAATGATGCGGGACGCCAATCCCAGGCTGCGCGTGGCCTTCGTGGGGCCGCCGGTCACCGTGGAGCCGGAAAAAATTCTCCGCTCCTCTTCCGCCATCGATTTCGTCGTCCGCCGCGAATTCGACTACCAGATCGCCCACTACGCGCAAGGACGCCCGCTCGAGGAACTGCCCGGGGTCAGCTTCCGCCGCAACGGGCGCATCGTGCACAACCCCGACGGACCCGTCATCGAAAACCTCGATGCACTGCCTTGGGTCACCCGCGTCTACCAGCGCGATCTGGACATTACGCGCTACAACGTCCCCTTCCTGCTCCATCCCTACATCGCTTTGTACACCTCGCGCGGATGTCCTGCTCTGTGCACCTTCTGCCTCTGGCCGCAAACCCACTCCGGCCACCGCTGGCGCGTGCGCTCCGCCGACGACGTGGCGGCCGAAGTCCGATTCGCCCTGGAGGCGTTCCCGGGGCTCAAGGAAATCTTCTTTGACGACGACACCTTCAACTACCAGAAGGCCCGGACCATCGAATTGTGCAGGAAACTGAAGCCGCTCAAGTTCACCTGGTCCTGCACTTCGCGCGTCACCACCGATTACGAAACGCTCAAGGCCATGAAGGAGGCGGGCTGCCGGCTCATGATTGTGGGCTACGAATCCGGCGACCCGCAGATCTTGAAGAACATCAAGAAGGGCGCCACCCTGGAGATGGCCCGCCGCTTCACGCGGAACGCCAAGGAGCTCGGCATCGCCATTCACGGGGACTTCATCGTGGGCCTCCCCGGAGAAACGCGCGAAACGCTGCGGCGGACCATCGAGTTCGCCAAGAGCCTGGACGTGGAGACCATCCAGGTTTCCATCGCGCATCCTTACCCGGGCACCGAATTTTACGACTACGTCCAGCGCCACGGCCTGCTCACCCTCGATCCGATGACCGACGAACACGGGCATCAGCTTCCCAATATCCGTTACCCCGGCCTGGACCGCGCCGAACTGGTGGATTGGGTGGAGCGCTTCTACGGCGAGTACTACTTCCGGCCGCGCGTGATCTGGCGGCTGGCCCGAAGAGCCGTTTTTGACGGAGCCGAGCGGCGGCGACTGTTTAAAGAAGCCCGCGAGTATCTGGCGCTGCGCGCGCGGCGGCGGCGGTTTGTGCGCGAGAGCCGCGGCCGCACCCTCGCCCCCGGCTCGCACCCGGAGGTCGCCTCATGAGGAAACCTTCGGCGCGGCTGCGGCTGAAGACCCGCGTCCTCACCTCCGTGGTCGTCGGGGCCAACGTGCTGGGTAACGTCTCTCTCAGCCTCGGCTTGAAGAACCGCGTGCTGGCCTTTACGCCCGCCGCGGTTCTGGAGGTGCTGTGGAATCCGTGGGTGACGCTGGGTGTGGCGCTCCTCATCCTCTGGCTGCTTTCGCGCATGGCCTTGCTCAGCTGGGCGGATCTCAGCTATGTGCTCCCGGTCACCTCCATCGGCTACGTGCTGACCGTGATCTTCGGGAAGGTGTTCCTGTTGGAGCAGGTTTCCACGCTGCGCTGGCTGGGCGTGCTCCTCATCACCGCCGGGGTGGCTTTAGTCGGAGCCACGCCGCTGCGGACCGTGCGGCGCCGCCGCAGGAAAGCACAGGCGCCGTGAAGTGGGCTCTGGTCGCCGTCATCGTCGCAGCCACCACCGCCGCCGAGCTGATGCAGAGCCACGCCATGAAGCATCATGGCGAGATCCGGGACTTCCGTCCGGGCGCGCTCGGCGGAGTCCTGAGCCGCCTCTTCCGCAACCGCTTCATCCTGGCTTCGGTCGCCCTGCTGGCCGTTTCGTTCTGCGCGTTCCTGGCGCTGCTGTCTGTGGCGGAGCTCAGCTTCGCCGTGCCCGCGACGGCGCTGAGCTACGTGCTCGAGACCATCCTGGCGAAATACGTCCTCAAGGAACGGGTGGGGCGCCGGCGCTGGCTCGGCGCAGGGCTTGTCGCCGCCGGCGTCTTCCTCATCGCGCTTTGAGATCGCCTTCCGGCAGGCCCGCCGCGGCCGCAATCGCCCGCGCGGGACCACGCGACCTGGAACGAAAGTCCGTGTTTGACTCCCTCGCGCCGTTTTCGCTATGCTCAGGGTTTGTTCCCGATAGAGGCGCGGAGGCCATCAGTAGCGGGGTGAGCAGTTCCGGGCGGCTCCGGACACCTTGGCGAAAGGGGCTCAGTGGTTGACTCATCCGCCGAAATCGCTGCGGGAAGCCCGCTCCCCGGCGGTTGGGGGGTAAGGTTAAGACCTGCCCACTGTCATCCGTCAAAGGTGCGGATGGAGCGCTATCGAGAAGCAAGAACACGCGGCTGGTCTCCTCGCGGCTTTCTTCCTTCTCCCTCCCTCCGTTCCGGGCGATGCGCATGGACCTGTTTACGCTGACGCGCACACTGGTGGACATCGAATCGGTGACCGGCAATGAAGCCGCCGTGGGCGAGCACCTGGAGCGCCTGCTCGCCGAGCTGGCCGTGCGCTACCAGGGGCGCGTCGAGCGCATGGAGGTCGAACCGGGACGCTTCAACGTCTTCGCCGCCTGGGGGGATCCGGTGGTGACCTTGTCCACGCACATGGACACCGTGCCGCCGTTTTTCCCCTCCCGCGAGGACGGCGAGCACATTTGGGGGCGCGGGGCCTGCGATGCCAAAGGCATCATCGCCTCCATGCTCGTCGCCGCCGAGTCGCTGCTTGCCGAAGGCGCGCGGGGCGTCGCGGTGCTGTTTGTGGTCGGTGAGGAACGTAACAGTGCCGGCGCGCTTGCCGCCTCCAGGTGCCCGCGCGGCTCCCGCTACCTGATCAATGGCGAGCCGACGGAAAACAGGCTGGCGCTCGGCTCCAAGGGCGCGCTGCGCGTCGAACTGCGCGCCTCCGGGCGCATGGCGCACTCGGCGTATCCGGAACTCGGCGAATCCGCCATCGAAAAGCTGCTCGACGCTCTCGAAGCCATCCGCCGCATTCCGCTGCCGGCCGACCCCGTGCTCGGCCCGAGCACGCTCAACATCGGGACGATTTCCGGCGGCCGCGCTCCCAACGTCGTCCCGGATGCCGCTCAGGCGGAACTCATGGTGCGTCTGGTCGGCGACCCGGCCGGCATTTCCCAAGCCATCCGCGCGGCCGCTGCGGGGCGCGCGGAGGTGCGCGAAGTCCTCTGTGTGCCTGCCGTCCGCCTCAACGCCCTCGACGGCTTCGAGACCACCGTGGTGGCGTACACCACGGACATCCCCGCCTTCGGCGGCGCTTGGGGCAAGCCTTTCCTGATCGGGCCTGGCAGCATCCACGTGGCGCACACTCTCGAGGAGCGCGTGCCCAAGCGCCAGCTCCAGGAGGCGGTCGAAGTCTACCGCAAGCTCACGACGCGTCTTCTTCAGTCATGAGTCAGGGAACCAGTTATGCAGCCCAAAATTGAAGTCGGCATTCTCGGCGCCACCGGAATGGTGGGCCAGCAATTCGTCAAGTTTCTCCAGAACCATCCCTGGTTCGAAGTGAAGTGGCTCGGCGCCAGCGATCGCTCCGCGGGCAAGAAATACCGCGAAGCGGCCGAATGGCGCCTCGGAGGGGAAACCCCGGAGTTCGTGGCGGATCTGGTCGTGGAAGAATGCAAGCCGGGCAACGCGCCCCGGCTGCTGTTTTCCGCCATGGACGCCGGCGTCGCCGGAGAGATCGAGCAGGCCTTTGCCCGCGCCGGCCACGTCGTGGTCTCCAACTCCCGGAATCACCGCATGGAGCCGGACGTGCCGCTGCTCGTGCCGGAGATCAACCCCGACCACCTGCGGATCGTCCCCGTACAGCAGCGCAGGCGAGGCTGGAAAGGCCAGATCGTAACCAACCCCAACTGCTCCACCGTGGTGCTCACCATGGGCCTGGCGCCCCTGAGGCCCTTTGGCATCACGCGCGTGATCGCCACGACCCTGCAGGCCATTTCCGGCGCAGGCTATCCCGGCGTGGCCTCCTGGGACATCCACGCCAACGTCATTCCGTTCATCAGCGGCGAGGAGGAGAAGATGCAGACCGAGACGCTGAAGATTCTGGGCCGCCTGGACGGGGATCGTTTCGAGCCCCTGCCCGCCCGCGTCAGCGCTCACTGCAACCGCGTGCCGGTCGTGGACGGCCACACGGTCACGGTCTCGGTCGAGTTGTCTGCCAAGCCTTCGGAAGCCGACGTCCGCGCCGCCTTCGAGAGCTTCACGAGCGTCCCGCAGGAACGCAAGTTGCCGAGCGCGCCTCCGCGCCCCGTCATCTACATGAACCTGCCCAACCGCCCGCAGCCCCGCAAGGATGTGGAGCGCGAGCGCGGCATGGCGGTGTTCGTGGGGCGCCTGCGCGGCTGCCCGGTGCTGGATTACAAGTTCGTGGCTCTCGGCCACAACACGGTACGGGGCGCGGCCGGCGCCGCCGTGCTCAACGCCGAGCTCATGTTCTCGGAAGGGATGCTCGACTGATGATCGTGATGAAGTTCGGCGGCACCTCGGTCGAATCCGCCGCCGCCATCGAACGCGTCGCCTCCATCGTACGGGCCCGTCTCGATCGCCGCCCCGTCGTGGTGGTCTCGGCCATGGGCAAGACCACCAACCGGCTGCTGGCGGCCGCCTCGGATGCGGTGAACGGCCGGCGGGAGCAAGCCTTGGCCGGGCTGGATGCGCTCCGCGACTATCATCTGCGGGAAACCCAGCCGGTGATCTCGGAATCCGACTGGCCCGAGGCGCGCGCCCTCATTGACGGCCACTTCCAGGAGCTGGCCGAGCTGGTGCGCGGTCTGGCCGTGCTCGGCGAGCTGACGCCGCGCTCGCTGGACGCCATCTCCAGCTACGGCGAGCGCCTTTCGAGCGCCCTCGTCGCACTGGCCTTTCGCAACTTCGGCATCGAAACCGCCCACCTGGACTCGCGTTGCGTCATCATCACCGACGCCCGCCACACCCAAGCCACGCCCATCTTTCCGCTGACCTACGCACGGCTGGCGGAGGCGATCCCGCCGCTGGCCGCCGAGAAGGTGGTGGTGATGGGGGGCTTCATCGGCGCCACGGAAAAAGGCGTCACGACCACGCTCGGCCGCGGCGGCTCGGACTTTACCGCCTCCATTGTGGGCGCGGGCATCGGGGCCGAAGAGATCCAGATCTGGACCGACGTGGACGGCATGCTCACCTGCGACCCGCGCATCCTCCCCGGCGGCCGCCGCGTCAAGATCATCTCCTTCGCCGAGGCGGCCGAGCTGGCCTACTTCGGCGCCAAGGTGCTGCATCCGTCCACCGTGCTGCCCGCCGTCGAAAAAAACATCCCGGTGCTGATCCTCAACTCGCGCCGGCCTGAGGCCGGAGGCACCCGCATCGTGGCGGAGGCGGTCCGCTGCGAAAACGTGGTCAAGGCCATCGCCTGCAAGCGCGGCATCACCGTGGTCAATGTCCGCTCCACCCGCATGCTGATGGCCCACGGTTTTCTGCGGCGCATCTTCGAGGTCTTCGACCGCTGGGAGACCGCCGTGGACATGGTTTCGACCTCCGAAGTCAGCGTCTCCCTCACGATCGACAACAACGCGCGCCTCCGCGAGATTTGCGAGGAGTTGCGCGGCTTCTCCGAAGTGGACGTGGAAGAGCAGCAGGCCATCGTCTGCCTGGTCGGCGACAACATCCGCTATACGCCCGGCGTGGCGGGCCGCGTCTTCCGCGCCATCGAAGATATCAACGTGCGCATGATCTCCCAGGGCGCCTCCCTGCTAAACTTGAGCTTCGTTGTGGCCGAGCCGGACCTGGTGCGGACCGTCGAGCGCCTGCACCGGGAATTCTTCAGCCGGCTCGACCCCGCTGTGTTCGACTGAAATGCGACTGGCCATTGTGGGCTACGGCCGCATGGGGCGGCTCATCGAGCAACTGGCGCCGGAGTACGGCTTCGAAGTTGCCCTCAAGCTGGACGAGTTCAACAACGCCCGCTTCGAAGGGATCACGCCGGAGAATTTCCGGAATGTGGACGTGGCCGTGGAGTTCTCCGTTCCCGCCGCGGTGGTGGAGAACATCGAGCGCATCGCCGCCCTCGGCGTCAATCTGGTGGTCGGGACCACGGGCTGGTTCGAGCGGCGCGACCAGGTGCGCCAGACCGTGGCGCGGAGCGGCATCGGCCTCGTCTGGAGCGCCAACTATTCGATCGGCGTGAACGTGTTCTTCCGGATCGTCTCGGAGGCGGCGCGGCTGCTCCAGAAACAGCCGGAGTACGGCGCCTGGGGCTGGGAGATCCATCACGCTGCCAAGAAGGATGCGCCCTCCGGCACGATGCTCCGGCTGATCGAGGCGATGCGGCAGGCCGGCTACGAGCGCCCCGTGGACGTTTCCTCCAGCCGCGCCGGCGCCCATCCCGGCACCCACGAGATCGGATTTGACTCGGCGGCCGACACCATCACGCTGCGCCACACGGCGCGCAGCCGCGAAGGCTTTGCGCGCGGCGCGCTCCAGGCCGCCCGCTGGATCATCGGCAAGAAAGGCTTTTACGAGTTCGGCGAGATTTTGTTCGGCAACGAAGGGTCTTAAAAGCAGCTCACCTGTTTCAAGGAGGAGCCTATGTTCACAGGATGCGGCACCGCCGTGGTCACGCCGTTCCGGCGTGACGGATCGCTCGACGAGCCGGCGCTGCGGCGGCTGGTCCGGCGCCAGATCGAAGCCGGCGTCAACTTCCTGGTTCCCTGCGGCACTACCGGCGAGAATCCCACGCTCTCGCACGCCGAGCACCTGCGCGTCGTCGAGATCACGCTCGAAGAGGCCAAAGGCAAAGTGCCCGTGCTGGCCGGTGCGGGCGGCTACAACACCGCCGAAGTGATCGAACTGGCCAAAGAACTCGAAGCCATGGGCGCGGATGGGATCCTTTCGGTCACGCCGTACTACAACAAGCCCACGCAGGAAGGGTTGTACCAGCACTACAAGGCCATCGCCGCGGCGGTGCGGCTTCCGATCGTGGTCTACAGCGTCCAGGGACGCACGGGCGTCAACGTGGAGCCGGCCACGGTTAAGCGTCTGGCCGCCGTGGACAACATCGTGGGCATCAAAGAGGCCTCCGGCAACATCACGCAGATGGCTGCGATTCTCAATCTGGTGCCGGAGGACTTCGCCGTCCTTTCTGGCGACGATGCCGTCACGCTGCCGCTCATCGCCCTGGGCGGCCGCGGCGTGATCTCGGTCGTCTCCAACGAAATCCCGGCCCAGATGACCGAGATGGTCCGGCTCTGCTTGGCAGGCGACTTCGCCGCGGCGCGCCGGTTGCATCGGAAGTATTTCGACCTCATGGAGGTCAACTTCGTCGAATCCAACCCGATCCCGGTCAAGGCCGCGCTGGCCATGATGGGACTCATCGAACCCGTCTGGCGCCTGCCGCTGGTGCCGCCCAGCCCCGCCAGCCAGGCGCGGATCGAAAAGGTGCTGCTCGATCTGGCTTTGATCCCGGCTTCCACACGCCATGCTGCAAGCTGAAATCGAAGCCCTGTTCGACGCCAAGCCGGAGGTCTTCGCCGAGGAGCACTTCCGCCTGTTCGCACGGTTCAAGGAAGCCCTCAACGAAGGCCGCATCCGCGCCGCCGAGCCCGATCCTTCTTGCCGGAGCGGCTGGCGGGTCAACGGCTGGGTCAAGAAGGGAATCCTGCTCGGCTTTCGCATGGGCGCGCTGGTGGACATGTCGGTGCATCCGGCGCGGCTGCCTTTCTTCGACAAAGCCACCTATCCCCTGAAGCGGCTCACTGTGGCAAGCGGCGTGCGCTTGGTGCCCGGCGGCTCGAGCATCCGCGACGGCGCTTTTGTGGCGCGCGGCGTCACCTGCATGCCGCCCATGTACATCAACACCGGCGCCTACGTAGACGAGGGCACGATGGTGGACAGCCACGCCTTGATCGGCAGCTGCGCACAGATCGGAAAGAACTGCCATATCTCGGCCGGTGCGCAGATTGGCGGCGTGCTCGAGCCCGTGGGCGCCCTGCCGGTGATCATCGAGGACGAAGTGCTGGTGGGAGGCAACTGCGGCGTCTATGAAGGCACGGTCGTCAAGCGCCGGGCGGTGCTCGCAAGCGGCGTGATCCTGACGCGCTCGACTCCGGTCTATGACCTGGTGCGCGGGGAAATCCACACCGCCTCCGACGAGGAACCGCTCGTGATTCCGGAGAACGCCGTGGTGGTGGCGGGCGCGCGCCCCGTGCGGCAGGGTCCCGGTAAGGACTGGGGCCTGTCGCTTTATACGCCCGTCATCGTCAAATACCGTGACGCCAGGACCGAGGCCCGGATCCGTCTGGAAGACGTGCTGCGCTGAGCTGCGGGGATGAATGGGCCTGAACGAGACGCCGTCACCGGAGCGTTCGGGTTCACGGGCAAATACATCGCCCGGCGGTTGCTCGAATCCGGCCGGGCGGTGCTGGCGCTGACCAGGCGCGGCGGTCCGGATCCCTTTGGCGGTCGCATTCAAGTTGCGCCGCACAAGCGGTGAAGTGCGAGCCGGCCGGCAGATCCTGCGGTCCCGGCCGACTCGGCTTCTTCCCCTCGCCTGCTTGCCGGAGAAACACCGCCTTAGGATTAGGACGCCAGGGCGGCATGCACCTGGGCGACAATGTGGCGAGCGGAGATGCCGTAGCGGTCCAGAAGTTCTTCCGGAGCGCCGCTGCGCGGAATCTCGCGCACGGCCATCTTCCAGACCGCGACGCGCTCTTGCGCCAGGGCCGACAGCACGGCATCGCCCAGCCCTCCGTGCAGGTAGTGGTCTTCGACCGTGATGATCCGTCCTCCGGTCTCAGCTGCGGCGCGGACCAGCGTCTCGCGGTCCACCGGCTGCACACAGAACAGATCAATCACACGCACCGGGATGCCTTGTTTCCGCAGTTCGTCATGAGCCTTGAGCGCCTCGAACAGGGTCACGCCGCCGGCGACGATGGTGATGCGATCCTCGGGGCTGCTGCGGACGACTTTGCATTTCCCGATTTCGAACGTCTCCTCCGGGCTGTAGATCACCGGAGTCTTGGGCCGGGTGGTGCGGATGTAGACGGGCCCCTGGATGTGCGCCGCCAGTTCCACCGCGCGCCACGTGCTTACGCCGTCGCTCGGATAGAGGACGGTGAAGTTCGGCTCGGCGCAGAACATGGCCAGGTCTTCGAGTCCCATCTGCGAGGGCCCGTCCTCGCCGATCGAGACGCCCACGTGGCTGCCGCAGAGCTTGAAGTTGGAGTTGCTGATGGCGGCCATGCGGATGAAATCGGCGGCGCGGGACAGAAAGCAGGCGAAGCTGGCGGCAAACGGGATCTTGCCGCGCGCGGCCAGCCCCATGGCGGCGCCGATCATGTTCTGCTCGGCGATGAACATCTGATAGAAGCGGCCGGGAAAGGCTTTTTCGAACTCTTCGGTGAAAGTGGAATTCTTGACGTCGCCGTCCAGGACGACCACCCGCGGATCCGTGCGCCCCAGAGCCGCCAGGGCCTTGCCGAAAGCTTCGCGCGTCGCAACCTGATCTTTGCCGGCGCTGTAGGGAGGAGAAGGCAGCCGCCCCGGAGTGATCACCGGCGCGGGGGCGTTTTCCGGAAGGCGCGGCACCCATGCCGGTGCGCGTCCGTTGAGCCGGCCTTCGAGCTCGCGAATCGTCTCTTCGGCCTCCTTTGCCGGAAGGGCTTTGCCATGATAGCCGTCTTTGTTTTCCGCAGCCGGGATGCCCTTGCCCTTGAGCGTGCGCGCCAGAATCACCGTGGGGCGGCCCGTGGTGGCGGCGGCCTCCTCGTAGGCATCGAGCAGCGCGTCCAGATCGTGCCCGTCCACTACGAGAGCGTGCCAGCCGAAGGCCGACCAGCGGGCGCGGTACGTGTCCAGGTCGTGCTGGATCATGGTGGGCTGGCTCTGGCCGAGGCGGTTGACGTCCACGGTGGCGCAGAGGTTGTCCAGTTTGTAGTGGGCCGCCACCTCGGCCGCTTCCCAAACGGCGCCCTCAGCCGCTTCGCCGTCCCCGAGCAGCACGTAGATCCGCTGCGCGGAGTGGTCCAGGTACTTAGCGCCGATGGCCATGCCGACGCCGGCGGAAAGTCCCTGGCCGAGCGAGCCGGTCGCCACGTCCACAAAGGGCAGCCGCGGCGTGGGATGGCCTTCGAGATCCGAGTCAATCCGGCGCAGGGTCAGCAGCTCGTCCGGGCTCAGGAAGCCGGCTTCCGCCCAGGCCGCGTACAGCACCGGCGCAGCATGTCCTTTCGAAAGGATGAAAACGTCGTTGTTGGGGTTCCTAGGGTTCTTCGGATCATAGCGCATGACGGAGAAAAACAGCGCCGAAACGATCTCCGCAGCCGAGGTGCAGCTTGTGGGGTGGCCGCTGCCGGCTGCGGTGGTGGAGCGTATGGAATGAATGCGCAGGCGTGTGGCCAGATCCTGAAGAGTCGCCACCAGATTGCGATCTCGTGTCTGAACTGCCAATTTTGCGGTCTCCTTCCGGGAAAGGTTTTCCTTCCATTATGTCGCAGCGAGGCGGCGGATTCAGGGTTCGCGGAGGCGGGTGAGCAGCGCGGTGCCGGAGACGAGCGCCGGTTGCCCGCCTGGCTCCATCACGGACCAGGCGACTTCCAGGGTGTTTTGCGAACGCAGATAGAGGCGTACGGCGCCGCGCGCCCCTGACGGCCCGGTCCAGGGAAACTGAGCCGCCTCCGAGGCCGGCGCTTCGCCTTCGAACTGGAAGGCGACGTAGGGGGAGACGGCGCGGTCCAGGATGCGGTAGCGGGCGCGATAGGAACCGCGCAGCCGCCCGTATCGTTCCACGATGACCAGCTCGATGTACTCAGGCGGGTAGAGCCATGGCGAGCCGTTGCCGGTTTGCGGATGCGCGTAGAGCCAGCGCCCGGAGAAGCGGGGGCGCTCCTCCGGCGGCTCGATGGCAGCGGCCGCAATTCCGGCAGACTCGAAAGGCGGAGGGGCTACGGAGGCCAGGGCAGGCAAGTCGGGATCGTGGGGCTGGGGCACGGGCACCCGGGCGGCGTCATCGGCTCCGCCACTCGAGGAGAAAGGCGGCGCAGCCCTGAGGCGGCGGGCGGCGGGCCCGGGGGCCGTCTTGACCTGAAGCGAGGCGGGCGCAGGAGCGGGGTCGGTCACGCCAGGACGGGCGGCCGGCGTTACCGGCGGGTTGCCGCGAGAGAGCGTCCGCGCCAGCCAGCCTGCAACAACGCCTGCGCCCAGCGCGGCCGCCACGGCGAGATGCGCTGCGCGCGGGGCGATCCGGCCTCGCCACCCACAGGCCGCCAGGCTTTGGAGGCTCTGATCATAGCGCCTGCGCCGTTCGGGATCGGAGAGTTCGGCGTAGATCAGATTGAGGCGCTTCATCTGGCCTTCGGCCGCACGCTTGAGCTTCTCCTCCTGATACTGATCGGGGTGTAGCAGCCGGGCCAGCGTGCGGTAGGCCTCGCGGATCTCCTCGGCAGAGGCCTGCGGCGTCAGTCC